>NZ_JBQQCB010000115.1:0-33871 GCF_052246675.1 Nonomuraea sp. KM90 | reverse complement strand
CTGCTGGCCGGGGCGGCCGCCCCGGCCAGCAGCGCGGCCGTGCCGAACGCCGCTACCGGGCAGGAACGCCCGGAACTGCAGAAGGCCATCCAGGCGTTCGTCGATGCCGATCTGGCCGCGGGGATGCAGATGCGCGTCAACGATGAACGGGGCGAGTGGCTCGGCAGCGCCGGAGTGCGCAAGCTGGGTGCGAGCACGAAGCCGCCGACAAACGGGGTGTTTCGGGCGGGCAGCGTCACCAAGAACGTCATCGCGACCGTGGTGCTGCAACTGGTGGCCGAGGGCAAGGTCGGGCTGGACAAACCGGTGGCCGCCTACCTGCCGAAGTTCAAGCTGGACCGGGAGATCACGGTGCGGATGCTGCTGCAGCACACCAGCGGCCTGTACGCCTACACCGGCGAGTTCCGCCCTGACGGGTCGGTCGAGCCGGGGATTCCCGCAGCGGGCAAGGAGTGGGTGACCAACCGGTTCAAGACCTACCGGCCGGAGGAACTGGTACGGTTCGCGCTGTCCAAGAAGCCGCGGTTCAAGCCGGGGAAGGGCTGGAGCTACTCCAACACCAACTACACGCTGGCCCAGCTACTGATCGAGAAGGTCACCGGCCGCTCGATCGCTACCGAGATGCAGCGGCGGATCCTGCGGCCGCTCAAGATGCGGCACACCCTGCTGCCGGGCACCACGAACCTCCCCGGCCCGCACGCCCACGGCTACTACCGCTACGAGGAAACCCCCGGCCAGTGGAAGGTGATCGACGTCACCCGCCAGAACCCGTCCATGACGGCCGGCGCCGGCGACATCATCTCGACCACCGAAGACCTCCACACGTTCTTCTCCGCGCTGAACAGCGGCAAGCTCATCCCCGCCCGGCTCCTGACCGAGATGCGCACTCCGCACCCCGCCAGCGCCGGGCTCTTCGGCAGCTACGGCCTCGGGCTGTACGTACAGAAGCTGAACCCGAACTGCGGCATCGTCTACAACCACAATGGCAGCGCCACGGCGGGCTACTCGGCACTGATGTACAGCTCCCCCGACGGCAAGAAGACCCTGACCGCCTCGGTGACCACCGGAGACCGTGCAGGCGACGTGGCAGCGTTCCCCGAGCTGCTGGACAACCTCCTCAAGGAAGTGTTCTGCGGCGCCAGGTCCGCCAACTGACAGGGCTGCCCGCGCTGGTCAGCCACTTCCCGGCACTATGCCTGGCCGTACCGGCAGAAGAGGCCACGCTGCACCCGCAGATCGCCGACGTCCACGGCATCAAGAGCTTCCCGGTCACCTGGGACGCCACTCTCGCCTACCACGACCTTCTCTCCCGATCGGGGCAGGACACCTAGGCTGAGGCCCGATCAGACTCCGTCTTCAGACTCGAATGAAGGCTTCGAACTCAGGCCGGCGGCAACGTAAGCAGACCAGCACAAGTCGTACGACTTCATCGCCTTTGAGAGGGAGAATGGCTACGCAGCGTCGCAGCGCGGATCCGATCTTAGCCGAGATCCGGGCCCTGAAGGTGATTGCCGAATTGTCCGATAAACAGACTCGGCGCGGGATCCGGATCCTGATCGCCGTGGCGCGCGAGGCGCGTGGCCGAGGCTATGAATGCATGGTGCATAGAGACGACCGACTGGAGATCTGTGTCCGGCAGACGGTTTCCACCGTTGCCGTCAAGGAGCAGTACGGACGCATTCCTCGCAAGTTAACCGCTCAGGATCGGAAGTGGCTGGAGGAGGCCAAGGCCGATCCGAACGGCCTCCATCCCAAGCCTCGAACCTGGGAGAGAGGGCCCACCGGTCGTTTGTATGTCGACATACTGGAGAGCCACTCCTCCGGCCATGCTGGAACATGGCATGACTCTGAACAGAAACGTGTCGAGGAGTACGTCACGGCCATCGTTAATTGCGCCGAGAACCGCGCGGGTTCTGCGGAGGCACGGGCCGCCTCGGAGGAGCGCGCGAGGGAGTACTATCGGCGCGAAGCCGAACTCGACCGGGAAGTCGCGATTGAGCGGCTAACGCAAGCGCGCCTAGTGGAAGAGCTGCATTCACAGGTCGATAACTGGCGGCGCGCCCAGGACATCCGCGCGTACTGTGAGCATCTCGAACAGAGGATCCTCGACACGTCGAGCGAAAGTGCAGACAGCACGCGGGAGTGGATCGACTGGGCCAAGGGTCACGCTGATGCAATAGATCCCCTGTTACAGGACCCGCTCCCCTCGAGCCCTACCGTTAAGTGGACTGAAGCAGATCTAGCACCTTATAAACCCAAAAGGTCGAGCCTCTTTGGGTCCGGCTCCCTGCGACCGCCTCCACTTTCCTGAACGCATTACAAGTGGCGTCACCTTGATGAGAGTGACAGCCTGGGAGTAATCCAACCATCAGCGCCTGCCGCCCCTCAATCTGGGTGTCGCGCAAGGGTTAGCTTGGTCAAGGCTTGCTCACGGCCTGAACCGCCGCGTCCGACAGCCGAGGACGCCGACTTCCGAGCCGTGAACGGGCTCCTCTTTGCCCCCGAAGCTGGAAGAGTGAGCAAGTGGAGGACGCCGTACAGGTCGAAGTCGCGCCCGCCGCAGATACGTCTGAGCTGGATGCGCTGCAATGCCATGGTGTCGCTGCACCGCTGACCGACGGACTGGACGGCATCGAACGCTTACACGGGCCCGATGGGATCGAAGTCGAGCTGATCGGCTCCCGGATCACCCCCCATCCTCAGGGCGCTCTGCTGGCCGCAGTGGTGGAGACGTCGGCATTGAGGTTCGCCGAGGACGGTGTCCGGCAACTGACTGAGTCCGTCTTTGGGCTCCGGGGCTAGAGAATCTCATCCTCCAAGTCCGGCTCGTCGGGGTTGCGGAGCTGCCGGACGCCGGCGGGGCCGAGATCAGGCGCCGCTTGCAGCAGGCGTCGCCAGAGGGGCGAAGTGGTGTAGCGGGCGATGTCCCACCAGGCCAGGTCCCCGGCGTGGTTGCGGATGAGGGCTTGGGCCAGATAGCTGAGCCAGGCGCGTACATGACCGGAGTTCCAGGAGCGGTGGGGGTCGGACATCGAGACTTTCAAGGACGGCGGGGTGGCTGGCGAGCAGGGACTGCTCGGATCGCCGGGGTCAGTGACGGGCGGGCGGGCGTCGATGAGGGCGTCGATGAGGTGGGCGCCGCCGACCCTCTTCCGGCCCTCGTGCGGATTTGTCAGATGGTATGTGGGTCGAGGAGCCCTACTCTTCGTCCGAGTCTTCGAGAAGCTCCCGCACTTCGATGACTTCGGTCGGGACGTCTTCCGTGGGCCAGCTCGCGGCGAGGGCCTGGATCATCGGACGGTGCTCTTCGAACGTCTCGTCCCGTGCGAGGACCAGGGCGGCGGCTGCCTGGATCTCCAGCTCGGGGCAGCGGGTCGCGCTCAAGAGGACGTCGACGGAGTTGTCGCTCCGGAACTCCCCCAGCAGATACAAGGCCTGACTGCGCTCGCTCATCGGGACGGCTTCGTCGCACACGATGTCCCCAAGGGCCTGGACGAGCCGGGGATGGGAGTGCTCGACGGACCACAGCACGTCTCTCACGGTGTCGAGGACCTGGTCGCGAAGCGAGTCGGCGCTCTCAAGCGAGTCGGCGAGCACGGACAGGTCGTCCTTCGCGGCGATTCTCAGCGCCGACAGGGCGGTGAGGTGGGCGGCGCGGGGACCATACTCGCGGCTGAGCTCGGGCGGGGACGGCGGCTGCCGCAGGATCTCCTGGATCAGCGTGAGGACGAGCGCCCTCGCCGGTTGCCGGGCCTCTTCGCCACCTCGTGCGAGGGCGCCTTCCGCATCCCACCAATGGTCCAGGGCGATACCGACGGCAGCCACGTCGCCGCTTTCGAGCATCGTGCGCATGGCGTCGTGGTACGACTCGTCCGCCGTGGGGAGGCGCAGCCTTCTGTGCGCGCTATGCAGGTCCGGGTCCTGCAGCCGGTGCCCCTCCCAGTGAACGCTGTGCGGCTTCCCGAGGACCAGGTCGATGGGGTTCTGGCCCCAGAAGCGCGCCGGAGGACGCTCCTCCCAGCTTTCGGCCAGGTCTTCCATGACCGCACGGTGGCGGTCCAGGCCGCCGGTCTTCACCAGGTAGGAGACCGCGTGCACCTGCACATCCGGCTCCCCCTCGCGGATCGCACGCACAAGGACGTCGTCGGCGCCCGCGCCGAGCCCGTCGGCCAGGATCCGGATCGCCGTCTCCTTGGTGCCGTGGGAGGCGGAGGACGGGTCGAAGATCACACCGCTCACCGCCTCGACGAGCCGGGCGTCCGCAGGTTCGGCCTCGTCGAAGAGCCCGTACGCCATCCAGATGGCCTCATGCCGGACGGTGTCGGAATCCGTCCGGCCGAGGATGTCCACCAGCAGGTCGGCGTCACCCGGTTTCGCGTGCTGCGCCCCGATCATGTTCAGCGCGCTCACCTCGGCGGGCGAGATCGGACGACGGAGCACCTCGCGGGCGCGCTCCAGAACCTCGGGCAGGTAGGCGTCCGCCAGGTCGGAGTCGTCCAGGACGTGCCGCAGCCCCTCCCAGTATTCGTAGTGGTCGAGTGCGATGCCCACGGCGATCGGGTCATCGCTGCGCAGCAGCGTGGTGAACGCCTCCAGGCACGTCTCGTCGGTCAGCGGGAACCGCAGCTCGTCGTGAGCGTTCCGGAGGGCCGGATCGTCCAGGTGGGCGTCCTTCCAGTACGTGCTGTGGAAGCCCACGAGCGCATCACGAACGTCGCTGGAAAAGGGGCCCGCGTCCTCCGGCCAGGAGTCGACGAGCTGCTGGAGCAGCTCGCGGTGCACACGAACCTTCTTGGGCGATGTCAGCTGCCCGGCGGCGCTGACCTGGACCTTGAGGTCGCCGGACGCGGTAAGGCGGATGAACAGTGCCTCCACCTCGGGCATGTCGAGACTGCCCAGGGCATGGATCGCGGCTCCGCGATCCCGTGCGTCCAGGCTCTCGTCAAGGGCGATCGCGCGCACGGCCGCCAGGAGCCGAGGGTTCGGCTCCTCCGCGTCCTCGAGAGCAGTGGACGCGGCCATCACCCCTTCCTCCCGCAGCCCGGGGTCCGAGGTGGTTTCCAGAATCTCGGCGATCCGGTCGGCGTCCTCGTCTTCACCGAGGTGCCACACCATGGTGAGCGACCAGGAGAGCGCCCGATGCCGGTTCTCGTCGTCGAGCGTGGACGACCGGTCCAGGAGGTCGCGGGCGACGAAGAGAACCTCGTTGTTCAGTGGCCAGTACGGGTTGTCCACTCCCCACCTGGTGTTCGCCTGCGCCTGCTGATAATCGCTCAGCGCATCGCACACGACACCGAGGTCGCCACTGTGCAGCCGCTGACTGAACTCTCCGAGAAACGACGCTTCATCGCCGTCCGACATAGGGCCTCCTCCATGATCGGCTTACCAGACTGGCAGACCCGTTCTGCGGCGCCCGCAGGTCCGCATGCGGCGGCCCGCAGTCGGCTGGTCCGTCCCGGCCAGCGTTCGCACATCAACTTCCACGGTTCACCCGTTCAACCGGCCGGAACTGGGCGGTGGGCTGCGCAAGCTCCGTGACCGCGGCCGCCGTCGACAAGAACGAATGATCGTACGCGGGCGAGCCGCGCGACGTTCATCGCCGCGCCAGCCCCGGAACCAGCACGGCGCCGACGACCAGGTGCAACAGGACCAGCCCCAGCGTCGCGGCGATGCCAACGGCGATGCCGAGAGGGCCGAACAGGGACAGGGCGAGCACGACCAGGGCGATGATCGTCCAGATCCGGCTGGGCCGGGACGTGAATCGCTCGAGTACGGCCAGCAGCGCCCAACTCGCCAGCCCGGCCAGCAGGCTCGCCGCCACGACCGACACCGGCCCGACCGTCGGCGTGCCGCTGCCCATCCGCACGGTCAACGCAGTTCCGGCCACCGGAACCGCCAGGGCCCAGACGGCCAGGGCGGCCGCCGGCGCGCCGATCACGGTGAGCAGCAGCCTTCTGATGGAGGTGTTCATGCCGGTCAGCCTTCCCGTCAGCCGGGTCCGCCGCATCGGGCGCGTGGTCGCGCCCTGCCCTCCCCCGGTGGGGTACGGGTCCGACTTTGGTAGGTGATGGCTCCGCCGTTCCGGCGGCTAGCCTGGGCCGATGAGCCATATCCGACCCCCTCAGCCGCTCGTCGTGGTCAGCGTGGTCCTTGCGATGAGCGCGCTGACCACCATGGCGCTGTGGGGCCAGGCCGGCCGACCCACCTGGGGGCTGGACGTGGCGGTCGCGGCGGTGAGCCTGGTCGCCGCGCTGGCCCAGCTGTGGTGGCCGACCCATGGGGCGCTGACCGCCACCCTCCTCGCCACGCTCTCCCCAGTGGCCACGCCGGCGGCGACGATGGGGGCGCTGCAGGTGGCCCAGCACAGGCGCTTCCCCGTGGCGGCGGCGGTGACTGCCGCGGGCATGGCTGCCCACCTGGTCCAAAGGCTGTGGCGGCCCAACTCCGGCATCTCCGTGCCATGGTGGCTGCTGCTGATCTGCTCCGCCTACGGCGCGCTGCTCGGCTGGGGCGCGCTGGCCCGCTTCCGCCGAGCCCTGCTCATCTCCCTGCGCGAACGCGCCCGCCGCGCCGAGGCCGAACAAGGCAGGCGGATCGCCGAGGCCCGCATGGCCGAACGCCGCCGGCTCGCCAGAGAGATGCACGACGTGCTGGCCCACCGCCTGTCCCTGGTGGCCACCCACGCCGGGGCGCTGGAATACCGCCCGGACTCCTCCCCCGACCAGCTCGCCACGGCCGCCGGGGTGGTCCGCGCCGGTGTCCACCAGGCGCTGGAGGAACTGCGCCAGGTGATCAGCCTGCTCCGCGAGCAGGACGACGAACTGGACGAGCTCGAACCCTGGCCGGGTCTGGCCGGCCTGCCCGGCCTGATTGCCGACGCACGGCAGGCGGGCCAGCCGGTACGTCTCCGCGAGGAGGTCACCGACGCCGCCGCCCTACCGTCGGCCGCATCTCGGACCGCGTACCGAGTCGTGCAGGAAGGGCTCACCAATGCCCGCAAACACGCCCCCGGTCAGCCGGTCGATGTGCTGCTGCGCGGCGCTCCCGGCACGCCCATGCTGATCGACCTCCGTAACCCGCTGCCCCCGGCGGACGCCGTCCCCCTCGCGCCCGGCAGCGGGCTCGGCCTGGTCGGACTCACCGAGCGGGTACGGCTGGCCGGCGGGCAACTGGACCACCACAGCACCGAAGGAGAGTTCCGGCTCCACGCCCGGCTACCATGGCCCGCGTGATCCGCGTGCTACTGGTCGACGACGACGCTCTGGTCCGCGCCGGGCTGTCCATGATGCTCGACGGCGCCGCCGGCATCTCCGTCGTCGCCGAGGCGGCCGACGGCCAGGAGGCCATCACCGCCACCGACGCCCACGCCCCCGACATCGTCCTGATGGACCTGCGCATGCCCCGCGTGGACGGCATCACCGCCACCCGCCGGCTACGCGCCCGCGCCCAGCCGCCCGAGGTGATCGTGCTGACCACATTCGACACCGACGAGAACGTCTTACACGCGCTCCGCGCAGGCGCCGCCGGGTTCCTGCTCAAGGACACCTCGCCGCCGCAAATCGTGGAAGCGATCACCCTGGTCGCCGCAGGAGACCCGATTCTGTCCCCGCGCATCACCCGGCGGTTGATGGACCGCACCGTCGCCCAGGCCGGCGCCTACGAGCGAGCCCGCGCCGCACTGGCCACCCTCACCCCGCGCGAACATGAGGTGGCCATGACGATCGCCCAGGGCAGGACGAACGCCGACATCGCCGCCGACCTCGCCATGGGCATCACGACCGTGAAAGCCCACGTCTCCAGCATCCTGACCAAGCTCGGCCTGGACAACCGCACCCAGATCGCGCTCCTCGCCCACGACGCAGGTCTTACCTGACCATCCTGGAGCGTGCCGTGACCGCCGGGCTGCTGCGAGCTGGTGGTCGGCAGCGAACCGACTCCACCCACGTGCTCATGGCCATGCGCACCATGAACCGGCTGGAGCAGGTGCATGAAACGGTGCGCGCAGCACTCAACGCGCTGGCCGCCGCCCCCGACTGGCTGCTGGCCCAGGCCGAACCTGGATGGTTCGAGCGCTACGAGACCCGAGTCGCGGACTATCGACTGCCCAAGAATAAGGCCGAGCGCATCCAACTAGGCCACGAGATCGGCGCCGACGGGAACAGCGTCCTGGGTGCGGTGCACTCGCCGGCCGCACCTGGCTGGCTGCGTGACCTCCCCGCGGTGCAGACGCTGCGCCACGTATGGATCCAGCAGTACGTCACTTTCCGGGCGGCCCACGCCTCCTCTCGCCGCGCCAGCACGGGCAGCGGCGGCGGGGTGTGATAGCCGTACCGCGCCGCGATCGCCGGTTCGATCACTCCGTAACGCCGGCGGTTCAGCGGTGCCGGGTCTTCGGCAGCGGGGGCAGGCAGGAGAGTCCAGCCCATGCCCTGCTTGCGCATGCAGTCGGCGATGAGCCGGTCCTCGGCCGCCTCGATGGTGTGGATGTCGAGGGTACGCAGCACGTACGCATCGAGCGGGAGGAGCAACTCGCGCGCCTGCGCGCTGATGCCCGGGACATCCTCCGGAACCGCCCGCGGCGGGCCGGATCCCGCGCAGGCGGCAGTGGCCGCGCAGAGCCGGTCGCGGCTTGGCACGGCGCAGCGGGAGGCCGACAAGCAGAAGGTCGTCAAGCATCCCCGGCTGGCCAAGGCCTCGGCCTGGCTGGCCCAGGCGGTGGAGGTGCTGCTGGAGGCCGAGGAGTGGAGCGAGGACGTGCGGCTGTTCGAGGCGTGGGAGATGATCGACGCGATCGTGCCCCGCGCTCAGCTGCGCTCGGCGGTGGCCACCGTGACGGGGCTGGTGCCGCCGCCGACGGCCAGAAATCACAAGTGGCCACGCTGAGCTCAGCGAGCTCAGCGTGGCCCGGGTTCGCGCTCTTCCTGATGCACGACCGTGAGGGGTCCATCGTCAAGGTGTACGGATTGGCGGTGTTCGGCCCCGTCTATTGAGCTGGCTTGGCCTCGTCAGTTCGTGGCCTTCCCGTCGCAGAACGCCGCCTTGACGAGCTTGTCCAGCGCCTTCGGGAACTCCTTTGCCGTGTCGACTGCGGCGTCCCCGGTGGTGATCGAGGCGGTCATGGTCTTGCTGCCGTCGGGCGTGCTGTACATCAGCGCCGCGTAGCCGTTGTTGCTGCCGTTGCTGTTGAAGACGGTGCCGCCGCAGCCCGAGCCCATGTCCTGCACCCACACCCCGAGGCCGTAGCGGCCGTAGAGTGCCGTGCTGTCGGGGTGCGGCTTGCGCATCTCGGCCAGGAGCCGGGCCGAGATGAGCTTGCCGCTGTTGAGTGCGGAGAAGAACGTCTGGAGATCCTTGGTGGTGGAGATCATGTCTCCGGCGGCGGAGATCCAGGAGGCGTTCTGGCGGGTGACGTCGATCACCTTCCACTGGTTGGCGGCGTCCTGATACCGGTAGTAGGCGTGGGCGTGCGGCCCGCGGACGTCCGTGCGGGTGCCCGGCAGCTCGGTGTTCGAGAGCTTGAGCGGTGCGAGGATCCGGTTTTTCATTTCCTTTTCGTAGGAGCCGGTGACCTTTTTGATCAGGAGCTTGGCCAGTACGTAGTTGGTGTTGGAGTAGCTCCAGCCCTTGCCCGGCTTGAACTTCGGCCCTTTGGACAGTGCCAGCCGTACAAGCTCCTCGTCGTGGTAGGTGTGGAAGCGCTTGGCCACCCAGTCCTTGCCCTGCCAGGGGATCCCTTGCACGGGCTTCCCGTCGGAGTCGACGTCGTAGGTGTAGTCGATCACTCCGCTGGTGTGCTGCAGCAGCATCCGCACGGTGATCTCCCGGTCCAGTTTGAACTGGGGCAGGTAGTCGGCCACCGGCTTGTCCAGCCCGATCTCGCCGGCGTCCACCAGTTGCAGCACCACGGTCGCGACGAAGTTCTTGGTGCTGCTGCCGATCCGGAATCGCCCGTTCGTCGGGGGCTTCGCGGCCGAGCCCAGCTTGCGCACCCCGGCGCTGCCGGCCCACTCACCCCGCTCATCGGTCACGCGGATCTGCATGCCGGCGGCCAGACCGGCATCGACGAACGCCTGGATGGCCTTCTGCAGTTCCGGGCGGTCCTGCCCGGCAGCGGCCTTCGCCACCGGCCTACTGTCCGCGGCGGCCGTCCCCGATGTGGCCACTCCGGCCAGCAGCACGGCCGCCAGCGCCGTGCCCGCCATTCGCCTGGAGCCCCGTGGTGTGCGGGCCGTGTCGTTTCTGGTGGTGCGCATGGTCGTTCCTCGTCTCACGTTAGTACGTATTCGGCACAGATCGAAAGCTATGTTGCATTCGAAATTCAGTCAATCTAAAGAAACACGTTTTCCCAGGTAAACGGCATCAAATTAGTGCGATGACGATGCAATCGAACGCAATTTAAAGTTGCATTGACTGGTGGCGAAGGCAATACTGGCGGCATGTCAGGAGGACGCTTGACCCTGCAGGACCGCGAGCGCATCGCGGCCGGACTCGCCGACGGGCTCTCCTATGCCGAGATCGCCAGGCGGCTCGACCGGCCGAACTCGACGATCACCCGGGAGGTCGCACGCAACGGCGGCCCCACAGGCTACCGATCCCAGCAGGCACACCAGGCAACGATCCAGCGCGCGCGGCGGGGCACACCGGCACCCCCGCGTGCGCCAGGATCGCCGGGCCGCGTCATGGAGGAAGAACTCGTCGAGTTGGCGGTCAGGACGGGGCTGCCGAAGACGAGCGCCCGCGTGCACATCGACCTGCTGTTGTCCGAGGACGGCAAGCGCACGGCAGCCGAGCTTGCCCACAGGCTGAACATCAGCCCGGCCACCGTCTCCCTCGCCGTGAACTTCCTGGTCGAATTGGGGTTCATCCGTCGCGAGCGCAGTCCGCAGCGGCGCCGCGACATCTACGTGGTCGATGACGACGCCTGGTATCACTCGATCGTGACCGGCAGGCGGCAGACGCTCGATACGGTGCAGGCAACGACGGCGGCAGCCGAGATATACGGGCTCGACAGTCCCGTGGGGCAACGACTGGTCAAGGCGGCAGCGTTCCTGGAACGGGTCAGCCTGGACATGATCGACTCCGCCGACCGCTGGCGCACCCTCCTGGCATGACGGGACTCCAGCGAACTACCTGGCGATCCGGCTGACCAGTTCCTGCTGATCGCCATCGCCCCCCGGGGCCATCTAAAACCCGACGCCCACCTGCACACAAAGGATCCCGCCAGCGCACGCTGCCTGGGACATGCACCTGCTGATCACCAAGAGCAAGATCAAAAGTTCAGCAACACGCCCGGCCGGCCGATTCGCCAGGCAGCGATCCGGCACGATGTGCGCCGGGGCGATCTTGATTGAGCAGCGCTACTTGGCGGAGCCAGCCGCAGATGGCTGAGGGACGCTGCGCCTGGCGATGCCGGATGAGGAGGGCGGCGGGGCGGCCGGGGCCGGGCCGGAACCGCTCCCGGGCCGGAGGACTGACATAGCGCCCCTGTGTCGGCCGTCCGGACGCACGGCACATCCAAATGGCAGATGGCCGGGCCGGCCTCGGTGGCCTGGTCGAACACCGCGGCACCGGCGCAGCGCTTTCAGTCCATGCTGATCGTTACTTGCTTCGCGTCTGGGAGCCGGGTGGGCAGAACTCGGCGTGCAGCACGTTCTTGATCGTGTCGAGCGAGTTGTGCGGGCCGTACTGGTCGATGTTCATGTTGGTGGCGATCATGCGCTTGGCGTCCCGGGTTCCCATCGCGAAGGAGAAACCACCGGTGATGGCGCCGCCGATGCCCCAGACCTTCGCACCGCACGACAGCTTCCACGAGAAGACGCCGGTGCCGTAGGTGGTGTCGGGGATCCAGGTGTCCTTCCAGGTGCCGTCCGGCAGCTTGATCCCGGTCTTGACCATGGTGAACATCTCCTGCTGCTGGACGGGCGGGAGAAGCTTGCCGCGCAGCAGCGCGCTGGCGAATCGGTGGAGATCGCCGACCGTGGAGACCACGCCGCCGGCCGCCCAGCCGGTGGTGGCACTCTGGTCGGTCACGTCGTAGACCTTGGCGTCGGCTTCGGCGGCGAACAACGTCGAGTAGTGCCGTGGGTGCGGGCCGCGTATCTTCGTTTCCTTGCCGGGCAGGTATGTCCCGGTCAGGCCCAGGGGGCGGACGATCCGCCGCGAGATCTCGCCGGCGAGCGTCTTGCCGGTCACCTTCTCGACGATCATCCCGGCCAGGATGTAGCCGGTGTTGGAGTACACGAAGCCGCCACCCGGTGCCTCGAAGGAGCGCGGATTGCGCAGGCCGATCTTCACGAGCTGCTCGGGCGTGTAAGTGTCGTAGCGGTGCTCGAGCCACGCGGGGCCGGAGAACTTGGCGAACTCCTCCGGGTCGTTGCCGTAGTTGAAGATCCCGCTGGTGTGGTTGAGCAGGTGCCTGATGGTGATCGTGCCGCCGTCGTTGTTGTTGCCCTTGACCAGGCCGGGCAGCCACGTGTCCACGGTGTCGTCGAGCCTCAGTTTCCCTTCGGCCGCCAGTTGCAGGACCACGGTGGCCGTGAACGGTTTGGCGGCGCTGCCGATACGGAACCGCTCGTTCGGCTGACGCTTGCGGCCGGTCCGGGTGTCGGCCACCCCCGCGGAGCCGAACCACCGCCCACGACGGTCGTGAACCTCGGCGACCATGCCGGGCACACCGCCGTCGGCCACGGCCTGGTCGAGCGCTTTCTGGACCTGGGCGTGGTCGGGGGCGTCCGCCGCGGAGGCAGATGCCACGGGGGCCGGCGTTGCGGCCGCCGCCACCGCTACGGCGGTGATGAGCAGCCCTGCCGTTGAGGGGAGTGATCGGGTCATGTTGATTCCTTCCAGGCGAGGACATCAGCGCGACGCTGATCGCCTCGCTCGCGATAGTACTCATTCGACTCAGGCAAAAAGCTAGCTTGCATTCACGAAATTCGCAATACAAATCCGACGGATTCCCCCATAAATACAGGTAAACAGCTATGCGACTTGCAATGACCATGAGAATGAATGCAAGACGAGTGAGCGTACTTGCAATGAAATGCTGACAAACGCAATACTGTCCATCCGCCCGGCGGACACCTCAAGCGGGCTGGGCATGGCACAGCGACAGGAGGCACGCCCGATGCCGGGAGGCAGGCTGACTTATCAGGACCGCCAGTACATTGCCGCGGGGCTGACCGAAGGACTCACCTACACCGAGATCGCCAAGCTCCTGCAACGGCCGATCTCCACCATCACCCGGGAGGTGGCCCGCAACGGTGGAGCCGACAGCTACCAGGCCGCCCGGGCCCATCAGGCAACCGAGGGCCGGGCTCGCCGACGCAGGCCGGCCTCCGCCCAGGCCTCGGCGCCGCCGGATGCCACCGGCGTACCCGGGCGAGACCCACAAGCGGTCCACGCCCTGGAGGAACGATTCACCGCATTGATGATCACGACCGGGCTGCCGCGAATGACTGCCCGGGTACTCACCTGCCTCTACACCACCGACAGCGGCAGCCTCACCGCCGCCGATCTCGTCCAGCGTCTCCAGGTCAGCCCGGCGTCCATCTCCAAGGCCATCGGTGAACTCGAACAGCACGAACTGATCCGGCGTGAACGCGACCCTCGCCGGCGGCGCGACCGGTACGTCATCGACCCCGACGTTTGGTACCGAGCCTGGCTGGTCAGCGCCCGGCAGAACGCCGCAATGGCCGATCTGGCTCGTTACGGAGCCGAAATCCTCGACTCCACCACCCCTGCCGGCGCCCGACTGCAGGACATGAGCCAGTTCTTCGAGCACGTCAGCCAGAACTTGATCCAGGCCGCCGAGCAGTGGCGGCAGGATTTCATGTCGAGGCGAACGACAGATCGTTAGAGCGGAGTACGACCCCAGGCGTATGTCACTGCGGCCAGGCGGGTGATGATCAGGTCCAGCAGCAACGCGGCACCTCCTCCTCGATCGCCTTCCACGCCTCCACCAGCGACACCAGCCGATCCTCGGTCGCCTCCGGCGCCGACATCAGAATTACGACGGTAGCCGTGCTTCTGCGCTGGAAAGCACGGCTACCGGCAGCTCGAGAGGGCCGGTGCGGCGGGCAGGTCAAAGGTAGCCAGGCAGTCGAAGCCGGGCGATCTTCGAGCCGCACGCCTGGCCGATCGATCACAGGATCGCCTCGCGGGACGGCTCCAGAGCCCCGGGTGCCAGCCCACGGTTCATCACCTCGAGAGAAAGTACAGCGCACGGCCTTGATGCAGGCTTTGCCAAACCCTACGCTACTCTTCGCAGTCAGTCGGTTGCAGTAAGCTGAAAGAGGGAGGTTGTGGTGATTCGCCGCCGTGCTGGGGCGCTCCTGCTCATGCCGATGACGTTGGCCGCCTGCCAGGCGTCCACTGACACAAGTTTGCCCTCACGTCCGGCCGCCCCGTCGAGCACGACACCACTCCCTGAACCCTCGTCTGCCCACCCTCACGACCTTGTCGTTGAGGCGTACTCCGCCTATTGGCCGGCACTGGCAGAAGCTGGTAGGTCATCGCCTGACAGGGCTCGCGAGTTGCTGCAGCCGTATGTGCAGGGCGGCTATCTCGACCACCTCGTAGGTGGTGTTCGCAGCCTCATCAAGCAGGGGCGTGAGCCGTATGGCCAAGCCTCTCCACGGATCAAGGAAGTGCGAGTAGGCGGTAAGTACGCTGAGGTCACCGACTGTCTGGACATGTCCGGGGCCGCGATGGCCGACCGGCGCACGCATCAGCTGATACCGGAGACCGCGGACTCCAAGACGTCCACCACGGTCAAAGCCACCCTGAAACAGTCGTCCGACGGCCGGTGGCGGCTGACGGCGTTGACCATGAAGGGGGCGGCATGCACGCCGCCGTCGCGCTGACCCAGCTCCTCCTGTTCGTGGCCGGTCCGCCAGCGGGCGACGACAACGGAGCCACGCGCATGGGCGGCAACTGGATCGCCTACGGCATCCACAGAAATACCGACGCGGGAGCTCCCGCTGCTCGGTCCCGGGGAGGCGGGGCGTTCACGAACTGCCACAGCATTCCGGGTGAGGGCCAGATCAGTTACGTCCAGTGTGATGAGGGGCCCGAGGGCAAGGAGAACATCTTCAACGCCGTAAGCCCGGCGGACCCGGGGGCTCCATCAATCACGCCGGAGATGCTAATGGAGCAGGCGCTGCGCGAGCTGACACCGCCGAAGCCCAAGATCGTCACTGCTCCGCCCCGAGGTAAGACCGGCTACGTGGGCCTGCGCCAGTTCTTCTGGTTCGAACCGGGTCAATGGCATGCGATCAGCAAGAAGGCCACCGCGGGCCCAGTGTGGGCCGAGGTCACCGCGACCCCCAGCATGCTGACGATCCATCCCGGTGAAGGGCAGGCGACCCTGACCTGCCGGGGGCCCGGCGTGCCGTACGACAGGACGAAGTCCCCGGACGAGCAGAACAGCGAGTGCACTCATGTGTTCACCCAGTCCAGTGCCGGACTCCCGAACTCCCAGTACCAGGTGAAGGCGTCAGTGATCTGGTCAGCCGATTGGAACGGATCGGGTGGCTCCGGCGGCACACTCGCCCCGATCACCACATCGGCGACCTTTCCGTTGCGGATCGGTGAGGCCCCCGCGTTGGTCGGAAGGAACTCGTGATGACTGGCAAGATCAAGCCGGACACGACGCAGGAGCCGGTCAACCCGGAGCTACCTCCGGCTCAGGTTCCCAAACTGCTGCCGCAGTCACGGCAGCGCCGCCGCAGCTCGCTCGTGCTGGGCGTCCTCGTGGTCCTCGGCGGTATGTTCCTGGCCTTCCAGGTCGTCAACCGCTTGAGCAATCGCGAACCCGTACTCGTGATCACTCGTGACCTCGCG
This sequence comes from Nonomuraea sp. KM90, assembly GCF_052246675.1. Lineage (NCBI taxonomy): Bacteria > Bacillati > Actinomycetota > Actinomycetes > Streptosporangiales > Streptosporangiaceae > Nonomuraea > Nonomuraea sp. KM90. Next base: position 18,031 of record NZ_JBQQCB010000115.1, on the reverse strand, counting down.
CTCGGCCAGCCCATCACCGCTGAGAACGTGTCCATCGCGATGGTCGGCGGCGACGAGAGCGTTGCCATGGTGCGGGGCGAGGATCTGCACAAGGTGATTGGCATGAGAGCAGCCGTCGACCTGATGAGCGGCACGCTGCTCCAGCACCGGATGGTCACCGATCAGGTCACGCCGCTGGCGGATCAGCAGCTCATTCCTATCGCGGTCAAGCCGAGCCGCCTCCCGGCGCGCGGGCTCCGGCCGGGTGATCGGCTCTCCGTCATGTTCCGCCCGGAGAACCCCACAGCCGCGGCGCAGGAGCCGTCCGGCAGCGTCGAGGCAGTGGTGGACCACACGAAGGGGCCCGACAACGACGGTCTGATGGTGGTGGACGTCCTGGTGAACAGGCTCGATGCTGCCAAGCTCGGCCCGATGGCCGCGGATGGGCAGGTCGCCTTGGCTCTCATGCCGAGGAGGCCGTGAATGGCGATGTACACGCTGATGAGCGCGGGCGGCTCGCCAGGAGTCACCACCACGGCTCTGGCGGTGACCTATTCCTGGGAAGGGCGGGCGCTGCTGGCCGAGTGTGACCCCGCCGGCGGCAATGTGCTGCAGGGGTTGCTGGGCGGGAGCATGGAAGGGCACGAGTCCGGGCTGCTGGAGCTGGCGCTGGCCGCCGCGCATGACCTGGACCCGGCGGTTCTGTGGCGATACGTCATCGCGCTCGACCGCGACGCGCGCGAGTGGCTTCTGCTGCCGGGCCTGCGTGACCCTCGCCACCTGGTACAGCTCGACGGCGCCTGGGACACCATCAGCGGAGCTCTCAAGGCGGCGCAGGACAAGGCCGATGTCGTGATCGACGTGGGTCAGATCGGTCGAGTGGACACCCCTATGAGCCTGATCTCCGCCTCCGACCTGGCCGTGATGCTGTTGCATCCCACGCTGCGCCACGTGGCCCAGGCGCGCCCGCGGCTCGATGCACTCGGTCGCTACGTGGGGGCCGCCGTGCCGGTCGAGCTGTGCGTGGTCGGCAACGGCCCGTACTCACTCAAGGAGATCAGCAGCGCCCTGTACGACCTGCCTGTGCTGGCGTGGATTCCCGACGACAAGAAGTCTGCCGAGGTGTTGTCCGATGGCAAGCAGGCCAGGAAGTCGTTCCACCGGTCGGCCCTGATGCGCGGCGCCTCTGCGCTGGGGGCGGCTATGAGGCGGCGCCTGTCCGCCGAGACAGCGGTGGCCGGATGAACGGCGCCTGGCCCCCGAAGGCGGAGATCGTGACAGACGCGTCCGCCGGCAACGAGCGTGCGTTCCGCGAGGCGGTGCTGTCGATCGCTACCTCCGTTGCGGACGATCTCAAGGACACCGAAGACCGTGAGGCCGCTCTTCAGGTCATACAGGCGCAAGTACAGCGGTGGACGCAGCAACAGATCGCGCTCGGCAGAGCCGTCAGCATCGGCGCACAACGCAAGCTGGTCGAGGCGGTGGTCGATGAACGGTTCGAGCTGGGCGTTCTCACCCCGTTCATCAGAGACCGCCGTGTGGAGAGCATAGATCTCAACGGATGCGACCAGGTGTGGATCACCTACAGCGACGGCACATGCCGTCGCGGGCCGGTCATCGCCTCCAGCGACGACGACCTGATCAAGATGATCCAGATGTGGGCCCTGCACAAGAGCTACAACCCCCGTGAGTTCTCCGCCGCCAACCCGCTGCTCAACACCGCGCTGAGGCCTGGCGACGAGGATGACGGAGTGGGCGTACGGCTCAGTGCCACCATGTCGGTCACCCCACGGCCGTGCGCCAGCATCCGCTGTCACCGGCTGGTCGACGTCACCCTGGAGGACCTGCTCAAGCTCGGCACCATCAACCGCAGCCTCTACTCCTTCCTACGCGCCGCCGTGCTGGCCCGGCTCAACATCGTCGTCACGGGCGGCACCGCCGCGGGCAAGACCACGCTTCTGCGCGCGCTGGCCTCGGTGATCGATCCGGCCGAGCGGCTGGCCACGCTGGAGTCCGACTATGAGCTGTTCCTCGACAAGCTCACGCACCGCCACCAGAACGTGATTGCCTTCCAGGTCCGACAGGCCAACTCCGAGGGTGCCGGCGGCATCACCCTGAACGACCTGATCCCGCACTCCCTGCGGAAGAACATCAAGCGGATCATCGTGGGTGAGGTGCGGGCGGACGAGATCGTTCCGATGTTCGAGGCCATGAACACCGGACACCCCGGCTCCATGTGCACCATCCACGCCGACGGCACCGAGGAGATCTTCAACCGCGTCGTCATGCTGTGGACCCGGGGCGTGGGCACACAGACTCCGCCCGCCGTCGTCCACCTCAACACCGGCCAGTCCATCGACTTGGTGGTCCACCTCCGCCTGGATCCGGCGACCAACACCCGCTTCGTCTCCGAAGTCCTCGAGGTGTTGCCGCCGGCCGACAGCGAACTGCCGAGCCACAACCACCTCTACCGGCCTACGGGACCTGGAGGGCGTGCCGTACCCGACATCACGCCGCAATGCCTGCCCAAACTCAAGGCAGTGGGATTCGACCCCCGACTCCTGGACCCCATGAGTGCGCGTTGGGAGTGCCGGTGAACATCAACGCCCTTCTCGCTGCACTCAGTGCTGCCATGATTCTGGGCGGCCTGACCTGTATCATCGCCGCACTTCGCACTCCATCCTCTGACGAACACGTACGCCCGCCCTCACGCTGGACCAACCTTCTAGCGGTCCTCGCTGCTCACTACCGCACGATCATCGCGGCTTTGGCCGCGACGGTAGTCGTCTTCGCCGTGACGAAATGGCCGGTGGCAGCCGTAGCGGTAGGAGTTGCCGTCTTCGCGCTACCCAAGGCAGTGACCGGCCGTGCCGCCAAGGAGCGCATCCGCAAGTTGGAGGCCCTGGAGCAGTGGACGCGCCGGCTTGCCGACCTTCTCGTCGCCGGACGCGCTTTGGAGCAGGCGTTGGAGCACAGCGCTGCCCGCAACGTCCCTCCTGCCATCGCCGTGCCGGTGGCCGCCCTGGCACGGCGCCTGCGCGTCACCCGCATGCCGACCGAGGATGCGCTACGGCTCTTCGCCGACGAAGTGGATGACCCGATCGGTGACCGTATCGCCGCCGCTCTCATCCTGGTCGCCCGTCGTCGTGGCCGCGGGGCCAGCACCGTACTCCAGCAACTCGCCGAACTCGTCGCGAAGGACGTGGCCGACCGCCGCGAAGTGGAAGCGGCGCGAGCCGAACACCGCACCACGGTGCGCTGGATCATCGGCATTCTGGCGGTCTTCAGCGTCCTGGCCATCTTCCAGAGGGCGTACGTCGCCCCCTTCGGTACGCCACTCGGCCAGGTCGTGCTGGCGATCGTGGCGCTGTTCTACGGGGTGACGCTGGTCTGGCTACACCGCCTCGGCAACGCTGCTCCCGGCCACCGGTTCCTGAACGCCTTGGGGAAGAAGCCATGAGCGTTCTGTCCATGGTCTCCGGGGCTTTGATCTCACTCGGCATGTTGATCGTGGTACAGGCATGGATGCCCGGCCCGCCTCGCTTGAACGCGGCGATCGCGCGCCTCGAAGGCGCTGCTGAACCGGGACATGAAGGTTGGTTCAAGACCCGGATGGCCCGCCTGCCGATCCCTCGCGGCGACCTCGCGCTACTGGGCATCACCGTTGAGCGTTTCACCCTCCAGCGCATCGTTTTCCTCCTGGTTGGCCTGTTTCTGCCGATCCCGCTGAACCTGCTCTGCACACTCACCGGCTTCCCCTTGCCCTGGGCCATTCCCGCGGGCGTAGGCGTCGTGCTCGCCATCCTGTTCGCCCTGATCCCCGACGTAAGCGCGCGGCGCCAGGCGCAGGAACGTCGCCAGGAGTTCCGTGCGGCCCTGGCGACGTACCTCGACATGGTCGCCTTGGAGCGTGCGGCCGGAGCCGGTCCTCCACAGGCTCTGCAAGCGCCTGTGGATATCTGCAGAGGATGGGTCTTCGGCCAGATAGCTCAGGTGCTTCAGCACGCCAAGCGTGCCGGTGAGCAGCCCTGGTACGGCCTCAGCACACTCGGCGAGCGCGTCGGCATCTCACAGCTGACAGAGCTGGCCGACATCGCCGAAGACGCCGGGTCCGAAGGCACTCGCGTCTTGTCCACGCTGCTGGCCAAGGCCCAGTCCATGCGAACAGCAGCACTGTCAGACGCACGCGCCCAGGCCAACAGCCGCACCAGCGAAATGCCCATCGCCATCGGCGTGTCCATCTTCGGCTTCCTGGTCCTCGTCTGCTTCCCCGCCATCTACCGCATCATGAGCTGAAAGGCAGTGAACATGCACAAGCTCCTGCCATCGGAAGCCGCCTATTGGAAGGCCATCACCACGCTGCTCCTGGAGCGCCTGGAACGGGCCCGCGCTGATCCAGAGGGAGGTGCCATGTCAGCGGAAGCAATGATCATCATCGCTGCGCTGGTGCTGGTGGCCGTGACCGTGATGGCCGTCGTCACGGCGAAGATCGTGAACAAGGCGAACTCCATTGACTTCTAGGTAGGTGCCCTGGTGCACACACATCGCTGGGATCGAGGCAGCATCACCGCCGAGGCGGTGATCGCCCTGCCCGTGGTCATGGCCGCCATCCTGGCCTGCACGCAGATATGCCTGCTCTTCTTCGCCCAGTCGGTCGCCCTCGCCGCCGCACAGCAGGGCGTCCGGGCTGCCCGCGCCCACGACGCCGACCACAATTCTGGCGCGAAGACGGCTAAGCGCTACGCAGAGCAGACCGCCAGCGGTCTGCTCACCTCGATCAGCACGGCGAGCGCCGGCGATGCCGCCACGGTCAGAATTACCGTCCGAGGCCGGTCTCTCTCGCTCGCGCCGTTCCTTCCGTCGATCGAGGTTGTCGAGCAGGCTGCCGGACCCGTCGAACGCTTCATCCCGCCCGAGTGGGCAGCATGAACGAGCGAGGCAGCGTCACGGTAGAAGCCATCCTCGCCATCGCGGCCATCGTGATGGTCCTCCTGCTCGGCGTCGCCGCCGGCCGAGTCACCATCGCCGGCGCCGCCATCGAGGCCGCCGCCCGAGATGCCGCACGCCATGCCTCCATCGCGCGTACAGCCGCCGCAGCCAAGGCCGACGCGGAAGCCAGCGCCCGCGAATCTCTGGCGAACCAGAGCATGAGCTGTACGGCGTTCAAGGTCACGATCAGCACGAAAGGCTTCAGCCGCCCGGTTGGGGAGGCGGCCGATGTATCGGCAACGGTCTCCTGCACCGTACCTCTGGCGGACGTCGCATTCCCCGGCCTGCCAGGCAGCGTCGAGCGGCGTGCCACCTCTACCAGCCCGCTGGACCCCTACCGTTCGCGGGAAGCGTGACGCATGCCGGATAAGGATCTTGAGCGAGGCTCGATCACTCCGTACGCCGTCATCCTCATCACGGTGCTGATGCTCTTCATCGGCTTTGTCGTCGATGTCGGCAACAAGTTGCGGGCAGGGTGGGAAGCGGTCGGCATCGCCGAGGAAGCAGCACGCGCCGGCGCGGGGCAGATCGATCGTGCCGCCGCATACCGCGGTGACGAACTCGTGGTCGACCGAGGTGCCGCGGTGCGGGCCGCTCAGGCATACCTGTCCAACGGCGGCCATCAAGGCACGGCCACCATCTCCGGCCCCGCCTCTGTCCGCGTCACCGTCACCGTGACCAAGCCCACCTGGCTGCTTCACCTGGTGGGACTGTCCTCGGTGTCGATGACCGCCAATGCCGAAGCCGATCTGATCGGCGGTGTAGAAGGGCCGAATCGCTGATGATGCCTCGCCTGTTGCGCGCGCTGGTCGCGTACGTGGTGCTCCTCGCCATGGCGCTCGGCCTGCCCATCGTGCTCTACACCCTCGTCGGCCCACCATGGCCGGATCGCCTACCCAGCTTCGAGCAGGTCGCGAACATCCTGGCCTCGCCCGACGACGGCACGCTCTTCATCGCCGCGTTGCAATTGCTGGTCTGGGCCGCGTGGGCCCAGCTCATCTTCGTAGTGATCAGCGAATTCGTGGCGAAGGCACGCGGGCGGCGTATCTCGCCGCGGCTTCCCGGGCTGCGCGGCGTACACCGGCTGGCCGCGTACCTTGTGGCTTCCGCGACGCTGGCCGTGCTCTCGCCCGGCATCAGCAACGCCGCAGCACCCCCGCCCGTCGTCTCCATGGCACCCCTCCACCCTCTCGGCCAGCCCGCCGACGCTGAACCACGTACCGACGAGCGGATCTATCGCGTCCAAGAGGGCGACTCCCTGTGGACAATCGCCGACGAGCAACTCGGCAGCCCACGTCGTTGGCCGAAGATCTGGAAGCTCAACGCGCGCTCAGAGCAGCCAGGCGGACACACCTTCACTGATCCGGCCCTCATCCAGCCCGGCTGGAACCTTCACCTTCCCTCCAAACGCTCCAAGCCGCCCAACACGGCTTCGGCAGCCGATACGCCACCCGTGTCCAACGTCGCTCCGACGCCAAGCTCTTCTCCGGATCCGCAGTCACCTCCCGCCGACGCGCACGCCGCGCCCGAACAGCGAACGACGAGCAGCGTTCAACTGTCGTCGGGCTCCCTGGTGGCCGTGGCCTATGTCGCCGGGATCAGCACCGCATTCATCGCCGGTCGGCTTCATCGACGCCGCCGCCGTATTCCGCCCGGGGCTGACGAAGGCGTAACGATCACTCCCGAACCGGAACCTCAGCCCGAGATACGCGAACTCCACCGCATCCATCGCCAAACCGTCGCCCAACAGGAACCACCTATGCCGACCGACGGCGAACTGGTACGCCGTGCCGACTCCATCCACGTGCCGAAGCAGGCGCACATCGGACAAACTCAAGATGGCCGCCCAGTATGCGTAGACCTCGAAGGGCCGGGCGTGAGCTTCACCGGCCCAGGGTCCCTTGACGTCGTTCGCTACCTGAGCGTTGACCTGCTCCGCCAGTCCAGTAACTACCGGACGCAGATCATCATGTGTACGGGCCTGGCCGAGAAGCTCTTCGGCCTCTCAGCGTCCGACTTGGAGCAGACCACGACGGCGTTGACAGGGCTAGAGCTCGCCGACTCCCATGAGAGCGCGCTACGGCACTTCGAGGAGACGTTCTTCCAGCGCAGGCGAATGGTGCTCGAACGAGGCTCCTCCGACATCGACGAATTGCGCGAGCTGGACCCGGGGGAAGTCCTGCCAGTCGTCCTGCTGATCACCGAGCTCGACGACGAAGTCTACGAACACGTCATCGCGCCCCTTACCTCCGGCCAGAAGACAGGCGTCGGAGCCATGCTCCTAGGCACCTGGCCGGGCGGCGACACCCTGCTCGTATCCGATACGCACTGTGTGGAAGCGGCCGAAGGCCGCAACTCTGACGCCTTTGCAGGTGCGAATCTCTTCAACGTCACGGCAGACGAAGCCGCAGCTCACGTACGGCAACTTGCCTCAGCGCAGACCCTGGACAATCACCAGCCACCGCATACGTCAGATGACAGCAGGCATCACTGGCCCGGTTCGGTTCTTGTACGCCTGACTATCCTTGGACAACCCACGGTTCACATCCGCGACCGAGCCCAGCCAGTGTCTTTGAGCTGGCTGCAATTGAACACCCTCACCTATCTCGCTCTGCACTCGAACGGCGTAACTAGAGATCAATTGGCCGCCGCCCTCTGGCCTGACGATTCAGGCAAGGACATCCACAACACGCTTCGCCATCTGCGTAGCGCGCTCGTCGCCGCCACCGGGTACAAGAACCCGGATCCAAAAAGGGCACCCTTTATCAGTGCATCAACCACAAAGGATTCGGCGGTATATCGTCTCGATTCGCAGCTGATCAGCGTCGATCTATGGGAATATGAGATCGCGCTAGAAGAAGCCAGAACAGCGCCCACGCGAGAGGAACGTACTGTGGCGCTGACCAAAGCAGCAGCGCTATGTATCGGAGAGTTGGCACAGGGACTCACTGCTGAATGGGTCGAGGATCAGCGCTACCCCTTGACCCGATCCCAGGCCGACGTCCTGGCCCAACTGGCAGAGCTACTCACTGAGGACGACCCCGAACGAGCCCTGATTGCACTGGAGCAGGCCCGGATAATTGATCCTGACACGGAGGAAACATACTTCCGAATCATCGGTGTACAACTTCGCCTCGGGAGAAGAGATGATGCTTCCCGCACTGCTGAGCTGCTTCGCCAGCACCAACATAGTCTCGGAGTATCCGGGGACTATCAGACAGAGAAACGCTTGAGTGAGATCTTCCAATCTTGAGTATCTATCGTCCAGGCCGATCTGCACGGCCCGCCTGGACCGCCAGTAGTCTGATGGTGAAGGTGATTGCGAAAAGTACATTCTCGCTCACGCGTACGTTCCGCCGCACCGTCGCACCAAAGCGGCTGTCAGCCCCTTGAGCACGAAAGGTGCAGCCAAAAGTGGACGATGGCGCACCGATCCCGGTCTCGCCTGGAGAGGCGATGAGTGATGAGGCGATCGATCGGCTCTTGCGGTCTCTCGCCGGGGTATGTCAGCAAGCCCGCGCGGATCAGGTCGAGGCCGAGCGGGTGCGAAAAGACCTCTCAGCCGACGACGACGAGCATGCTGTCTCGCATCTGCGCGTCGACCCGCAGCGTGCGCTCATCAACCAGCGGACGTTGCTCGCCGAGAACATCGCGGACGAGCAAGAGCGGATAGCCCAGCGGCTCATTGCATGGTGGGTCGATGTGGCGATCTGCACCACGGCCTCCGTAGCCAGTGGAAGACCATTGACCGTGGCGCGGGCGGTGGCGGCCCACCCTAGCCTGTGCATGGAGGCCGAGGATCTTGCGTTCCTTCCTCCGATCGAGGACCGGCAACTGGCCGCGCTCTCCGTCGAACTGGACGAAGCGCTTTCTGCCGGCCAGCGGCTCTCATTTACGCCGAGATCGACAACGCCGTGTTGCCCGCGCGTGCCTGGAAGGCCTCGCTGTAGTCCCGGGGAAATTTCCAACGGATTTGCTTGACCTGCAGCGATAGACAGGGTCTGGACGGCGGCCGCGAGGCGTCTACGGTGGAATCGTGGGCGATGACGAGCCGAGGTTCGGCTACGGCTAAGGACGACGGCGACTGTGGAGCGAGCGCGATCGCGATGCCGAGCGAGTCCGGGACGCACCGCATGCTGCCGGGCTGGTGGAATTCAGCGACAGCCGGGCCGGGTTCGTGGTGGAGGGCGGGGGCGCGGAGCGGCCCTTCCTGGTGGCTTTTGCCGGGCGCGGGAGCGGGGCTGGGAAGCTGGTTGCCGCGTATGCGGCGGCGCTGAGGGCGGCCGGGATGCGCGCCGAGCCCGACTCCGATGACGAGCAGGCTCTGCAGGTGTGGCTGACCTGATGAGCAGTCGGCCGCCCTGGTTGTGGTGCGGTCAGCGGGGACGGCGCCGCTGGATGGGGTCGGCGTCGGCGGTGATGCGGGCGGAGGTCTCTTCACCGAGCCGCACGTAGCGGCCGAGGCTGGCCAGATGCTGGTGGCGGCTCTTGGCCTGCAGTTCCGGCGCGGTGCGGCCAGCTTGGGCCAGATGCTGGAGTGCGCTGTGTCGGAGCTGGTGCAGCGTCCAGCCCTGCCGGTGTGGGTCGAGTTGGGCTGAGGCGGTGTTGAACAGGTACTCGGCGCGCGGGTAGGACAGGCGGCCCCGCCCGGTGACGGGGCAGACGTCGCCGGACGCCGGCGCGCGGCGGCCGGAGGAAGGAGCGCGGCGGTCGGCCAGGAACACCGGCCCGCAGGTGCGGCCTGCCAGCAGGCGAGGCAGCAGCCGGGCTGTCGGGGTGGCCCAGTGCACGTATTCGATGGCGCCGCCCTTGGAGAGGACCCGGACGCGGCGGAACTCCAGGTCGAGGTCCTCGACGTTGAGAGTGAGGATTTCCTCGGCGCGGGCGGCCGTGTCGTACAGCAGCCGCCACAGCAGTCGTTCGCGCAGGGCGTGGCCGGTGTCGGTGAAGAGCGTCTCCAGCCGGGTGCGCGAGATGGAGCGGTCGCCGCGGCGAGCAGGTTTGCGGCGTTCCAGGTGCCGGGCCGGGTTTGTGGCGAGGATGTCCTGGCGCTGGGCCCAGGTGGTGAAGGAGCACAGGGCGGGCAGGTGCCGGTTCCAGGTGGCGGCAACCGCGGTCTTCCAGCGGTCCATCACCGCGGCGTAGTGCTCGGGGGCCAGGGCGGCGACGGGATGTGCCGGGCCGGTCGCGGCGGTCAGCCGGGCGAGTGTCTCGGCGTAGCCGACGCGGGTGGTGACCGCGGTGAGGGAGTCGAGGAAGCGCTCGACCGCGACCATCGTCGTCATGCCGGTCGTCGCGCCGGTAGCCGAGTCGGGGACGGAGTCGGACTGGCCGGGGAAGGCCACGACGGACATGGGGCGTTCTCCTGACAGGCGATGTGACACATAATGTTGCAGAGTCGCCCTTACGGCGGCGGACGCCGAGCTGGGCGGACATGATCCGACGAGGGCCAGTGCGACAGATAATGTGAGTTCTGTGTCACACCTGGGATGGGCCGAAGGCCCTGCCGGCGAGGACGTGTTCCGCGCTCCTGAGTGGAGTGACGCACATCACGTCACGTCATGTCATGTTCCAGGGATCCGCGGTGTCTTGAGGGCATGACCGAACACAACACATCCCATAAGGTCGTGGTCATCGGTGGCGGTTACGCCGGAACGCTGGCGGCCAACCGTCTGCGGGTGCGCGACGACGTCGACATCACGCTGGTCAATCCGCGCCCGGAGTTCGTCGAACGCATCCGGCTGCACCAGTTCGTGGCCCGTACCGGCGACGCCACGATCGACTACGGCACGCTGCTCGGCGAGGGCATCCACCTGGTCGTCGACAGCGCGACGCGCATTGACACCGCCGCCCGCACCGTGCGGCTGGCGTCGGGCCGCGCGCTGGACTACGACTACGTCATCTACGCCGTCGGCAGCACCGGCGCGGTCCCCTCGGTGCCGGGCGCGGCCGAATTCGCTTGGCCCATCGCGGAACTGGAGTCCGCGCAGCGGCTGCGCGCCAGGCTGGAGGAGTTGCCCCTCAAGGCTCCGGTCACCGTGGTCGGCGGCGGGTTGACCGGCGTCGAGACGGCCGCCGAACTGGCCGAACAAGGGCGCAAGGTCACGCTGGTGTGTGGCCGGGCCCTGGCGCCCTACCTGAGCGCAGGGGGCCGCCGATACGTCGCCAAATGGCTGACCCGCCATGGTGTCACCGTGCTCGAGGGCGGCGCGGTGACCGAGGTCCGGCCGGACGCGGTCGTCCTGGCCGACGGTTCTGCCGACAGGATGGTGCGTCCGAGCGCACTGACCATCTGGACGGCCGGTTTCGGGCTGCCGGAGCTGGCGGCAGCGAGCGGGCTGCGCACCGACGCGCTCGGCCGGCTGCTCACCGACGAGACGCTGACCAGCATCGACGACGACCGCATCGTCGCGGCTGGCGACGCCGCCGCACCGTCAGGCCAGCCGCTGCGGATGAGCGGCTACGCCGCCGGGCCGCTCGGGGCGCAGGCCGCCGACACCGTGCTGAGCCGCATTGCGGGGACCGAACCGGCGGCGATCAACCTGGCCTTCACAGGCGCGTGCGTCAGCCTCGGCCGGCACGCCGGCATCAGACAGATCGCCGGCAAGGACGACACCGCGGTGAACATCTACATCCCCGGCCGCATGGGCGCAATCATCAAGGAAGTAACCTGCAAGTTCGTGGTGTCGAAGAGGATCCGCGGCGAGGCACGCAAGCCCGGTTCCATGGGCTGGCCCAAGGGCGGCCCGCGCCCCGAACAGCCGGCCTCCGCTGCGCGGGCGGTCACCTCCCCGTGAGCGCCGACGAGCACGCCGAGCGATTCACCGAGTTGCGGCCGCTGCTGTTCACCATCGTGTACGAGATCCTCGGCTCGGCGACCGAATCCGACGACGTGCTGCAGGACAGCTATCTGCGGTGGGCCAAGGTGGATCTCGCGGCGGTGCGGGACACCAAGTCGTACCTGGCAAGGCTGGTGACCCGTCAGGCGCTCAACGCCGTGCGGGCGAGCACGCGCCGTCGCGAGAACTACATCGGCTCGTGGCTGCCCGAGCCGCTGCTGCTGGAGGAGAACGACGCGTCGGCCGATGTGGTGCTCGCCGAGTCGGTGTCGATGGCGATGCTGGTGCTGCTCGAAACGCTCACTCCCGATGAGCGCGCGGTGTTCGTGCTGCGCGAGGTGTTCGGGTTCGACTACGGCGAGATCGCTGCAGCGGTGGGCAAGTCCGTGGTGACGGTGCGCCAGATGGCGCACCGCGCCCGCGGGCACGTACAGGCGCGGCGTAAACGTTTCGGCCCCGTCGACGCTGGGACGACCACGCGGATCACCGAGCAGTTCATGTCCGCGGCGGCGACCGGTGACATGGAGGGGCTGCTCTCGCTGCTCGCGCCGGACGCCACGTGGACCGCCGACAGCGGTGGCAAGGTCACCGCGGCGCGCCAGCCGGTGGTGGGCGCGGAGAAAGTGGCCGTGCTTGTCATGGAACTTTTCCGCGCGGGGCGGTTGCCGGACTCGCGGATCGAGATGGTCAACTGCAACAACGCGCCCGCGATGGCCGCCTACGACGGCGATCACCTGGTAGGTGTCTGCCTGTTCGAGGTCGGCGACGGGAAGATCACCAACTTCTACGTCATCCGCAATCCGGACAAACTCCTCGCGCTGACGGTTCCGCGTCGGATCAGCCGGTAGGAGTCGGCAAGCCGCAGCGCAGCAGGTCGCGATCGCGCATGTCTGCCGCCAGCGGAGTTGCCGCCGCAGATGCGGCGCGGCAGGTGACACGTCCTGTGGCGATTGACGAACGCGTCTCCGCCCCCTTTGCGTGTGTTGACCAATTCGACTGAAGGATGACCAAGGAGTTGACCATGACCGATACCCAGGTAGTGATCGCCGGGGCGGGGCCGACCGGGCTGATGCTCGCGTGCGAGCTGGGGCTCGCCGGGGTCGATGTGCTCGTCCTCGAGCGGCTCCCGGAGCCTCGAACGGTGGAATCGCGGGCCGGAGGCCTGCACATCCGCACGATGGAGATGCTCGATCAGCGGGGGCTCCTCGACGGGTTCCTCGAGCGCGGACGGCCGCGGCAGGACGTGCACTTCTCCGGACTCGGTCTCGACCTGTCCGATATGGCGACGCGATATCCGTACGCTCTGCTCATCTTGCAGGCTGAGGTGGAACGGCTCCTGGAGGAGCGCGCGGCACAGTTGGGGGTACGGCTGCGCCGCGACGCCGAGGTGATGGGGTTCAACCAGGACGAAACGGGCGTCACGGTGGAGCTCGCCGACGGGTCGCGCGTCCGGGCGGACTACCTCGTCGGCTGCGACGGGGGCCGCAGCACCGTGCGCGGGCTCGCCTGCATCGACTTCCCCGGCACCCCGGCCACGATGACCGCGATGCTCGGCGACGTCGAGCTCGCCGAGCCGCCCGCAGCCGACATCTTCCAGGAGCGGCGCGAGCACGGCAGATTTTCGGTGCTGTCGTACGGTCCGGGCTGGTACCGGGTGCTGACCAACGAGTTCGATCACGTCGCGGGCCGGGACGAACCGATGACCCTGGAGACCCTCCGCAAGGCCATGTTCAAGATCGCCGGGACGGATTACGGGATGCACTCACCGCGCTGGCTCTCCCGGCACGGCGACGCGGCACGCCAGGCAGACCGTTACCGCGTGGGCCGGGTTCTCCTGGCCGGCGACGCCGCGCACATCCACTTCCCGGCAGGGGGCCAGGGCCTGAACACCGGCGTGCAGGACGCGGTCAACCTCGGCTGGAAGCTCGCCGCCGTCGTCCGCGGCCAGGCCCCGGAACCGCTGCTCGACACCTACCACGCCGAACGCCATCCGGTCGCCGCCCGCGTCCTGCACAACACCCGCGCCCAGACCGCACTCTGGCGGGTGGACGACCACACCTCCGCCCTGCACGACGTGCTGGGCGATCTCATCGGCATCGACGAGGTCCGGCTGCGCCTGGCCGGCATGATCACGGCGACCGACCTCCAGTACCCGATGGAGGGGACCGACGACCTGCTCGGCCGCCGGATCCCGGATCTCGACCTCGACCTCGACCGCGGTCGCATCTACGAACTCCTGCACCGAGCCCATGCGGTTCTGCTGGATCTTGGCGGTCTCCCACCGCTCGACACCGTCGTGACCGGCTGGGCGGACCGAGTCGATCTCGTTCGCGCCCGTCCCGCCGAGGGCTCCGATCTGGGCGCGGACGCCGTACTCATCCGCCCCGACGGACATGTCGCCTGGGTCACCCGCGCCGGCGAGCAGCCAGACTTCGACGCGTTGCGGACCGCCCTCACGACGTGGCTCGGCCCGGCCGACCCCCGCAGTGCGCACGTACACCACCGGCGGCCCGCCCTGCGGGTCACGCCAACCCCGGATTAGTGCGCAAATCCCGCTCCAGCCAGCTCACCTGGGCTGTCCTCGGCCCCATGTCCTTGCCATCTGATCGAGCCCATGACGTTCTAGCGCTGCCGCTGCGCCCAGCCCGCCGAACTAGTACGACTCTGCGGGGGCAATCCAACCTCCCGATCAGACAGTCGCGTCCGTGACGGCCGGGCGAAGCGGCCGCCAGCCGCCGCCATCCAGCTTGGCCAGTTCCGCTTTCACGTCGACTTTGCCGAACGACCGCGGTGTAAACATCGTCCCGACCTGGAGCTTCACGTCGCGAGCATGTCTGCGACGTCAGCTCACAAGTTGTGTCTGATCCGTTGAGAAGCCCCATGGGACATGCCCGCGGCGGCGAGGCGGTCATGCAGGGCCGCGTGGCGGAACTGATAGACCGGGCCAACAGCACGCAGTAGTCCTAGGCGGTGGGCGTCGTCGAGGAAGTCCATGAATCGCCAGGGAAGCCGACGTTGGAGAGCCAGCCGGGTCACCGCGATGGTGCAGACCAGCCACGCATGATGCTTGCCCATCACGAACCCGACCCCGAGCCCGACCCCGACTCCGGCCCCGAGCCCGACCATAAGCCCGACCACGAGTCCGGCCCCGAACACGAGCCCGAACACGAGCCAGACCGGGAGCCAGACAAGTATCCCGGACGCGACCAATCGCAGAAGGGTAAGCGCTCTGTCGGCTCGCCAACTGGAGCGGGGTGTGCTGGTCGATGCAAGCGTGGGTTGTTCCGCCCAGGTGATCAGCCCGTAGGCCAGTGTGCTCCCGAGCCAGACAAAGAGCCCGAACACGAACCCGGCGACTAAATCATCGAACGTGGGAGAGAAAGAGATCCCGTCGATATCGACGATGAACATCGGCGTGGATCCGACCGCGAGCCCGGACACGAACCAGATCCAGAGTCCGGTCGTGAACCCGAACTTGAGGGTGCCTTTTATCGAGTGGACGAGCACGGATGTTCGTCCGCGCAGGCGCAGGCCTGCGTAGCCAGGTTGTTCGTTAACCCAGGACCTAGAGCGCACAAGCCCGAGCGCGAACCCGAGCGCGAACCCGATTGCGAACCCGAGCACGAACCCGAGCACGAACCCGAGCATGAGCATGAGCTCGTACTCAGGCCCGAATATGACCAGGAGCTCGGGTTCGGGCGCAAGCACGGGCGCGAACACCCCGATCCCAAGCCAGGGCCCGAGCGCGAGCCCGACGGGTCCGAGCGCGAGCCCGAACGCGAGCCCGGTCGTGAGCCCGATTGTTGACCGGATGTGGGGTGTGGTGCGGGCGATGTGCCACCAGGTGATGTCGCGGGTGGTGGCCGGGGGGAAGGCGTGGGCCAGGTAGGTGAGGTGGCGGCGGGTGGTGTCGGGGTTGAGCCGGCGGCGGGGCCGGAAGTGGTCGGCGGGGTTGGTGCTGGGCGGGCGGGCGGCGATGACGGCGGGGATGACGTGGTCGAGCAGGTGGGTGCGTAGCGCGTCGGCGTCGGCGCCGAGCGGGCCGGTCAGGGGGGCGGGGTCGGTGCCGGGGGTGACGTAGACGGTGCGGATCAGCCACAGGCCCAGCGGGGTGGCGGCGAGCCGGGTCAGGCCAGGCACGGTGTCGGAGCGCAGCGCGGCCAGGGTCTGCGTCCAGGTCTGGGTCGGGGAGGCGGGCAGGCAGGCGGTCAGGTAGTCGGCGGCGGCGCGCGGGGTGATGGGTTGGGGGACGATGACCGCAGCGGCGGTGAGCGGTCGGCCGGTTTCGTGGATGGCGGTGGTGAACTCGGTGCGGCGGCTGGTGAGGATGAGCTGGTCTTGGGCGGTGAGCGAGGCGTTGAGCGCGGCGATCACCTGGGCGCGGGCGGGGGCGGGGATTTCGTCCAGGCCGTCCAGAACGGGCAGGATGTGGCCGCCGTCGGTCAGCGCGGAGGCGGCGCCTGGGCCGAGTTGGGAGGCTTTCAGTGCCGGGTAGTCCTGGGTCAGGCGGATGGCGAGCCAGTCCTGCAGCCGGGGATGGGCACTGGTGTCCCAGCCGGAGACCGGCAGCAGCACCGGCACTGGCACGACCTCCCCTTCACCGGCGGCGGCTTGGTCGGCCGCGCGAGTGGCCAGCAGTTGCAGCAGCAGCTGGATTGCCAAGGTGGTCTTGCCCATGCCCGCGCCGCCGGTGATGACCAGCCGCCGCCTGGCCAGAGCACGGAAGGCGTCAGCCAGGGCCGCGGTGTTGTCGCTGCGGCCGGTCAAGGTCAGCTTGGCCTCGGTGGTGATCAGGCGGGGCTGGCTCATCACCGTCTCGTCGGCGATGAGCTGCCAGCGCACCGGGATCGGTTCAGGGTCGTCCAGCAGCCGGTGGCGGGCTTCGGTGCGCCACTGATGCTCCACCAGACCGGCCAGCACGTGCGCGGAGGTGTCCACGGCGCTGCGCGTGTCGGTGCCGGCATCGGCGCGGGTGGTTGCGGAGCGGCGGGCCCAGACCACCACTGTGCCCGCCAGCATGGCGGCCGCCAGCATCACGGCGGCCAGATCGGCCCGGTTGACCGGGTCTTCTGGATCCAAGACCCGCCAGACCACAGCTACCACCGTGCCTGCCGCCAGGACCGTTAGCGCGGCGAAGAGGACTCGCCAGCCGATCTTGCGTCTGTTCACGCCGATATCTTCGCCTTTGCCGGGCGATCTGGCGGTAATTGCACGCGAATTCGTGGCGAGTTGGTCGCTGTCATTGAGGGCTGTCGTGCTGGTCTCATTATCGGCAGGGTGAAAGGCCCAGTGCGGCCGATCACGATGCCGAGCTGACGAGACTCGCGACCTGCTGCCGGATCGCGGTGATGTTCTCCGGGGTGAGTCCGGTAACGCGGCCTGCCGGCGAGGCCGGTCCGGTGATGACGGCGGGCCCGAACAGGCCGAAACGAACGCCGTGCTGCTGGGCGAGGGCGGTCGCGTGAGTGTTGAGGGGCTGGTTGTTGGCGCGCCCGTTCTCATCCACCCACATGTCCCAGCGGCTGGTGACAGCCAGCGGCTCGACCGCCGCGGCAGCGATGAGGCCGCGGATCGCCGCGACAGTCCGTCCCCGCTTGGGTAGGTGGACCGCGGTCACCTGACCATCCAGGCTGATCTTGAGAGCTCTCATGGTTCTCCTGGTGCTGGCCTACTGGTCGGTGTGCAGAGGTAAGTACGATTCACTGTCCCGCTCAGGAGCCGAGGCGTTCAAGCAGCTGAGCTTCGAGTTCAGCGATACGCCGGTCGGCGAACCGGCCGTTGGAGCGGGCGGCTTGAAGCCGTTCGTTCAGGGTCCGGGTTTCGTCAGTGAGGTGGCGGACCTTCTGCTTGAGAGTGGTGTTCTCCGCGAGGAGCCGGCCATGGGCGTAATCGACCAGGAAGCCATGACAAACCTGCAGCTCACGACCGTGAACGGGAGTATTGACACCCTTCACGGTCCTCGGCCGCCTCGATGGTGTGGATGTCGAGGGTGCGCAGCACGTACGCATCGAGCGGGAGGAGCAACTCGCGCGCCTGCCCGCTGATGGCTGGGACATCCTCCGGAACCGCCCGCGGCGGGCCGGATCCCCGCGCAGGCGGCAGTGGCCGCGCAGAGCGCGGACAACGTGACGAGTGCGGACGGTGTCGCGCGAACGCGCCCCATCGACGACAACCCCCTTTGGTCCTCCAAGCGGGGCCGGGGCGGCGTCGTGCGATTGGCGCCG
>NZ_JBQQCB010000114.1:0-35591 GCF_052246675.1 Nonomuraea sp. KM90 | reverse complement strand
GACGTCCACGCGGCGCGGGTCCAGCCGGGCCGTCACCCCAGGTGGCAGCTCGGTGTCCACCCGCTCTGACCAGCCCCGGGTACGCAGGGTCGCGCGCACCAGCTCGGCCACGTCGATCTCGTTCAGCGCGAGGGCCGCGACGCCGGAGTCGAACCTGCTGATCTCGATGAGGTCGTTCACCAGAGCGGTGAGGTTGAGCGTCTCCTGGCTGACCAGCCTGGCGGCCCTGCCGGCGGGCTCGGGCAGCTGGGCCGCCTCCTCGTCCAGGACGTCGGCGACCGCGGTGAGCGCGGCCAGCGGGGTGCGCAGCTCGTGGGACACGTCGGCGACGAACCGGCGCGCGTCGGCCTCCATCTCGCGCAGCTGTTTGACGTGCCGTTCCAGCTCCGCGGCGGTGTTGTTGAACGTGCGCGCCACGTCGGCCAGCTCGTCGGAGCCGCTGACCGCGATCCTGGTCCGCATCTCGCCCTCGCCCAGCAGGCGTGCCGCCCGGCCGAGCTCGCGCACCGGGCGCAGCACGCTCCGGGTGGCCAGCAACGCCAGGGCGACCGCGAACGCCAGGGCCACCCCGCCGGTGGCCCAGGCACGTGCGGCGAGCTCGTCGATGCTGCGCTGTTCGGAAAGCAGGCTACGTGCGGCGTAGACCTCGATGCCGGACACCCGCGTCCTGTGGTCCGGCTCGGCGATCAGCAACGGCGTGCCGACGATCAGCCAGGGCATGCCCTCCCACACCACGCGTTGCCACGCCAGGCCGCCGTCGGCCACCACCCGCCGCAGCTCCGGTGAGATCACCGTGAGATCCAGCACCCTCCCGCCCGGCCTCCAGCGCCCCGGCGGGGGGACCGGCGAGTGCATCTCGCGGTAGACGGCGACCGCGAACTCCACGCTGTTCTGGTCGGGCACGGCGGCGGCGATGTCGTCGAGCTCCTCGGGGCCCGGCGTCGAGGTCCGCAACGGGTAGAGCGCCTGCACGCGGCTCTTCATCGCCTGGACCGTGGCATCCTGGGTCCGCTGCAGGATGGCGGTGCGGGCCTGGACGTAGATCCCGCCGGCCACCGCCGCCGCGGTGACCACGCACAGCAGGGCGAAGGCGAACAACAGCCGGGTACGCAGCCCCAGGCTCGGCCGAGGTGACACCGGCGGCTCACACCGGCCCGAAGCGGTACCCGAACCCACGCACCGTCTGCACGTAGACGGGCGCCGCCGAGTCGTCCTCGATCTTGGCGCGCAACCGCTGCACGCACGCGTCCACCAGACGCGAGTCGCCGAAGTACCCGTGCTCCCACACCGACTCCAGCAGCTGCTGGCGGCTGTGCACCCGGCCCGGCGTGGCGGAGAGCTCGAGCAGCAGGCGCAGCTCGGTCGGGGCGAGGCTGACCGGCACGCCGCGGTTGGCGACCACCAGCCCGGCCCGGTCGATGGTCAGCTCGCCGTGCCGCTCCAGCTCCGCCTGGTCCCGGCCGACCCGCCGCAGCACCGCGCGAATGCGCGCCTCGAGCACCCTGGGCTGCACCGGCTTGACCACGTAGTCGTCGGCGCCCGCCTCCAGCCCGGCCACCACGTCCATGTCGTCGCCGCGGGCGGTCAGCATGATGATCGGCACCTCTCCGGCGGCCCGGATGCGGCGGCAGACGGCGAACCCGTCCATGCCGGGCAACATCAGATCGAGCACGACGACGTCGGGAAGGTCGGTGCGCAGCCGGTCGAGCCCCTGCTCGCCGGACTCCACGGCGCGCACCCGGTGCCCATGCCGGCTCAGGGCCAGCTCAAGGCCCTCCCGCACAGCCGGGTCATCCTCGATCAACAACACTCGCGACACGCCCCCGAGTATCACAGTACGCTCCGTAACTCGCCTGCCCGGTCAACCCCATCCACTGTCGGCCGGCCGTGTCCCCGCCTCGTCCGCGCCGTGTCATGGTTGTGTCACGGTCGCGCCGGCGGTGGCCGTCGTCGATGAACCGTGACATGCGGCGGACAACGCACGCATATTCGGCGCCAATCGTAGTTCGTCATGAGCGAACCACGCACCATCCCACCTCGGCCCCGTGACCGGCTGTACGCGGCTGTCACGCTGGTGCTCGCCGTGCTCCTGCTGCCCGTGGCGTTCGCCCGCCATCCCGGCCGCGCCCGCGAAGTGGCCTGCCGCTGGGCGTTGGGGATGCGCTTCCCCGCCGAGGATCTCACCGGGCTCACCGACGGCGCCAGGGCGGCGTTCACCGCGGCGCGCACCGAGGCGCTCTGGCGTCACGGCCAGCTCATCGGCCTCACCTCCGGATACCGCGATCCCCTTGTCCAGCAACGGATGTTCGACGAGGAGGTACGCCGCTCCGGCTCCCCGGCCTCGGCACGCATGCTCGTGCTACCACCGGCGGAATCCAACCACGTCAAGGGCATCGCGCTGGACGTGCGCCCGCACGAAGGCGCCCGCTGGCTCGAGGAACACGGCGCCCGCTACGACCTCTACCGCATCTACGACAACGAGTGGTGGCACTTCGAGCACCGCCCGGACAGGCGCGGCACGCCACCACGACGACAACCCCACCCCGGCGTCGGCTACGTCAGCTGACCTGCCGCACTCCAGGCCATCACCTGACACGTGCGTCAGGTTCGCCGCCGGCGGCGGCACGCGGTCCCCGGACGGCGGCTTCCACGAACTGGCGGCTCCACCGCGGCATCGTGGAAGACCCGTCGACATCCCAACTGCTCACTACCCGGAGGATCCGAATCCGTGGCGGATGTGATCGTAGACCCCGGCGTACCGCCGCAGGACGCGCGGGTGCTCAGAAGGAGCCGGCGCGTTCTGATCAAGATGCGCCAGGGATGGGCCCCCAAGCTGTGGCGGCCATCCTCCGGCCTGCACTACTGGATGCTGGCGGCGTTCGGCCCGGCGGCCTCCTTCGGGCTGCTGCTGAGCCTCGGCCTCATGAGCCCCGGGCTCGCCGTCCTGCTGCTGGCGCTGCTCGGCCTCCCCTTGGTGATGTTGCGGCTCGGCCGCAACGACGTGTCCACGGAGGAGGCGGATGAGTACGCGTTCGAGCGGCAGGCCTTCGCGCAGCTTCGCTGGTACGAGGGCCGCTACGTGCTCGCCGACGACCTCGATGAGCCCGCCGCCCGGCTCCTGGCCCGCGCGCAGCGCGCCATCGCCACCGTGAGCGGCTCCCGGATCAACGCCGAGGGCCTGCTCGACGACGTGCGCAACGCGGTGATGCTGCCCGCGCAGGAGTGGGAGATCGCCCGCCTGCTGGCCAAGCTGTCGGCGCTGCGCGCCCAGCACACGGAGGTCATCTCGCTGGGGCTCACGCCCGGCGTGGCGGTCGTGGCCGAACCCTTGGCGCGGGCGCTGAGCAGCAGCGAGGCAGCGGTGCTGGCCCGGGTCGAGGCGCTGGAGCGGTACGCGGCCAACGTCGCCGGCGCCGAGCGCGCGTACCTGGCCCACCACCAGATCGAGGAACTGCGGAGCCACGTGCACCACTACGAGGAGCTGGTGGCCGAGACGGGGGCCGACGCGTTCGCGGTGCCCGAGCTGGAGCGCCTGGCCGCCGACGCCGGCCGCCTGGAGCAGTCCTTGAGGCGGAGCCTGAGCTCCGCCCACGAGGCCATGCGTGCTCCAGCCAGCACTGCACCGACGGCAGCGGCCGCCGAAAGGTCACCGTCGTCACCATGACCCGCTTCGGCCCGCGCGACGAGCCGCGCCGATCGCGGACGTGCGCCCTGATTTGGCACCCTACCTATTGATAGGTAGGGTGCGTTCGGCCCAAAAGCCTCGTATCGCCCATGACGCAGCCGGAGTGGAGCGCTCGTGACCCAGCAGGCCGGCACGCGCGCCCGCACCCACGCGCACGCCTGCACACAGGCCCTGATCGCCCCCGTCACCGAGCTGATGGAGCAGGTGGCCATGCCGCCGCACGAACGCCCGGCACCTGCCCCCCGCCCCCCGTCGCCCCAGCGCGAGCGGAGAAGGACCAGATGACCACGACCACCCGCTGGCGGCGTAACGTCGCCCTGTTCCTGACTGGGCAGACCGTGTCGCTGTTCGGCTCGATGATCGCGCAGTACGCGGTGATGTGGTGGGTGACGCTGCAGACCCGCTCCGGGCTGGCGGTGGCACTCTACGCGGTGGCCGCGTTCCTGCCCCAGGGCCTGGTGTCGATCTTCGGGGGCGTGCTCGCCGACCGGATGAACCGCCGGGTGCTGGTCATGGCCGCCGACGGCGCCATCGCCGCGGCGACGCTGGCGCTCGCGCTGCTGATGGCCAACGGCGTGAACGACCTGTGGATCGTCCTGCTGGCCGTGGCGGTCCGGTCGCTGGGAGCCGGCGTCCAGACCCCCGCCGTGCAGGCGATGATCCCGCAGATCGTGCCGGGCGAGCACCTCATGCGCGTCAACGGGATCTTCCAGACCATCCATTCGGCGATGGCCCTGCTCGCCCCCGCGGCCGCCGGTGCGATCTTCGCCGCGTACGGACTCGTCCCTGTCTTCTTCCTGGACGTGGTCACGGCGGTGATCGGGATCGGGCTGCTCGCCCTGGTCGCCGTACCGACCCTGGAGCGGGTGACCGAGTCCCGCGCCTCCTACCGGCAGGACCTGACCGAGGGGATGCGCTACATCCGCACCCACCCGATCGTGCGCTGGCTGCTCATCGTGTACGCGGTGATCTTCCTGCTCACCGTGGCCCCCTCGTTCGTCACGCCGCTGCTGGTCGCGCGCAGTTTCGGCAACGAGGAGTGGATGCTGGCGGCGCTGGAGATCGCCTTCAGCCTGGGCATGATGCTCGGCGGCGTCCTGATGTCCACCGTGCTGGCCAAACGCAGTCCGATAGGACTGATCCTGGTCGCCGTCTACGGTTTCGGGCTGGTGACCGTGGCGCTCGGGCTGAGCGGCAACCTGTGGGTCTTCTACGGCTTCATGTTCGCCTTCGGACTGCTGGTGCCGCCGTTCGCGACGCCGTTCATGACGCTGATCCAGGAAACCGTCGAACCGGCCCTGCACGGGCGCGTGTTCAGCTACGTCGGCATCGTGATGGCGCTGGCCACCCCGGTCGGCATGGCCGTGTTCGGCCCGCTGGCCGACGTGGTCAGCGTGCAGGTCCTGCTCATCGGCGCCGGGCTGGCCGCCATCGTCGTCATCGCGATCGCGTCCCGCCTGCCCTCCGGCCGGGCCACCATCGCCGCCGCCCGCGCCCACGCCACGCACGATCCCGATGCCGAGACTCTCCCGGAGGAGGAGGCCGCCGGCGGCCGGTGAGTGCCGGACCTCCACGACGCCACCCTGCGCGACCGCGCATGGTGTTTTCGACACGAAACCGATTCGCGAACCCGGCGGCGCTGTCGGTGCCCGCCAGTAGGGTGCCGCCCATGATCGTTTCTTTACGGGTGTCCCCCCGACCGGGTTCGCGCGGTATCGAAGGCGCGGCCGCGTGAATCCCTGGGACGAGGTCCTCGAGCGCATCGAGGCGCAGGATGACGAGCGGCTGGCGGAGTTCCTGAACGGCCTCGGCGACGCCGAGCGGCGCATGGTGGCCAGGCAGGTGCCCGACCATCTGGCCAGTCGGCTGGACGGCGCCCCGATGGCAGGTCAGGGCGCGGCTCGGCGAGCTGGCGACCGGTTACCGGCTCGCCGGAGCCGCCTGCATGGGCGGGGCCGCGCAGGTGGCGGCCTGGCTGAACCGGCGTGAGCTGCGCCGCGTGCGCGACCAGAAGGCCGACGCCGCGCTGGTCATGTCCGTGCTGCGAGGCCGCCCGGAGGCGTGGCGGCAGGACCTCGCCGTACGGCTGGTGAAGCGGCTGCGTCCACCGGCGGGCGGCACCTGGTGGCGGTTGCGTGGCGGGCCGGGGTGGGAGCTGGCGGCCGCGCTGGTGATCGATACCGGGGTCGAGCCGCCGCCGGAGAGCGACGCGTTCGTGGCCGGCTGGGCATGGCAGGTGACAGCCCGGCACCGGGACAACGATGGCCGGCCCCTCCTCGACGACGATCCCCTGCTGGACCGCTTGCTCCCCCACCTGTTCCACGCACAGGGCGTGGCCACCGCGCTGGCCGTCGACGAGCAGGACAGCCGGCTCCGGCAGCGGGAGACGAGCCGGCACCAGGCGCTGGGCGTCCCGGCACGCGATCCGCGGCCGTCCCTGAGCATCACCGCCGAGCTGGCGGCCCTCGCCGCGGCGGGACGGCTGCCACGCAAGACGCTGGTCGACGGCTGCGCGAGCCGTTTCCTGGCCGGCGGCGGGGCTGCCGAGATCGCTCCGTTCGTGACGCTGTGGCGGCACCTGGAGACCACTGTGGCCGAGATCCCGGTGCTCGACTTCGTCCGGCTCCTGCCATCGGGGGCCTCGCCGTTCGTGGAGCTGGCGCTGGAGGAGTTGCGCCGGGCCGAGGCCGCCGGGGCCCTGGACGACGAACTGTTCGCCGAGGCGATCGGCGCGCTGGTGTTCCGGCCGGAGAAGAAGCACGTCACAGCGGCCGTGCAGTGGCTCGCGACCGGATCCCCGTCCAGGGGCGGCGGCGCGGCGGCCGCGCTGGCGCACGTGTTCGACGCGGGCGTACCGGCCCTGAGGGACCGCGCGGTGCGGCTCGCGGTCAAGCTGGCCCCGCACGCCGACGACGACGCCCGGAACGCCATCCGGGAGGCGGCCGGAGGCCTGCCCGACGAGCTACGCGAGCGCCTGGCCGACGCCTTCGGCACCGTACCGGCCGCGACGCAGCCGGAGCCGGCGGCCGTCCCGGACCTCACCGCGCCCCGGCCGCCCATGCTCGCGCCGCCCCTGGCGTCGGCCGCCGAACTGGCCGCCGAGCTCGGCGCCCTGCGCTGGCCGGAGGCACCAGGCCAGTACGAGCGGATCCTCGCCGCTCTGGTGGAGCTGGCCCATCGTGACCGCGAGGAGCTCGTGGCGCTGCTGGAGCCCCGATGGCGCGGAACCTGGGGACACCCGGACAACCCCTTCCCGCACGCATATGCCAGCAACGACCGCACCACCTACGTGCTGCTGTCACGCTGCGTCCTGGCCCTGGTCCTCCCCGACTACAGCCGCCGGCTGACCACCGCCCTGGCCGAACGCGCCGACCCCGTCGACCACCTCGACGTGCTGCCCCAGCGCCTTGTCGTGCGCCGCCTGCGGGAGATCATCCACCTGTTCGAGCGGGGCGTCACCATCCCCTTGCTGCTGGCCACCCCGACCGCCGCCACCGGGCACCTCGATCCCGAGACGCTGATCGACCGCATGGAGCGGCTGGGCGACGCGGAACCGCTGGAAGCCGACTTTCAGCAGGCGCTGCTCCGGCTGCCGCGCCAGGTGGAGGAGTCCCTGCTCGTGCGGGCGGAGAAGCTGCCGACGCGGGCCGGGCGGCGGCTGGCCGGCTGGCTGCGCGACGGCGGCCTGCCCGACCCCCAGGTACGGTGCGAGATGGGAGATCCCCACGGCATCAACCCCGCTCACACCTCCGGCGTGCGGGCATCGACGGAGGCGCCCGACGGTGTGCCGGACTGGCTGCGCGAGCTGTGCTCGGTACGGCCCGCCAACGGATACGCCGCCTACCCCGGCGACGTGATGTGGTGGCCGACGATCATGCCGTCTCATCGTGAGCTCGTGGCCGCGTACATGATCCAGGTGCTGCGCTGGCTCGCCACGGGCAGCGACTCCCGCGTGGACGCCGTCGTGGCCCTGGCCCACGGCGACGGCCCGGTGGGCAGGGCGAGCGCGGTCACCCTCGCTGCCTGCCTGGCCCACCCACGACCCGTCCAGCGCGCGACCGCCGTCGACGCGTTCACCATCCTGGCGGTGCGCGGGCAGCTGCCGGCCGCCGATCTCGGCTGGGCTGTCGCGCAGCTGGTCCGGGCCGGCACCGTCTCGCTCAAACGGATCACCGCCGCCCTCGCCGACCTGATCGCCGCCGGGGCGCACGCGCAGGTGTGGCAGGTCCTCACCACGGCCGTCCCGCTTCTCCTGCCGGTGGGGGGCGAGAAGGCGCGGGGCGGGCTGGGCGAGTTCCTGAGCGTCGCCGTCCAGGCCGCGGTCCTGGCGCGGACGCGGGCCGAGATCCCCGGGCTCGCGCAGCTGGCGGCGCGCAAGGGCTCCAGCCTCGTCCTCCAGGAGGCCCGCCACCTGCAACGGGCCATCACCTCCTGATCCTCCCGGGTCAACTGGCCGCCGATCTCGACATCGTGGGTGGCGGTCCTCGGGAAACTCGGCGATCCGCGCGGGCCGGCAACGCCGTCCACGACGATGCTCATACCGTGTCCTGCCTCAGCGTCCGCTCAGGCGTGACGCGGTGCTTCCGGGTCGGCATCCCCAGTGTCGGGTTGGCGACGCTCCACGCGGCACCCTTGCAGATCAGTTCCTTGTACGCGGCGGCCGGCCGGCCGGTCAGGACCCCCTGCCTGGCACGGTCGTCGGCCGTGACGTACTGGATCAGGCCCTCCTTGCGGCCCAGCGAGATGCACTGGTTGAAGTAGCCGATCGTCTTGTCCGGGACCTTCCGGCCGGTCAGGCGGGCCGCGATGGCGTCGGCGGCCAGCGCGGCGGCGGGGATTCCCGAGGCGCACGACATCCGTAGCGGCTTGTCCCCGGCGCCCATGGCCATGGCCGCGTCGCCGACGGCGTACACGTCGGGGTGCGAAACCGAGCGCATGGTCCGGTCGACCACGATCTGGCCGGTGCCGGAGACCTCCAGGGAGGTCGCCTGCGCGATCGGGTGGACCGCGAAACCGGCGGTCCACACGGTGACCGCGGCGGGGATGACCTTGCCGTCGGCGGTGGTGACGTGGTCGGCCGCGACGCCGCTGACGGTGGTGTGCTCGTACGCGGTGATGCCGAGCTTGCCGAAGACCTTCCGCAGGTGCTCGCGGCCCTTGGGCGAGATCCAGTCGCCGAGACCGCCGCTGACGGCCAGGGCGACGTCGAGGTCCGGGCGGGCCTCGGCGAGCTCGGTAGAGGCCTCCACGCCGGTGAGGCCGCCACCCACCACCACCACGGTCTGCCCGGCGTCGAGGCCGGCCAGGCGCTCGCGCAGCCGGAGCGCTCCGGTACGGCCGGCGATCTGGTGGGCGTGTTCGGCGGTCCCGGGTACGCCCTGGCTGTTCCAGCCGCTGCCGAGGGCGTACACGAGGGTGTCGTACCCCAGTTCTTCGGCACCGTTCGCACCGGTGAGGGCGACGGTCTTGCGGTCGACGTCGACGCGGGTGACCTTCGCGAGCCTCAGTTCGACGCCGGTGCCGGCGAAGATCTCGCTGAGCGGCCGGGGTTTGAGGTCCTGGCCGGTCGCCAGCTGGTGGTTGCGGATGCGTTCGACGAAGTCGGGCTCGGCGTTGACGAGGGTGATGGCGACGTCCTCGCGGCGCAGCCGCCTGGCGAGGCGGCCGGCGGCGCTGGCTCCGGTGTATCCGGCTCCGAGAACGACGATGCGGTGCTTCATTTCAGGCTCCTGTCCGGTTCGGATTTGCCACTTGAACCGGATGGCCCGCCGTTTCCTGACAGGAGCGGGATATGAGTCACGTCACATCACGAGTAGGGGCTCCCCATGGCCGGCCGCCGCCCATTGCTCGGTCGCGCGTGCGAGCTTGTCGGGGTTTGCCTGGGTACGGCAGGCGGTGATGCCCTCGGCGGTGACCTCCAGGCACATGATCGCGACGACCCGGCCCTCCACGACGGCCACAACGGCGGGTTCGCCATTGGCGGTCCAGGCGTATATCTCGGGCGTGCCGCCGACGATGGCACGCTTGGCCTCGGCGGGCTTGAACATGCCCCACACGAACTTCGCGACCGCGACGGCTCCCTCGAACGCCTTGGTACGGGCCGGCACCTTCCCTCCGCCGTCGCCGACGGAGATGGCGTCCTTGGTGAGCAGGCGTACGAGCTCATCGGTCTGACCGCTGGTGGCGGCCGCGAGGAACTCCTCGACGATCCGCTGGGCGGCGGCCTCGTCGATCTCGGCGCGGGCTTTGCCGTACGCCACACGCTTCTTGGCACGGTGAAAGATCTGCTGACTGGCCGCCTCGGTGATGTCGAGGATCTCGGCGATCTCCCGGTGCGGGTAGTCGAAGGCCTCCCGCAGCACGTACACGGCCCGTTCGTTGGGCGACAGGCGCTCCATGAGGGTGAGGACTGCGTACGAGACCGATTCGCGCTGCTCGACGGTGTCGGCCGGGCCGAGCATCGGGTCCCCGGCGAGCAACGGCTCGGGAAGCCATTGGCCCACGTAGGTCTCGCGGCGCGCCCGCGCGGAGGTGAGCTGGTTGAGGCACAGGTTGGTGAGCACTTTCGTCAGCCAGGCCTCGGGAACCTCGACGCGGTCGACGTCGGCGGCCTGCCAGCGCAGGAACGTCTCCTGCACGACGTCCTCCGCCTCGTCCGCGGAGCCGAGCAGACGGTAGGCGATGGCCCCCAGACGGGGCCTCGACAACTCGAACCGGTCGACGTCGTCCACCGTTAATGCCATGACCTGATCCTAACGGCGTGGCGGCGCAGACCGTGTGCCGCCTGCCGCAAGTGATCACAGCAGCTTGATCGACCAGCCCGTCCCCGCCTGACCTGGGGAGATCAAGGGACCAAGCATTTTGACGACCGCAGTTCGAGGAGCACCTTCGAGGCATCCGGCCCGGCCGCGTGGTCTCGTGATCTCACAGTCGAAGTCGACGGCCCCGGCATCGTCAGCCACGCCGAACCCGCCGAAGCCGTTTTCCGCGACCCTGCCTGCCATGAGAATTCAATGAGACCTGCTATTCGGACATAAAGAATAATGCCGACACATCCTCGCCAGCCATGACCACCGGTGCCGGACCGAGTTCATTCCGTCAGCATGGCGCACGACCCCTCCACCCGATCCGCCGGAATTCGGCGCCGATCACCGCTTCAGCGAGGATTACACTCCGTAAAAGTGAAAGTTTCATAAGAATACCGAAACTTCCCAAAGATCCTTTAATCCTCAATAATTGCCGAGCAGGCACACGTCCGAAGCACAAGCACCAAGGAGGCAGACGTGAAAACGATTCACCGCGCCGCCAGGCTGGCACTCGGCGCGACGGCCGGGCTGGCACTCGCACTAGCCGGCAGCACCCCGGCCTCGGCGGCGACGTGGGAACTGCTCGACTTCCAGCCCCAGCAACAAATATGCGTCCAGCCGGGCGCCCACCGCGACACGTACCTCGTGGCCGCAGTCGTCGGAAGCTGGTCGACGACCGTCCGCATCGAACTGCGGAACCTGCCCCCGGCTCAACCAGCGCGGGCGGCTCGCAGATCCCGCCCGGCTCCAACTACACCAACCCCGAAACCGGCTCGACGGTGCTGAACGGCTTCGTTCAGATATCGGTCGCGCCGCTCCCAGCCGGGGTGTACAGCCTGCTGCTGACTGCCTCGGACGGGACGGAGACCCAGAGCAACCCCGTCGCCATCAACGTGAAGGACCGCTGCTACTAGGACCTGCAGGGCGTTCAGACCTTCAGAGAGGAACCATGGGGGGCTCCGTAGATGAAGGCAGACTGCAGAAGTCTCGTCATGACCGACCGGTCGGCCACCGCGATAACCCGCGTTTGTTGCGGTTGGCCGCCTGGTCGCTCTTCTGGGGCAGCAGGTGGTGCTCTAGCGCCGGACTGCGTGCGGGTCGACGGCTGCGGCCGCAGTGTCCTACGGTGAGGCCATGGGGCTGCGGATCGGTGCCTTGATCGTCGATTGTCAAGATCCCGGACGACTGGCCAGGTTCTGGGCAGAGGCACTGGGTTGGGTGATCAGCAAAGACGAAGATCCTGAGTGGGTCGTCGAGCCGCCCGAAGGCAGTCGCGAAGACTGCGTGGTGGCCGACCTGCTGTTCATCAAGGTGCCCGAGCCCAAGACGAGCAAGAACCGCCTGCATCTCGACCTGCGACCCGAGAACCAGCCCGCAGAGGTTGCCCGCCTGGAAGCGCTGGGAGCGACCCGCGTCGATGTCGGCCAGGGCAACAACCAGACCTGGGTAGTGATGGCCGACCCGGAAGGCAACGAGTTCTGCGTACAAGACGCGCATCCGCCGCAGGTCCGAACAGAGTGGCTACAGCGGTACGAGGCCTACCAGCCGGTGCACACCTGAACGCGATGGTCCGGACAGGCCGGCGACAAGCGGCGTTGCGGCGACTGGCGCACCCTCACGGCGGGTCAGCTCGCCGACCGGTCGTCAATCCGCGTCCAACCCGCAACGGCTGATTCGAGTAGAACTTAATATAACGAGCGCCTTTACATGTAGATCAATCGACGAACGAGAGCGGACCAAGCCCCCTCCAGCCACCCATGCAAGCCGCGGAACCTCGCGATCGCGCTGTACGACACCCAGCGGGCCGGCCCGACACTACGGTGTGCCCCCGCCCCACTGCCGAGCGGTTTCACGGTTGTCGCCCACCTCGGTCCAAACTGGCCATGATTAGGGCAACCCCGAATTTGCAGCTCGTCGAGGCACGTCCGAAAAGGTTGCCTCATTGGATTGCTCGGCTGCGGCGGATGAGGCCCGCGGCTGAGCTCAGCATGGATTGCGCAGGTTACGCTTGCCGCGATCAATCTGGCATTGTCCCAAGGGGTGGGCGGATGCAGCCTGCGGCACAACCACCAACGACCGATCTCCTGAGCAAGTTGATCATCGCTGCCGCAGGTCAACAGGTAACCCCGCGACCATCGTCCCTCGTCACCGCACTCGAGCGCGGCTATCAACGCGCGTGGCCTGTAGTGATCGCCAGGCTGGTGGCGACTGCCTTACCTTTCCCGGAAAACGCCGCCACCGCTGCAATCTCGGTTGCTGCGGGGGCAAGCTGGCCGTACCTCCTCAACCTGCTCGCGCTGTTCTGGTTGCCCGAGGTCGCCTACCAGGACCTCACCAGAAACCTCTTCGGGCTGACTGGTGTGCCAATCTGCATGGCCATGCTGGCGTTGGCCTGGTGGTTGTGGCGCCGGGCCGTCGCCTTCGCCGATCAGCTGTCGACGATGGTCGTCTCGGCAGGCGACCGAGCCCTCATGACCGCGTGGCTCAACAGCCGGCTCAGCTTCTGGAAGCAACTCGGCGCTTCCGCGATCGGCCTCATCGTAGCGGTGGTGCTCCTGACCGGCGTGCGGAACACCGCAGTGATACCGCCCCATCCCGCGCTCCTGTACTTGCTGGTCGGATGGCTGGGCTTCACTGGTGGCGGAGTCCTCTACTGGCTGCTCACCGTGGCCGAGGTACCCTTCCGGCTCCTACGCTGCCGAGAGCTGTCCATGTCATGGCTGGATCCTGCCCACACACCGGCCATCAAGGATGCTTGCCGGCTTTACGCGCTGGTGGCAGCAGGGATGGCGTTGGGGGTGATCGCCTCGGAGGTCGCCGCTGCCGTCCTGGCCGGCGTTCTGCGTTCTCCTGTTGCCTCTGCTTTTCTGACCGTCTTTCCGGTGTTGGCGGTGCTGCTCGCGCTCTACGTCGCCGTGCAGCCTTACGCGACACTTTCCCGGCTCGTGCGCCGCCACGTCGACACCATCATCCTCGGCCCGATGCTGCCTCAGACGGCCCGGCCGGACAGTGATCTGCTCGCCGCACCGGGCTTCGAAGACGCCACCAAGACCTACCAGTATTTCCGCTCGCTCAAGAGCTTGCCGATCAGGACGGGGTGGATCTTGCAGTATGTGGCGGGCATCGTCACGTCTCTGGTGATCTTCCTTGCTCAGAAACACCTGTCATAGCCACACACTCCTCACCTCGTGCACGCGCCAGGCGATCCGGTGCTCGCCGTCATCGACGTCCGGGCGCTGCAACTCGCCCGTCCGGCTCACCTGGACCGCGCGCTCCCCCGGACCGGCTGCTCGCGTTGGGAGTTGCGCCAGGATCCGGTCCGCTCCCCCGGGTGCCGCCGTCTCCACGGGTTTACATGTGACCTTTTGGTCACCTATATTGCCGGTGTGGTGAACGACGATCTGGTCTTCAAAGCGCTGGCGGACCCGACGCGGCGGCACTTGCTGGATCGGCTCTTCGAGCGGGACGGCCGTACGCTCACCGAACTCGAGTCGGAGGTGGAGATGACCCGATTCGGCGTCATGAAGCACCTGCGCCTCCTCGAGGAGGCGGGTCTGATCATCGCCCGCAAGTCGGGCCGGGAGAAGCTGCACTTCCTCAACCCGGTGCCGATCCGGCTGCTCCACGACCGGTGGATCGACAAGTACACCGAACGCCGGGCATCGGCGCTCACCGACCTCAAATCCGAGCTGGAAGGACGAATCATGACCGGTACCACTTCGACCGCCCAGACCGTTCAGGTCTATCAGGTCTACATCAAGGCGACACCGCAGGCGATCTGGGATGCGATCACCAAGCCGGAGTGGACGCGGAAGTACGGCTACGGCGGCGCCGTCGAATACGACCTGCGCCCGGGCGGCACCTACCGGGGCCTGGCGAACGAGGGGATGATCGCGCAGGGTGCGCCGGAGGTGGCCGTCGACGGCGAGGTGGTCGAGGCCGACCCGCCGCACAAGCTGGTGCAGACCTGGCGGGTACTCATGGACCCGGCGATGGCGGCCGAGGGCTTCACCCGGCTGACGTACGAGATCGCAGCAGGCCCGGGCGGCGTCACGAAACTGACGGTGACCCACGACCTGAGCGGCGCGCCGCTGACGGCGGCCCTGCTGGCCGGCGAGATGGAGAGCCAGGGCGCCGGCGGCGGCTGGAACTGGATGCTCAGCGGCCTGAAGACCCTGCTGGAGACCGGCGAAGCGCTGGACCGCTGAGTACGGGCGGCATCAGCCGAACCAAGAACGGGAAACGATCATGATTTCGATGAGATCGACACGCCGCACCACATCCGATGCCTCCGCCGACCCGCCCTTACCCGCGACCGGAGCGTCGACCGCCGCGTTACTCGCATGCGGAGTCGTCGCCGGGCCGCTGTTCATCGCCAGCGTCCTGACGCAGGCGCTCACACGCGCCGGATTCGATCCGCAACGGCATCCCTTGAGCTCGCTGAGCCTGGGCCACCTGGGCTGGATCCAGATCGCCACCTTCGTGGTCACCGGACTGCTGGTCCTGGCCTACGCGGTCGCGACCCGGCGGGTGCTGCATCCAGGCCGGGGCGGCACCTGGGCACCGCTCCTGATCGGAGTGAACGGCGCCTCCCTGATCGTCAGCGGCGTGTTCCTCGCCGACCCGATCAACGGCTTCCCGCCGGGCATGTCCGAGCAACCCACCTGGCATGGGATCGTGCACTCCCTCGCCCCGGCCCTCGCCGGGCTGGCCGGCCTGGCCACGTACGCCGTCTTCGCCCGTCGCTTCGCCGCCGCCGGCCGGCCCGGCTGGGCCGCGTTCTGCCTGGTGGTCGCGCCGATCGTCGTCGTCCTCAACTTCGCCGCCCTCCCCGCCGCCGACTTCCGGCTGATCCTGGCAGGGCTGGCCCTGAGCTGGACATGGACGTCCCTGATCGCGGCCCGTCTGATGGTCGAGGCTCGCTCCCGGACCACGAGCCATTCCCTTCCCCCACGAACCGACCTCTAGCGATGGCCAGGCCACCGACTCTCCCGCCGCGCCAAGAGCGGCACCTCCGGCTCCGAAGCTCCCGCGTCGCCGGCAGCCGCCAGGGGCACGGTGCGCCTGTGCAGGACGTGACGCAAGGCGCGCTCCGCCCCTCAGCAGCGCGCGCCTTCTCGCACTTCCAGCAGCGGCAGGCCCGCCGCGTACCGCCGGAAGAAACCGGCGGTCGGGGTGTCCGCGGTCGCGACGGCGTCCGGGGGGCCCTCCGCGATCACCGCACCCCCGTCCGGACCGGCTCCCGGCCCCAGGTCGATCACCCAGTCCGCGGACGCGGCGAGGGGGATATCGTGTTCGGCCACGACGACGGTGTTGCCCGAGTCGAGCAACACGTCGAGCGCATCCACCACCCGCTGAATGTCAGACGGGTGCAGGCCCGAGACGGGTTCGTCGAGAACGACAAGGCCGGCCTTGCGGCCCGCGGCACCGCGCTGGATCGCGGACGCAAGCTTCAGCCGCTGCGCCTCGCCGCCGGACAACTCTGTGGCGCTCTGGCCGAGCTGGAGATAGCCAAGCCCGACCTGGTTCAAGGCTCCCAGGGTTTCCGCGAGTTGCCGGGGTTCGGAGAGCTGCTCCACAGCCTCGGCGACAGTCAGCTCCAGCACCTGATCGATGGCCAACCCCTGATACCTGATCTCCAACGCCTCCGGCTGGTAGCGCCGGCCCGCGCACGCGTCGCAGACCACCCACACATCCGGCAGGAAGTGCATGTCGACCAGCTTGCGGCCATAACCGGTGCAGGTTTCGCAGCGGCCGCCACCCGCGGTGTTGAAGCTGAACCAGGAGGCGTTGACGCCGCGTCCGCGCGCCACGTCGGTTCCCGCGAACAGCCTGCGGACAATGTCGAACGCCTTGCTGTAGGTGGCCGGGTTGGACCGAGGCGTCCGCCCGAGCGGTTCCTGATCGACGACGGCGACCCAGTCGAACCCCTCCAGGCCGACCACCTGCCGCACCGTGTCGCTCGTCGTCCCGTTCAGGGCGGCCTCCACACTCACCGCGAGCGCGTCGAGCAGGCTGCTCTTGCCGCTGCCGCTCACCCCGGTCAGGCAGGTGAGCCGACCGGCGGGGAAACGCACCAGGTCAGCGGTCACGTTGTGCGCACGCAGGCCGTGCAACTCCAGCCACCCGGTGTCGTCCCCGGCCGGACGGCGGGTCCGGCGCAGCCGCGGCCCCTCACCGGCCAGATAGCGTCCGGTCCGCGACGTCGGGTGGGCGGCCACGTCGGCGGGCGGCCCCGACACCAGGACCTCACCGCCGAGGCGGCCCGCACCGGGCCCCATGTCGATCACCCAGTCGGCCCGGGCGATCAGTTCAGGGTCGTGCTCGACCAGGAGCACCGTGTTGCCGGCCTCGCGTAGCTCGAGGGCGATGTCCAGCAGGTGCGCCTTGTCCGCCGGATGCAGCCCGGTCCCGGGCTCGTCCAGGACGAAGACGACGCCGCTCAGCTCGGTACTGAGTTGCGCGGCGAGCCGGGTTCGCTGCAACTCGCCCCCGGACAGCGTCGCCGCACTCCGCGACAGCTGGAGATGGGCCAGGCCGAGCCGGTCGAGGATCCCGAGCCGGCGGCCCAGGTCCTGCAGCAGCGGCTCACCCACCTCGCGCTGCCGGGCGTCCAGGTCGTCCGCCACGCGCTTCGCCCAGCCGCGCACCTCCCGTACTTCCACCTCGATCAGGTCGGGATAGGTCAGCCCGCCGAGCCGCACGGACCGGGCCACCTGGTCGTACCCGCTGCCGCCGCAGGTGCCGCACGGCTGCTTGCGCATGTACGGCAGGTAGCGCTGCTTGGCACTGGAGGTTTGGGCGTTCACGAACACCCGCTCCACCTCGGCGAGCGCCCCCCGCAGCGGCTGGCTCGAGGTGTAGGTCACCGAAACCGTCTCCTTCTTGTTCGACACGTCGACGGTGGCCTCGACCTTCTCCTCGCCCGTGCCGTACAGCACACAGCGACGGAACTCCTCAGGCAGCGACTGCCACGGCCGGCCGAGGTCCACACCCCGCTTCTCGGCAAGCGCCGGCACGAACGCGTGCTCCCCCGACCGCCACTTCGCGTACCAGGGCGAGGCCCCTTCGAAGAGCGGAAGCTCCGGACGGGTGATGACCAGGTCCTCCTGCGCCTGCCAGCGCCCGCCCACCCCGTGGCAGTCCGCACAGCTCCCTTCCGGCGTGTTGCGGTCGAAGTGAGCGGTCGTCAGATGCCCGTCCCCGCTCTCCGCCGCCGGGTCCGCGCCGATCCCGGGAAGGCGCGAGTACAGCAGCCCCAGATGCCCGTCGATGCCGGTGATGGTCGCGACCGTGGACCGGGGGTTGCGGTTGAGACGGCGCTGGTCGACCGCGAGCGTCGCGCCGAGTCCCAGGATGCGGTCGACCTTCGGCCGATTGCGCTGGGTGATGTACTGCCGCACGAACGGCGAAAGTCCCTCCAGATACCGCAGCTGGGCCTCGTTGTGCAGGGTGTCGATGGCCAGCGAGGTCTTGCCGCTGCCGCTCACTCCGGTGAAGGCGATGAGCCGCCCCTTGGGGATGCTCACCGACACGTCCCGCAGATTGTTGGTACGAGCCCCCACCACCTCGATGGCCTCGCACCCCATGCTCGCAACGTCCCGTACGAACGCGGTCAACCTTCGTCCATCCTCTCGCAACACAGCAGAACATGGGCGGACAGGCATCCACCCATGCCGAACAAACCGATCACGCCACTGCGTGGCGGCCGCCCATCACAAGGTGAGCTTGTCGGCGTCGGGGGCGTAGACGGTCATCCAGTGCGGTTGCAGCCGGTAGTAGACCACGTCGTTGTCCCAGTCGAAGAAGTCGTCGCCGTAGAAGTCCTTGACGTAGGCGCGCAGGTCCGGCCAGTCTGCGGCCCGTTCGCCGCGCTGGGGGTTGAGGATCTCCACCGTGCCGTGCGTGAACACGCCCAGGTCCTCCCCGCGCATGTGCGCGG
Organism: Nonomuraea sp. KM90; assembly: GCF_052246675.1. NCBI lineage: Bacteria > Bacillati > Actinomycetota > Actinomycetes > Streptosporangiales > Streptosporangiaceae > Nonomuraea > Nonomuraea sp. KM90. The sequence goes on along the minus strand of NZ_JBQQCB010000114.1, from coordinate 17,158 downwards.
CGCTGACGGCGGGGCGGGCGGCGAGATGGCGGGCCTTGGCTGCGCCGCGCGCCGTGCCGAAGTGCCACTTTCCGTGCAGGAAGTGCCCGTCCACGCCGCTGATCCGCGGCTCGCCCTTCGCCGTCACGGTGGACAGGGCGAGGGTGCACATGCCGGTGAGGACCTGGGTGAGTTGCTCCGCGGTCAGTGTGCGCTCGGTGTTGATGATCGAGCGGAGGTGCGAGGTGGAGCGGGAGAGCGAGGCGTCCAGGAGGGCTTGAAGCTCTTTGAGGTCCTCTGGTGTTTCGCGCATTGCGGTCCTTGTCCATCGGTGAGGCCCCGGTCCATGCCCACATCGGTGCCGACCGGTGCACCCATGATCGATCCAAAACCCGACGTCCTATGTCATGTTTTTTCATCCGTCCTGAGGACGCCGCCGAACCGCCTGGCCGGCGTCCTTCGCCGGAGCTCGTCCCCAGCCGCCCAGATCGGCGAGCGTTCGGTCAGGTGGTCTCGATGACGGACGCCAGTCTGGTGGCTGGGGTGGCGGCCGCTCGTGAGGTGCGGCGGGTGGCGCCGGAGAGGCCGCGGTCGATCGACCACGCCGTGGCCGCCGTCCGGGATCTCGATGTGCATCCGGAGTGCGTCACAGCTGGTTCCTGATGGGTTCCGGCGTGTCCGGGACGGGCTGTGCGAGGTAGGTGGCCACCTCGGCAGGGGTCAGGAGGCGGGCCTCGTGGAGCAGGTCGAGCGACACCCGCCAGGAAGCCCATGCCTCCTCCGGCCGTCCCAGGTCGTGCAGGGTGCGGCCGAGCCACCAGCTGGACACGGCGGTGTAGAGCGTGAAGCCGGCCTCACGTTGGAGCTCGATGGCGTGGCGGTATTCCGCTACGGCCTCGACGAGCATGCCGCCGGCCCGGTAGGCGTCGCCCAGGGTGTCATGGACGATGCCGAGGCCCCCGATGTCGTCCAGTTTCTCCGTCATGGCCACGGCATGCCGTGCTTCCTCCACGGCTTCCTCGAATCTCCCCTGACGGTAGTAGACGTGCACCCGGTTGTTGCGGACGTAGGACTCGTGGTCGACGCGGCCGGTACGCTCGACGATCGCGAGCGCGTGCTCCAGCGCGGCCAGGGCGTCGTCGTTGCGGCCCATCATGGCGTAGACGGTTCCGAGGTCGTTGTACATCCCCGCCTTCCGGTCCGGCAGTCCGGCCCGGTCCCAGCAGGCCAGCCCCTCCTCCAGGTGGTCCAGGGCCTCCTGAAAGCGTCCGAGCTGGTGGTGGACGGAGGCCAGCCCCTGGTGCAGGAGCGCCTTGCCGGGCCAGTCCGCCAGCTCGGCGGCACCTCGCAAAGCCTCCTCGCTGACCTCGACCAGCTCGGAGAACCAGCCTCGCCGGTCGAACAGCCACTGGGTGACGTTCGCGAGCGCGGCCGCCGTCTGATCGGTGAGGTCACCGGTCGCCTGGCGGACCGCGGCCAGCAGGTTGTACCGTTCGCGCTCGATCCACTCGTTCGCGGCCTCCAGGGTGGTGATCTCCTCCCCGGGCTGCTCGGCGGGGACGTGGTCGAAGTTCGTGGCGGTGGCACCCACCATGCCCTCGGCCTGCCTCGCCGTCGCCAGATAGTGGTGCAGAGCGCGGCGGATCGCGCTTGCCCGCTCCTCCGCGGTGAGTTCCAGTTCCCGGGCGTAGAGGCGGACCAGGTCATGGAACTGGTACCGGTCGTGGCCCGCGGGTTCGAGGAGCCGGGCGTCCAGGAGGCGTTCCAGGGCGGCCTCTGTACGGTGTTGCGGCCAGCCGGCCAGGGCGGCAGTGGCGGCGGGGGTGTGGGTGGGCAGTTCGAGCAGGCCGAGCAGGGCCAGGAGGTGGGCGGCGTCCCGCCCGGCCGGCTCCTCGTGCAGGTGCTGGTGGCTGACCGCGATACCGGCGCGTACGGCCAGGTCGGCGTACTCCAGCAGGTCCAGGCGGCGGGTGGCGTCGGCGAGCCGTACGGCCAGATCGGAGATCGCCCGGGTGGGGTGGGCCGCCAGCCGGGCGCCCGAGATGCGGAGGGCGAGCGGGAAGCCGCCGCAGAGCTGTACGATCTCCGCCGCCGCTTCCGGCTCGGCGCGCACCCGGTCGGCGCCGACGACGCGGGTGAGCAGCGCGGCCGCGTCGGCGTCGGCGAGGGTGCCGAGGTGCAGGTGGTGGGCGTTGTCCAGGACGGACAGCGGGGCGCGGCTGGTGATGAGCACCCGGCAGCCCGCCCCGCCTGGGATGAGCGGGCGGACCTGACGTGCGTCGCGGGCGTTGTCGAGGATCACCAGCAGGTTGCCGGTCGCGGTGAGCGAGCGGTAGCGGGCGGCGGCCTCACCGGGGTCGGCGGGCACGGCGGTGCCGTCGAGGCCCAGCGAGCGCATCAGGTGGCGGAGCGCTTCGATGGCCGTCAGCGGGGCGAGCCCGGCGGTGGATCCGTGCAGGTTGACGTAGACGACGCCGTCGGTGAAACGGTCGGCGACGGTGTGCGCGACGTGTACGGCGAGCGCCGACTTGCCGATGCCGCCGGGACCGTCGATCACGGTGATCGTGGACCCGCCGTCCGTGACGAGGGCGGCACGCAGCCGCTCGATCTCGGCGGCCCGGGCGGTGAACGCGTGGGTGTCGGCGGGCAGCTCGGCGGGCACGATCGGCTCGGCCGGCGTGACCTCCTGCGCCGGGACCCTGAGGTCGAGCTCCGGGTCGCGGGCGAGGATGGCCTGGTGGAGGCGGCGCAGCTCGTTGCCGGGGTCGATGCCCAGCTCCTCCACCATGGCCCGGCGGGTGTCCTGGTAGACGGCCAGCGCCTCGGACGATCGCGCGTCGCGGTACAGGGCGAGCATGAGCTGGGCGGCGGGCCGCTCGCGCAGCGGGTGTGCCGCGACGTGCCCGGCGAGTTCGGCGGCCACGGCACGGTGGTCCCCGGCGGCGAGCCGTACATCGACGTGATCTTCCAGGACGGCGAGCCGCTCCTCCTCCAGCCGCCCGGCCTCGAGCCGCGCCCAAGGCGCGTCCACCTCGGCCAACGCCGGCCCCCGCCACAGCCCGAGCGCCTGGCGGAACAGCATGTCGGCGTCCGCCGTCCTGTTCCGGGAACGGGCGGTACGCGCCTGCAGAGCCAGCCGGCTGAACACGTGCGCGTCGACGCGGTCACGGTCGAGGGTGAGCCGGTAGGCGCCGGGCACGGTCTCGATGATCTCCTCCCCGCCGTGGGGAGCGAGCGTCTCCCGGAGCTTGGAGATCACGATGTGCAGCTGCTTGGCCGCGGTCGCCGCCGAACTGTCCGCCCACACGTCGGCGAGGATGCGCTCGGTGTGGACCGGCCGGCCTGCGTCCAGGGCGAGCCTGGCCAGCACCCCGATCCGCCGCTGCCCGGCCAGCTTGACCACATGGTCACCCGTCGTGATCTCCCACGGACCAAGGAATCTGATCTCCAGACCCATTCGGAGCGCTCCCCTTCGTCACCGGATCTAGAAGAGTAACGATCTCTTGATACGGCGGAGGCGCGTTTCGGGCCGTTCTGTACCTGGTTCCGTTCGCGGCTGGAACGGTGGTGCCAAAAGCAGACCCCGTCCGGGTCGACGTCCCCATCGGGTTGGGTTCCATGGACTTCACGTCTGGGGCTGCCTGGCAAGGCTGCCCGTACACGCACCGGGTGGCGCGTTCACGCCGTCCATGTCACACTCACTGTTATAGAACTCTTCGTAGAGTTATAGAACGATAGGAGGATGGCATGCCAGACGTGTTGCCGTGGCGTGAGCCGGTCCCGCTGGACGGGACGATGGGCGAGCCCAGAGCGCGGGGCCGATTCGGCGAGTACGGCGGACGGTACGCGCCGGAGTCCCTGGTGGAGGCGTGCCGCGAGGTGGACGAGGCGTTCCGGGAGGCCTGGGCGGATCCGGGGTTCCGCGGTGCCCTGGCGCGGCTGCTCGCCGTGCACGCCGGGCGGCCGACCCCGCTCACACCGGCCCGCCGGCTGTCGGAGGCGCTGGGCGTGCAGCTGTACCTCAAGCGCGAGGATCTCACCCACACCGGATCCCACAAGATCAACAACGTGCTGGGCCAGGCCCTGCTGGCCACCCGGATGGGACGGCGCAGGCTGATCGCCGAGACGGGGGCGGGCCAGCACGGGGTGGCCACCGCGACCGCCGCCGCGCTGCTCGGGCTGGAGGCGACGGTGTTCATGGGCGAGCGCGACATCGAGCGTCAGGCCTTGAACGTCTTCCGGATGCGCATGCTCGGCGCCGAGGTGATCCCGGTGACCACGGGCAGCCGTACCCTCAAGGACGCGACCAGCGAGGCCATGCGGCACTGGGTGGGCGCGACCGGCGACTCCCACTACTGCATCGGCTCGGTCGTCGGGCCGGACCCGTACCCATGGATGGTCAGGGAGTTGCAGCGGGTCATCGGCGACGAGGCCCGCGCGCAGTTCGCCGCCGAGCTGCGGACCGGCGTCCCGGACCACGTGGTCGCGTGCGTCGGCGGCGGCTCCAACGCGGCCGGCACGTTCGCCGGATTCGCCGACACCCCGGCGCGCCTGGTCGGCGTCGAGGCGGAGGGCGGCGCCGGGGCGGCCCGCGGCCGGCTCGGCGTCCTGCACGGCTGCCGCTCGCTGTTCCTGCAGGACGACGACGGGCAGATCGTCGAGGCGCACTCCATCGCCGCCGGGCTCGACTACCCGGGCGTCGGCCCCGAGCACGCCCACCTGCGCGAGCTGGGCCGGGCCCGCTACGTCACGGTGACCGACGAGGAGGCGATCGGCGCGGCGGTACGGCTGGCGCGTACCGAAGGCATCGTCCCGGCGCTCGAATCGGCGCACGCCCTCGCCTGGGTGATCAGCGCGGCGGGCAGCGGCGAGCTGCCCGCCGGATCGACGGTGCTGATGACGCTGTCCGGCCGGGGCGACAAGGACGTCTCAACCCTGAAGGAGCTGCTGTGACGAACCCCACCCTGGCCGCGGGCGCGGTCGAACGCCACCTGCGTGCCCGCCGGGACACCGGCCGTGGCCTGCTCATGCCGTACGTCACCGGAGGGATCACGCCCGGCTGGACGGACTACCTGCGGGCGTTCGCCGCCGCCGGGGCGGACGCGATCGAGGTCGGCCTGCCCTTCTCCGACCCCACGCTGGACGGCCTCACCATCCAGCAGGCCAGCGCCCAGGCACTGGCCCGGGGGGCGAGCACCCGCCGGATCCTCGCCGACCTGTCCGGCATGCCGGACCTGGGCGTGCCACTGGTCGCCAGCACCTACTACAACCTGGTGCTGCACGACGGCCCCGAGGCGTTCTGCGCCGCGTTGCGCCGGGCCGGCATCAGTGGCGTGATCGTACCCGACCTGCCGGTGCACGAGGCGGACGAGCTGATGGACGTGGCCGCCGCCGCCGGGATCGAGCTGGTCCTGCTGGCGTCGCCGGCGAAGCCGCAGCCACGGCTGGCCGAGACCCCGTGCCGCAGCCGCGGATTCATCTACGCGGTGTCGCTGATGGGCACCACCGGCGAGCGGGCCGACCTCGCCGCCTCGGCGGCGGAGCTCACCGGGCGGATCAAGCGCGTCACCGACCGGCCGGTCTTGCTAGGATTTGGCATTTCCACCCCGGACCAGGCACGCGAAGCCCGCCGGCACGCCGACGGCGTGGTGGTCGGCGCCGCGGTCATGCGGCGGGTGCTCGACGGGGGTGGGCCGGACGACCTGCGGGCCTTCCTCGCTACCCTGCGGCAAGCCCTCGACCAGGAGTGTGACCGATCACGATGACCCCCGACGCCGGGCACGAGGCGAGATACCGCGCCATCGCCGCCGACCTCGCCGCGAAGATCCGGTCGGGACACTACTCCCCCGGTGAGGCCCTGCCGCCGCAACGTGAGCTGAGTGCCTCCTACGGGGTGACCCTCATGACGCTGCGCCAGGCGTTGCGGGAACTCAGCGACGAGCGGCTGATCGTGCAGCAGCCCGGCAAAGGTACGTTCGTCGCCCCGCCGCACCTGGCGTACCAGCTCGACTCGCTCCGCAGCCTGGTCGACGACCTGCGTAAACAGGGCCACGACGTGCGCACCGTGGTGGCCGGGCGGGCGGTGCGCCGGGCCCCGGCCCGGATCGCCGCGGACCTGCGGCTGCGTCCCGGCGACACCGCCCTGCGGCTGGAGCGGGTCCGCGAGTTCGCGGGACGTCCCGCCGTACACACCAGGTGTCCTGGGTCCGCCGGCCGGTGGCCGACCAGATCCGCGACCGCGACTTCACCGCCGTCTCCCTCTACACGGCTCTCGCCGACGCGGGAGTGACAGTCGCCCGGGCGTCCGAGGTGGTCCGGCCCGGTTTGCTCGACCCCGCCGCCGCCCGCCACCTCCACGAGCCGCAGGGCAGCCCGGTGCTCGTCAGCACCCGGATCACCTACACCCTCGACGCCACGCCCGTGGTGTCCGACCATGCCACCATCCTCGGCAGCATGATGGAGATCCGTACCGAACGCGCCGCCACCGGCCTGTCCCTCACCTGGGGCGCCACCAGCTGAGAACCCGTGTGCGGTCTGTCGCACCGTGGCGACGAGCAGGTTCTCGCGGACCTTGCCTTGGCCGTCGCGTTGCGGCCCTTCTCGATCCCGGGGTTCCAGCAACCCTGTTCGATCTGGGGAGTCCTGGGCCAAGCGGGCCCAGAGCTCACGCGAGCTGAGGGTCAGACGGTCTCACCCAGCTGTTCGGCCACCTGCTCCAGCCCGCTCTTGATGAGCTGCCCGTACTCGTCGTCGCCGAGTGCGCCGATCCCGTCCCGCGCATGCTGGAGGTGCTCACGGGCGCGGTCGAGGTCGCCCAGCTTGCGATAGCACTCGCTCAGGTTCAGGTGCAACGACGGATACAAGCCGGCCACCGAAAGCGGCACCCCGGCTTGGGCCACCCGCTCATCGGTGATCTGGCCGACGGCGGCGAGCGCGCGCAGGTCCCACATCAGCTCCTGGTTCACGTCGTCCTGCACATCGGCCATCGAGTGGGCGAGAACGCAGACATGCAGCGGGTCGCCTTGCTCGCCGCCGATGTCGTCCCAGATCTGCGCGAACAACTCGCGAGCGGCTTCACGACGGCCCTGGTGGTGATGCAACTCCACCCCCTGGCCGATCCGGGCCATCGTGGGGTCGGCGGTCATATACGGCTCCTTCACCGTCGCAGACGATCGCGGTCAGCCTACCGGCTCACGTGGCTTGATGACCTTCAACCGGCTGAATGGTCTGCTGCTGGGGGACGGGATCGGCGAGGGAGACGGCAGCGGCTCGCACGTACCATTCCGGCCCGTACGGATCGGCGGATCGAGGAGGAGCCGTTCACCCGCCTGGACGTCTCACGGACTGGCTCGGCTGACCTCGGAAATGCACGGCTGGTGCGCTGACGATCAGCGCTCGCATTGAAGAGGTGCTGGACGGCCCGGCCGAACTCGTCCTGTTCGCCGCCGGGCCGGCCGCGGCGTCCTTCACAGACGCTGCAGCCCGGCCACCCGCAGCAGGTCCAGCGCCGTCGCCTCGGGGGTTCCCGGCTCCGCCGAGTACATGAGCACCGTCTGATCGGTGTCCGGGAGCAGCAGGGTGTCGCAGTCGAGCGTGATCGTGCCGACCTCGGGGTGGTTGACGGACTTGGTCGCGCTGCGCCAGGGCACCGAACGTGCCTCCCGCCAGAGCTGCTCGAAGGGCGGGCTGCCCCGCCGCAGCTCGGCGATCAACCGTCTCAGGTCGGGATCGTCCGGGTAGCGGGCCTGGGCGGCGCGCAGGGTGCCGACCGCGGCGCGCGCGGCCGCCTCGTCCTCGTCCGGGTCCGCCCCGGCCTGGCAACGGCTGCTGCCGAGGAAGCGTTGCCAGATGAGATTGCGCCGGCGCTGCGGCCAGGCGGACATGTCGCCCTGAAGCGCCGCGCCCAGGGGGTTCCAGGCCAGCACGTCGCCCTTCGCCGACAGTACGAGCACCGGCAGGTCCGACATCCGGTCCAGCAGGCGAAGCACGCTCGGGCGTACGACCATGGCCACGCGCCCGGCATGGGGCGGCTGGTGGCCCGCGAGCCGGAAGACGAGATCGCGGTCGTCGTCGTTCAGCCGCAGGGCCTGGGCCAGCGCGGCGACGACCTGGCTCGAGGGCCGGGGGCCGCGCCCCTGCTCGAGCCGGACCACGTAGTCGACGCTCAGCCCCGCGAGCGTGGCCACTTCCTCCCGGCGCAGGCCCGGCACCTGGCGGCGCGGCCCGGACGGCAGCCCGACGTCCTGCGGTCGCACGCGGTCACGGGCGCGACGCAGCACCTCGGCGAGTTCGGCGCGGTTCACCTCTCCATCGTGCCGCAAAGATCGCACGGCGGGGTGGTACCGCCGGTCCCATGGCTCACCGGTCCTGGCGGGGCAGGGCGGCGCGTACCGATCATCGAGTCATGGCAGACGCGAACACGGTGGCGCTGGTCACCGGGGCGAACAAGGGGCTGGGCCGCGAGACCGCGCGCCGCCTGGCCGGCAGGAACTGGCGGGTCTTCCTGGCCGCCAGGGATCGGGAACGCGGCATGCGTACGGTGGACGAACTGGCCGCCGAGGGGCTCGACCTCGAGTTCGTCGAGCTGGACGTGGCCTGCGACGAGTCCGTCGCGGCGGCGGCCAAGGCCGTCGCCGCCCGCGTGGACCGCCTGGACGTCCTGGTCAACAACGCCGGGATCGGCAGCCCGGTGCTGGATCCGGCCGGCACCGGGGTCGACGCGGTCCGGCAGGTGTTCGAGGTCAACGTGTTCGGCCAGGTACGGGTGACGCATGCGTTCCTGCCGTTGCTGCGCAGGTCCGCATGGCCTCGCGTCGTCATGGTGTCCAGCGCTCTGGCCTCGCTGGCGCACGCCGCCGACCCCGCCCGCCCCGAGTCCGGCTTCCTGAACCTGGCCTACGCCTCGTCCAAGACCGCACTCAATATGATCGTTTCCCAGTACGCCCGCGCCCTCGACGGTTTCAAGATCAACGCAGCGGACCCGGGCTTCCCCGCCACCGACATGAACCAGCACACCGGCATCCACACCCTCACCGAGGGCACCGACGCGATCATCCGGCTGGCGACCCTGGACGCGGCCGGACCGACCGGCGGGTTCTTCGATCGCGACGGCGTTGTCCCGTGGTAGGAGCAATGACCATGACCAAGATCCTGACGATCGGCCTCCATCCCCGCGAGCTCGACTACAGCCTGCATCCGGGCCTGGACGAGGCGACGCTCACCGCTCGGATCGAGCAGGGCCACAGGGCGTTGCTGGAGGCGAGCTTCGACGCCGAGCTGTGCCTGGTCGACGCCGACCCGGACGCGGCGGAGAAAACCGTCCGCGAACGACTGTCCCGGACGTCCTTCGACCTGGCCGGGATCGGAGCCGGCCTGCGCGTGGCGCCCGAGCACACCATCCTCTTCGAGCGCTTGATCAACGTGCTGGTGGGAGCCTCACCCGGGATCCGGTTCTTCTTCAACAGCTCGCCCGAGACGACGATCGATGCCATTCGCCGCCAGCTGCACGGACCCTCCTGAGCCGCCCGGCCCCGATCCCGGGCTCGGCCGGCGCGACCAGCGTGCCGTTCGTCAGATCGTCCCAGCACGGGTCGAGGGGGAGCCCGAGGGAGGCGGCCACCACCTCGTCCAGCGCGGCGAGCGCCCCCGCCACCCTGCGGGCCGGTTCGTCGCCCGCCGTGGTCGGGTCAGCAGTCCAGCGCGGGCATGGGCGGCCCGTCCGGGTCCCAGTTGCGCAGGAACTCCGGCTGGACGGAGACGTCGACGAGTTCGAGCCGTAATCCCAGGTCCGTCATCCGGTGGTAGGTGAAGGGACGGCCGTACGGGCGAGCGTCGAAGTCCAGCGGCCAGCCCATCTCGGCGAGACGGGCCGCGCAGTCGTCGATCCTGGCGGCCCAGAATCCGATGTGGTCGCAGCGGGCCTCCCGGCCGGGATCCCAGGGGCTGCCCGCGGGCCCCTCGATCAGCTCGGTGTAGAGCGGACCGTACCGGGAGAAGACGATGCGGTAGGCCCAGTCGCCCAGCCGTCCTTCCCGCACCGCGTTCCACTCGATGCCGACCGTGCGGCTGAAGTCACGCATGGCGGCCTCGATGTCCGGCACGACGAAACCGACGTGGTAGGGGCCGGCGCTCCCGGCGGCCGGGCACGCCGCAGGTCGGTGCCCCCGGTCCGTCGGGGTCCGGCCGTCATCGATGTCCCATCGGTCCCGCATGCTCATCATGCCTTTCTCCCGCAGCCAGGGGGATCACAGCACGGTCCGCAGGCCGAGGACCAATAGGCGGACTTCGGGTGACCCATCGGATCGCCGATGGCCGGACGCGGGGGCGGGCGCGGATGCCGGATCCCCGGCGTTGGACGTCGTCACTGTCCTGGGCGTGCAACTCCTGCTCGGCCTCGCCGGGTACGGGGGGCGCCGTGCTCGCGCGTACGGGCACCACGCCGCTCGTCGCGCTGTCCGTCGCGGTGGCGTGGGGCGTGTTCGCGCGAGGACTCCTGACGCGCATCAGGCGAGTTCCGTCCAGGCACGGGCGAGCACCCTCGCGACCCGCACGGGCCCGCCCGTCCCCGGCCGGTAGACGGCGGCCTCGCCCTCCGCCAGTTCGATGCCGTCCAGCGCGCGCGTGTAGTGGCCGTGGACGACGAGCACGTTGTTCCGCCCGGACGCCGGAGCTTGACGCAGCAGCGGCTCCAGGCGGCGGGCGGCCAGCCGGTCGGCGGGCTCGTCCTCCGGCCACAGGCGCTCCAGCTCCGGCGTGGCCGTGACCCGCCCGAAAGCCAGTCTGCCGGTCTCCTTCGTGCGGCAGTAGGGGCTGGTCAGCACGTCCGCGACGGGGATGCGGAGGTCGCGGAACGCCCGGCCGATCGCGTGGGCGTCGGCCCGGCCCGCGTCCGACAGGTTCCGCTGCGTGCCGCAGTCGCCGAGATCGACGTCGCCGGCATCGGGGGTGGAATGGTCGGTCGCCGCGTGCCGGAAGACGACATGGTAACCACCGTCCCGAAGCGCCTCCAGCAACGCCCGGCCGGTCAGGGCCTCTCCTCCCGGCGTCCCGAAGCTCCCGCCCGGCGTCGGCGTGGCTGTCGCTGACGTGCCGCCCGTGGCCGCCCGCGCGCCGTCGCGATCCTCCGGGCCGCCGGAGCAACCCATGGCGCTCACCATGACCAGCGCGGCGATGACGAGCCACAGACGCCGCGGATGACGAAGATTGTCTTTTCCCATACGCACCTGACCTCCATGATCGGAATCCACAGGGGCAGCATGCCCAGGACACCCGAAAAGCCGGAGAAAGGTCTGCGGGCGTTCGTCGGCGCCTGCGTCCGCACCTACGGCAGGATCGACATCGCCTTCAACAACGCCGGCATCGAAAGCCCCCGGGCGGCGCACCTGCACGAGCAGACGCTGCAGGATTTCGAGCAGGTGTGGCGCACCAACGCCGCCGGCGTCTTCCTGGCGATGAAGTACGAGCTCGCGCACATGGTCGAGCAGCGGGGCGGCATCATCGTCAACACCGCCTCGATCTCCGCCGAGGTCGGCTTCGCCACCATCTCGCCCTACAACGCCAGCAAGCACGCCGTCGCCTCGCTGACCAAGGTCGCCGCGCTGGAGTACGCCGACAGGAACATCCGCGTCAACGCGCTCGCGCCAGGTGCGGTCGACACCCCGATGCTCCGCCGGGCGGCCGAGGCGTTCGGGATGACGTACGAGGAGATCGCGCGGGACTACCCGATCAAGCGGATCGTCCAGCCGCAGGAGATGGCGCGCGTGGTGATGTGGCTGGCCTCCGAGGACGCCAGCGCCGTGCTCGGCACCGACATCGACGCCTCCGGCGGCTACCTCACCGGCTGAACCCGGCGCCGGCATTCAGTCAAGTTCCCGCTCGCTCCTGCGGCACGCAGGCTGAACCGGCCGGAAGGGGGAAGTCAACGCCCTCCCGCGGCACGTCCTGGCCATGATCACCCCGAACTGACCGCGACCCTCAAGAGCATCGCGGCCGCCGCAATCTCATCCACGCAACGACCGCACGCCCGGCCGCCTTCGCGTCGCCGCCGACGGGCGCGGACCTGGACGATGAGAGAAACCCCGGCGCACTCTCGAACCAATGGTCGTGTCGTGGCATCCAACAAGATCCCGGCATCGGAAGGGACTCATGTGATCATCTGGTTGGACGGCAGCGTCGGGGCGGGCGACCGTGTCCCCGTGGACGGGCCTTTCACCAGACGACCGGGGCCGCCCATGACGCGGGCTGTCCTCGCAGCCGTGAGCGTGCCCCAGGCATGGTGATCCGCAAACGCGCCCCACGCTCCACGCAGCGCATCGACGTGAGCCGCCTTCCCGAAGACGTCGTGGCGCTGATCGACGCCCTCGAGCCTGGTGAGAACGTGGTCCTCACGCGTGACGGCGCGTCGATCGCGACGATCTCCAGCACCGTTGACGTGGTCCAAGGCGCCGTCGTCGATCGCGAGGCGCCGGACGAGGCCGACGATCAAGCACCGGTCGACCACGAGAGCGTGACAGTCGTGGCCACCGCGATGGAGCTGCCGGCCGCGGCTCGGGTTGCGCTGTCCACCCAGCTCGGGGCCGACTACGTGGTGCTCGACATGCATGCGGCTCCGGCAACGGCCGATGTGCTGCTGGTGCCCGCAGGCAGCCCGCAGCTGATCGCAGCGCTCCGGTCGATGTTCCCGAAAGCTCGCGTCGTCGTCACCGAGATCGAGGACCCCGAACTCGGAGTTCGATACCACGGCCCGGTCCGACGGCTACTCGACGCCGGCGCTGACGCGTACCTGCCTCCGGCGACCCTCCCCCACCTGGCCAGGCAGCTTGACCACACCCTGAGTCAAGGGCGCGAGATCGCCGGCGGGGCCGCGACACCGCTGCAGATCGCACCGACCGTGGAGCCGGCAGATCCGGACGACGAATGACCCCGCGCCTCTTCCCCGGACCGCCGGGTGGCGGATCACCGTAACCACGGGAGTGGCATGAGCTTGCTTCGCCACCGGGAACCATCTTGCGGATCGCGCGACGGGAAGGGGTGCTTCGGTCCCGCGGGTATTGCACCCTGGTGCGGTGGACGACGTGGCGGAACTGCTGGACCGGATCTGGCGTACGGATGCGGCCGGCATGCTCGGCGCCCTCAGCCGGCGGCTGGGCGACTTCGACCGGGCCGAAGAGGCGCTGGCGGACGCGCTGGCCGAGGCGCTCAAGCGCTGGCCCGGCGAGGGTCTGCCGGAGAGCCCCACCGGTTGGCTGGTCACCACGGGCTGGCGCAAGGCGCTGGACCGGCTGCGCCGCGACGCCGTCGGCCGCAGGAAGGCGGCACAGTTGGCCGCCGAACCGCCGCCGGAACCGGGCGTGGACGATCGGCTGGCCATGGTCTTCGCGTGCTGCCATCCGGACCTCGCCGAGCCGGCCCGGGTCGCGCTGACGCTGTACGCCGCCGGCGGCCTGAGCACGGCCGAGATCGCCGCCGCGTTCCTGGTGCCGCTGCCGACGATGGCGCAGCGGCTTTCCCGGGCCAAGCGCCAGCTGCGGGAGCGCGGCATCCGGTTCGAGGTGCCGCAGCCGCATGAGTACGCCGACCGGCTGCCGGCCGTGCTCGCGGTGATCTACCTGGTGTTCAACGAGGGGTATCTGTCCAGCGGCCGGTCCGCCCAGCGACGCGAGCTGGCCCGCGAGGGGGTCGAGCTGGCCCGCCAACTCGCCGCGCTGCTGCCCAGTGAGCCGGAGGCCGCCGGCCTGGCCGCCTTGCTGGAGCTGCACCACGCCCGCGCCGCCGCGCGGTTCGACTCGTGGGGCCGCATCGTGCTGCTCGAACGGCAGGACCGGAGGCTGTGGGACAGGGCGGCGATCGAACAGGCGGCGCTGCGGCTGCGGGCGGCGGTGCGCCGGGGCCGGCCCGGGCCGTACCAGCTGCAGGCCGGCATCGCCGCGCTACACGCCCTGGCCGCCTCGTACGAGGCCGTCAACTGGGCCGACGTGCGGGCGCTGTACGACCGGCTGTACGCGTTGGACCCGTCGCCGGTGGTGCTGCTGAACCGGGCAGTGGCCACGCGGTTCGCGGTGGGCCCGGCCCCGGCGCTGGACGAGGTCGACGCGCTCGGGGACCGGCTTGCCGGTTACCACCTGTGGCACGCCGCCCGGGCCGACCTGCTGGGCACGCTCGACCGTCCGGCCGAGGCGCTGACAGCGGCGGAGCGTGCTCTGGAGCTGGCGACGAACCCGGCCGAACGCGAGCTGATGTCGCGTCGGGTGGGCGAGCTGAGGCGCCGGCGGTGAGACCGGCGCCCAGCCTCACCGCTATTCGCGGCTCATCACCGGACGGACCTCCAGCGCGCTCATCCCGGCGGCGAGTGGCCAGGTGGCCGCGATCCGCGTGGCCTCGTCAATGTCGTCGCACTCCAGCATGACGATCGCGCCGATGACCTCCTTGAGCTCCAGGTACGGCCCGTCGGTGATCACCGGCTGGCCGCCGGCGCCGGCGCGCACTGTCTTCGCCGCGTCCCGGGGCTGTAGCTCGGCGCCGCCGTCGGCGATCTTGCCGGTCGGCTGCCACCGCTCGAACCACTCGTAGACCTGCTTCATCACGTCCTGCTCGTCGTCCGGGGACAGCGCGGTCCACTCGCGGTCGTCGCCGAAGATCAGCATCGCGTACTTCATCGTCACTCCTCGTGGCTGGATGGGCTCTGTCGTCCGTGTGACGAACGGCCGGCACCGGTCCTCGACAGGTCCAGCCGAATCTCCTGCCGAACTTTCGGCGGCCAACGGCTCCGGGCGCCGTGTGCGTGACCTCCCGAGGCGCTCGTCGGGACGTCGGCCAGGCGCGGCGGCGGGAATTCGTAGCGGCCGCCGGAGGCGAGCAGGCCGCCGCCGGTGCGGCGCCGGGTGGCCTCGCAAGCTGGTGGGCCGGCGGTTCCGGGGGCCGCAGGGGCCGGGGACGGCGGATCAGGCAGGCGCTGCGGCTTCTCGATTGGCCTGTCGAGTACCGGCATCGCCGACCTGCGGTTCGCCGGCTGTGTCTGGGATGGTCACTGGTCTTGCCCTCTTGTTCGAGGTGGCGGATTCGAGGGAACGGGACGCCGACCCGCCAGCCACATCGTGAGTTCCTCCACAAGAGTGCCGGTGAGTGTCTCGAAGCGCGGCGTCCGGCGTTCGGGATCGGGCCGGCCGGCCATCCGGCGTTGCGCGCCGCGCCAGGAACGCGAGTGCATCCACGGTGGCTTGAATCCCGTCATCTCCTCGTGGATCTCGTTCATGAGCCGGAACAAGCGCTGCTCGAACCCCTCATCCACCGCCGCGATCGTCGCTATGTTGACCGCGCAACTGTTGAAGAAGGCCACCCGCGCCTCGTCCAGCTGGAGCAGCCATTCCCGCCGGTCACGCCGCTCAGGCGAACGGCTCAGCCGCATGACAGCACGCATCAGCGCCTCGGTGTCACGAATCAGCGTTCGAGCGGCGTTCCTGGCATCAATGATCAGCGCCTGTCTATGCGCCTGCCGCCCCGTGCCGGCGACGACCGCCCAAGCGGTGAGGGCTGCCACGATGCCGCCGATGACAGCGCTGATCCCGCCCTGCAGAAGGTTTGCCCACCAGTCCATGGAGTGTGATCTACCGGCAAACTCCGATCCACGCCAGTGGGAGCAGGTTCATCGATCCGCACCGAAGGCGGCCGGCCCGCTCCCAGCGCAGTCGACGTCCTCCACCACACCAGATGAGCACTCGCCGCCTTCCCGCGCGGTCACGAGCGCATCTGCACCCTCATGGCGCCGCTGACGCACTCGGTGTAGGTGTTGGGGCCGGTCGGGCGCTCGTTGCACGTCCAGTCCTTGCCGTCCACATAGACCGTGACCGGGCTGCCACTGGCCCCTGCCCAGGCGTTGGCCACGTTCTGCGCGATGGCGCACAGTTCGGGATGGGGCTCGCCGTCCAGGCGGACCACCGCGAAGACGTCACCGCCCGGCCCGGGCCCGCACTCGATCGCATCCGCGGGCAGCGGTTCGTACAGCCCGGCACCGATGGACTGCGAGGCGACCGAGGCGACCGGGGCATGCGGGGCGGTCGGGGCGTGAGCGGCGGGTTGTGCCGGCGCGTCGGCGACGGCCTGCGTCGAGGGACCGCCGGCGGCGAATGCGGCCGCGGCCAGCAGCGCGATAGAGGTACGGATCGTCATCGTGTCCATGCGAAGACTCCTCCGAATGGTCCGGACACCTCCCGACCTCTCCACCATGACCCGGCAGGCGGCGATGGTGTGTCATGGCCAGACGACGATTGTCCAAGCTTGCGTACGGTCCGCACCGGCAACGGCGATCCAAACCCGCCGTCCTTGCCCGCTATCGTCGGCACGCTGTCGTGCGCGCGCATGGGCAGGCGTTGATCGGGTAGGGCGCGCGCTATGGCCGATGCGGAGGGATACAAGGGTTGGTTGCTCGCTGGTCGTTACCGGCTGCAGGCCGAGCTCGGCCGGGGCGGCATGGGCCGGGTCTGGCGCGGCTACGACGAGCTGCTGGATCGCCCGGTCGCGGTCAAGGAGGTCACCCTGGACCAGCGGCCGCAGCCCGAGCGCGAGGCGCTGCTGCGCCGTACGATGAGCGAGGCCCGTCTGGCCGCCCGGCTGTCCCATCCGCACATCGCAGCCGTCTACGACGTGGTGGTGGCCGACGGACGGCCGTGGATCGTCCTGCAGCTGGTCAGCGCGCCCACCCTGGCCGACGTGCTGGCCGCACGCGGACCCCTGGCGCCGACCGCGGTGGCCAGGATCGGCCTGCAGGTGCTGGAGGCGCTGCAGGTGGCGCACGCCGCCGGCATCGTGCACCGCGACGTCAAGCCCGCCAACGTCCTGCTGGACGGCGACCATGCCGTTCTGACCGATTTCGGCCTGGCCACCAGCCGGCGGCAGCCGGACGGCCACACCCAAGCGGGCCTGGTGGTCGGTACTCCCGCCTACATCGCCCCCGAACGCGCCCGCGGCGCGGCTCCGAGCCCGCCCAGTGACCTGTGGTCGCTGGGCGTCACGCTGTACACCGCGGTCGAGGGCCGCTGCCCCTTCGAGCAGGGCAGCGCCCTGGCCACCCTCAGCGCCGTCCTCACCGCCGAGCCGGTCCCGCTCAACCTCGCCGGCCCGCTGGCGCCCCTCATCACCGGCCTGCTGGAAAAGGACCCCGACCGCCGCACCGGCATCGATGACG
>NZ_JBQQCB010000113.1:0-35685 GCF_052246675.1 Nonomuraea sp. KM90 | reverse complement strand
CCCCCCCCCCCCCCCCCCCCGGGACCGCGACCAACGGGCGTCCTCACCCCAACTCGGGTCCGCGGATGCCGGAGCGTTCAGCGTCCTCTGCGCATGTAGGCGCGGAGCGACAGCGGGACGAAGATCACCAGCAGTGCGGACGACCAGAGCAGGACGGCGGTCACCGGATGCGCGAGTGACCAGGCCACGTTTCCGGACGGCGCGCCGGGGTTGCCGAACAGTTCCCGCGAGGCGGCGGTGAGCGCGCTCACCGGGTTCCAGTCGGCCAGGAAGCGCAGCCAGCCCGGCATGCCGTCGGTCGGGACGAACGCGTTCGACAGCATCGTGATCGGCAGGCCCAGCGGCACCATCGCGTCGGCGACCTGGTCGTTCTTCACCGCCAGGCCCACATAGACGCCCACCCAGCTCAGCGCGTACCGCAGCACGATCATCAGCAGGAACGCCTGGGCGGTGAGGATCAGGCCGCGGTGCGGCTGCCAGCCCACCAGCAGGCCCGTGCCGACCATGATGGCCAGCATCAGCAGGCCGGTCAGCAGGTCGGCGCCGGTCTGCCCGAACGGCACCGCCAAGCGCGCCATCGGCATGGAGCGGAACCGGTCCATCACGCCGCGGGAGGCGTCGGTGGCCACCCGCGTCATGACCCCCAACCAGGCGGAGAAGGTCACCATCGCGAACAGGCCGGGCATGAGGTATTCGCGGTAGTCGCCGCCGTCCGGCACCTGGATGGCGCTGCCGAAGACGTAGCCGAACAGCACGACCATGATGACCGGGAAGACCAGCGCGGCGATGATCTGCCCGGGCTCCTGCCGCAGCCGCCCCAGCTCGCGGCCGACCAGGGTCAGTCCGTCGGTGAGGGTCCAGCGCAGGCGGCCCAGTGGCGAGGTGAGGGCGGTCATCGCACGGTCTCCTTGCGGTCGGTGAGGCGCAGGAACACCTCGTCGAGGGTCGGGCGGCGCAGGCTCACGTCGGCGGCGGCGACTCCGGCGCGGTCGAGCTCGCGCACGATGTCGGCGAGTTGGAGGCCGGTGGCGGGCAGGGCGACGCCGAGCCGGTCGGCGCCGGTCGTGGTGGGTTCGGTGCCGGTCAGGGCGTTCAGGACGGTCGCCGCCTCGGGCATCGCGGCGGGGTCTTCGAGGGTGACGTCGAGGCGGTCGCCGATCGTGGCCTTCAGCTCGTCGGGCGTGCCCGTGGCGATCACCTGCCCGTGGTCGATGACGGCGATGTCGTCGGCAAGCCGGTCGGCCTCGTCCAGGTACTGCGTGGTGAGCAGCACCGTGGTGCCGTCGGCCACCAGCTCGCGGATGCTGTCCCAGATCTCGCCGCGGCTGCGCGGGTCCAGGCCGGTGGTCGGCTCGTCCAGGAAGAGCACCTCGGGGCGCTGGATGAGGCAGGTGATCAGGTCGAGCCGGCGGCGCATGCCGCCGGAGTAGCCGGCGACCTGCCGATCGGCGGCGTCCATCAGGCCGAAGCGCTCCAGCAGCTCGTCGGCCCGCCGGTGCGCCTCGCGGCGGGTCAGGTGGGACAGGCGCCCGAACATGCGCAGGTTGCCGCGGCCGGTGAGTTTCTCGTCCACGGCGGCGTACTGGCCCGCGAGCCCGATCCTGGCGCGCACTTCGCCGGCCTCGCGGACGACGTCGTATCCGGCGATGCGGGCGTGCCCGGCATCGGGATCGGACAGGGTCGCCAGGATGCGCACCGCGGTCGTCTTGCCCGCGCCGTTCGGCCCCAGCACGCCGCAGACCGTTCCTCTCGGAACGCTCAGGTCCAGCCCCCGCAGCGCATGGGTGCCGCCGAAGGACTTGTGCAGCCCCTCGGCGACCACGATCGGTTCCGCCATGATCCCTCCACTGGGTACTTCGTACGCGGTCATGGCGGCCAGACTAAGAGACCGGGTACTATGTACGCAACCAGGAGGGGGGACGATGACCGACGCCGAGTACGTGAACATCTGGATGCGGCCCGAGCGCCCGGCCTACGGGCCGAAGCCCACCTACAGCCGGGCCCAGATCACCGAGGCCGCCATCCGGATCGCCGACACCGAGGGGCTGGAGGCCGCCACCATGCGGCGCATCGCCGCCGAGATCGGCGCCGGCGCGATGTCCCTCTACCGGTACGTCCCGAGCCGCGACAACCTCATCGAGCTCATGGCCGACCGGCTGCAGGGCGAGATCGACGTCGAGGGCATGCCCTCCGGCGACTGGCGCGCGGATCTGACGCGCTACGCCGACGGGCTGCGGGCCATGTGGCTGCGGCACCCGTGGATCGCCACCGTGCAGCGCTCACTCCCCAGCTTCGGCCCCAACCAGCTGCGCCTGATCGAACGGCTGATGGGAGTGCTCGACCCCTTCGTCTCCATCGACGAGAACCTCGGCCTCATCGCCATGCTGAACGGCTACATCGAGGGCACCGTCCGCGAGGAGAACAGCTCGGCCATGGAATTCCGCCGCAGCGGGCTCAGCGAGTCGGAATGGATGGCGCGGAGCTACCCGTACATCGACCAGCTGGTGAAGAGCGGGGAGTACCCGATCTTCACCAAGATCGTGATGGAGGCGCGCCAGCCGCACCTCAGCCGCGACGACCAGTTCCGGTACGGGCTCCAGCGCGTCCTCGACTGCATCGCCGCGGCCCTCCCGTCAGCGGCCGAGTCTCACCGGGAGGGGCGGGAGGAACAGGACGGGCCTGGGCAGGGCTCGTAGCCGGCCATCCCAGAGGGCATCAGGAGCGAGGACGTGTGGGACCCGTTCGAGCGAGTCGCCGCAGAGCGGACCCAGCGCCGCCCATCACCTTGAGCGCCGGGCTGCGTGCCTTCGTGGCAATAGGGGGAAGGGAGTTCCGCATGACGCCGAAGCAGCCCAAGACCGAGCTCGACGCCCGCTACAGCTCCGCGCTGAACCCGCGCCCGGGCGCGGACAACGTCACCGCCACCGACTGGGCCGAGGCCCAGCGCCAGTTGCGGGCCGCGGAGGTCTTCTGGATCACCACGGTCCGGCCGGACGGCCGGCTGCACGTCACGCCACTGATCGCCGCCTGGCACGACGGGGCGCTGCACTTCAGCACCGGGCCGGGCGAGCAGAAGGCGAAGAACCTGGCCGGTAATGCCCACTGCGCACTCACCACGGGGCACAACTCACTCTCCCAAGGCCTCGACATCGTGATCGAGGGCACGGCGGAGCGGGTGACGGATCCGGCGCGGCAGGACGAGGTCATCGCCGCGTTCGAGGCGCAGTACGGGGACCACATCACCTCGCCGGAGGGGGCCTTCTACGGCTTCGGCGACAGCATCCGCAAGGGCAACGACCTGCTGTTCGCGGTGACACCCGGCACGGCGTACGGCTTCGGGCACGACAGCCAGGTGTTCAGCCACACCCGCTACACCTTCTAGCGGGCGGGCCCAGCTGCCGCATCGGCTCGTGGTCTGCCAGGGCGGGCGCCGAACCCGGCTCAGCCGCAGTTGCCCCAGGACTTCCAGCGCGATTTGCCGACGGCGGCATCGCGTCCGTCATCCCGAATCGTCCCCATGTACTTGACGCACCGGCCCTTGCCGTAGGTCTTCACCGGTCCCAAGTAGTGCTTGACGCTCCGACCCTCGTTCTCGCCGCTCGCGCGTGAGTTGGCCCCACGCGTCTGCGTCGTGATCGTGGCCATGGTGAAGGTGGGGATGCCGACGTTCGAGGTCTTGATCGTGGTGACGCAGTTGTAGCCGGTCCTGCGGTTGTACAGCAGATAGACGTAACCGAGGACACGTTTGGCGGGAGTCTTCACGGCCTGCTTGCTGTGGGTGACCCGGGCGAAGCCGGAACCGCACACCCGCTCCGGGGTGACGGCGGAGGCGGCCGCGTACGCAGGATTGACCATGACCCCTCCGACCGACAGTGCCGCGGCAAGGAGGATCGTCGTCGTTGACTTGCGCATTCAGCCAGCCCTTCTCAACCGTCTCCCGCCATCCGGGACAACAGTTGATCATCTTGCCGGATGATTCCACACCGAAAGACCGAATGGTCAAATTAGTGCGTGCCTGATGCCGCGGAGACCAACGCGTTCGTCTCGGTGGACGAACAGTTGCCTCACCTGAATGTCGGCAAGAACCCCGCCGCAGGCCCAACCGGCGTGACCAGCCCTCCCGCCGCCGGATGGACGGTCTCCGACGTGGTGCTTCACCTGGCCCAGACCGAGGAGCACGCCGCCGCTGCGGTCAGAGGCGAGCTGACGGGCACGCGGCCACGTGGCGAGATCGACGCCATGGCGGACGCCTCGTGGCCGCCGAGCGCGACATCGCCCCGGCCCGCCTCCTGGCCCGCTGGCGCGCGGCCCCCTCCATCACCCCGGCCGCGCTGCGCGGCCATCCCGAAGCCAGCCGCCTGGACTGGGTGGCCTCCTCCGTTTCACCCGCGACGCCGGCCACCACCCGCCTGGCCGAACACCGGGCGCATGCCTACGACATCACCGCCCCGTTCGGCATCCCGTATCCGGACACCGCACGGCTGCGGCACATCGCCTGGCTGGGGCACCGCACGCTGCCGTACGCGTTCGAGGTGTAAGGGCTGGTGGGCGGGCAGGTCTACTGCGAGCTCACCTCACCCGACGGGCAGCTGTGGCACTTCGGCGACCCCGACTCCCCCTCGGTCATCACCGGCCCCGCCGGCGACTTCTGCCGCGTGGGCGCGCGCCGTATCGCGCCCGCCGACTCGGCGCTGACGGCGACCGGCCCGCACGCCGCCGAGGCTCTCGCCGTCCTGCGCAACTACGCTTTCTGACAGTTCGCCACCGACGTGCGCGACGCCTCCGGCGGCACCAGCCTCATCGCCCGCGACACCGGCGGCCGGGCTGACCGTCGGCCTGCAACGGCCAACCGCGTCACGAGCCACCGCTGTGTCGCTCGTCGATGGGGTCAGCGCCTTCGGAGCAGGGTCACGACCAGCAGAGCGACTGCGGCCATGAGCACGGCGCTGACGCCCGCCGCCACGTGGAACCCGTCGATGAACGCGGCGCGGGCGGTGCCGAGCAGTTGCACCGCGGTTTCCGTGGGCAGGCGGTGCGCCAGCGCCACCGCAGCGCCGAGGCTGTCGCGGGCGCCGTCGTCAGGAACGACTGCGGTGGACAGTTCTGCCCGGTAGGTCGCGGTGATCACACTGCCGAGCAGCGCGATGCCGAGTGCGCCGCCGAGCTGGGGCGCGGCCGAGGAGATGGCCGCAGCCGCTCCGGCTCGCTCTGCGGGCGCGGAGCCCACGACCATGTCCGTGGCCAGGGCCATCATCGGCCCCAGACCGGCCGAGACCACGACGGCCCCCGTGATCAGTACGGGCAGCCCGCCGGTCTGCGTGAGCACCACGTACCCCACGGCGGACACGCCCAGGCCGACCCCGATCACCAGCGACGGGCGCACCAGGCGGGCCATCCGGGGAGCCAGCGTCGAGCCGACGATGACACCCACCGCCGACGGAGCCGTCCACAGGCCCGCCTCCAGCGGCGACATGCCGTGCACGAGCTGGAGGTACTGAGCGATCGCGTAGTTCGAGCCCCACAACACGAAGATGCCGAGCGCCAGGGTGGCCGCCGCGACGCTGAACGCCCGCTCGCGGAACAGCCGCAGGTCGACGAAGGGATCGACCAGCCCGCGCTGCCTGCGTACGAACACCCAGGCCAACGCCACACCCACCACGATCGCCGCGACGGACTGCGCCGTCAGGCCGTCGGCCGCGATCTGCTTGAGCCCGTAGACGACCGGCAGCACCGCCGCCAACGACAGCAACGCACTGACCAGGTCGAGCCGCCCCGCGCCCGCGTCGCGGTGCTCGGGCAGCAGCCACGGCCCCAGCGCCAGCAGCACCACCATCACCGGTACGGCCAGCAGGAACGCCGAGCCCCACCAGAAGCGGTCCAGCAGCCAGCCGCCCACCAGCGGCCCGATCGCCGTGCCGCCCGAGACGCTGGCCACGATGACCCCGATGGCCACCGCCCGCTGCCTGGCGTCGGTGAACATGGACGTGGCCAGCGAGAGCGTGGACGGCATCAGCGTCGCCCCCGCCATCCCCATCAACGCCCTGGCCACGATCAGGCTCCCCGCGTCGGGCGCGTACGCGGCCATCACCGAGACCAGGCCGTACGCCGCCGCTCCGATCAGCAGCAACCGGCGGCGGCCGATCCGATCGCCCCAGGCCCCCATGGTGATGAGCGAACCGGACAGCAGGAAGGCGTAGATGTCGACGATCCACAGCAACTGAGTGCTGCTCGCCCCGAGATCCTTCCCGATGGCGGGCACCGCCAGGTTAGTGACCGTGAGTTCCAGGGACGCGAGCAGCGCGGGGAGTGCCAATACGGCCAAGCCGGTCCATTCACGTCTTCCGGCCTTGATCGTTGAAGTCGTCACGGATCAAGGATCCAACCTCAAGCAAACCTGAGGTCAAGCCCTTCGGCCGGGTCACGTACTCCATCGTCCTGAGAGAACGAAGGGGTGTGGTGAACGGCGGGCCGTTCTCGCCGGGGAGTGCGGCTCCGCGGCACGGCGGGGAGGGGCGAGCCGGGCAGAGCCTCCCGATCATCCCCGGCGACCTTGACCCGCGGCATCCGGGGCCGGCCGGTAGGAGCGCCACCGGTCCTACCAGGTGCCGGGAAGCCGCCGCCTGAACCGTTGCCCTGGCCCGAGCGGCCGCGGGCATCCCGCTGCTAAAGGCCGTCGACCGCCCGACGTTGCCGGCGGAGGCGATCGCCGAGCTGGTGACCGCCGGCTTTCGGCCGGTGCTGGTGAGTGCGTGTTCGAAGTGAGCTGTATCAGGGGCGGCGGAGGCTCTCTCTGCACACCCGGACAACCGCGTAGGCGGTTGCGGCGGCAGGGGGAGACGATGTTTTCAGCGGTCGAGTACGTCAAGCGTTACGAGGCGGCACCCGATAAGCAGACGGTCGAGCAGTTGCAGAAGCTCGTGGACCTCTCGGGGCTGGGGGCGGACGAGGAGTTCGTGGTGGCGCTGCTGAACGCCGTCTCGGCGTCCGACTTTCCTCTCGCGGCCGCGATGCGGGAGATCCGCAAGGCGCTGGCGGAGGCCGCGGAGATCCGGGGGCTGGGAGGCTGGTGGAAGGAGAAGCTCGACGCCTATGTCGCGCACATCGGCGAGGAGCCGTTCGAGATCGCGACGTTCCTGCAGGGCTGCATGAGCGGCGGGCTCTCGCTCGATCACAAGGACGCGGTGGCCGGGCAAGCGCTGGCCCTGCCCACGCCGCTCGTCCTCGTCCGGCAGCCGGTCTTCGAGGAGCGGGCGAACGTGTCCGGCTTACTGGGCGACTACCGGTACCAGACGGACGTGATCGAGGTCGGGATGGGGCTGTTCGAGGTGGCCGCCGGGCTGCGGACGGAGGCGGACTTCAAGGGCGCGTCCAAGCTGGGCATCCTGCAGTTCGCCTCGAGCGACCGGGTCGCCACGTACGACGGCGTGACGGTCGGCAACAGGTTCACCAACGCCTTGGACACCAGCAAGCGGCCCTGGTACAAGGGCGTGTCCGCGCAGATCGTCCCAGGCGCGCCCACGGCCGTGGCCCCCAACGACGCGCCGCGATGGGGTCTTCCGAAGGTTTGGGCCAAGGGGCAGAAGCTGCGCGGCATCACCATCAGGGACACCTTCGTCACCCACGTCGTCGTGGAGGTCGCGCCGAACAAGTTCCACAAGTTCTTCACCTGTGAATGGGCCTTCACGGTCGACTACGACGCCACGAACCCGGGCGCGGCCAGGGCGGGCTACCAGGTGACGGGCCAGCGGTTCGAGAGCGGTGAGATCGCGCTGAGCGGCCAGGAGCCGCTGACGGGCGACTATCGGGATCAGGTCACGAAGTAGGTACGCAGGGCAGCGCGCGCAGGCCGCTCGTCCCTCGAATGCCATGGATTCGGCCCCGAACGGTCTACGGCCGTTCGGGGCCGAATCGGTTGGGGTGCTCAGCCCGCATGCTCTACGCCGCGCTGCCGCTACGTCGCCGAGCGGGCCCCGACCCGCACCTCTCACTTCGCCGCTCTGCGTCCAGCAGCATGACGAGTGGACGGCACCGCGACCGCGTCTAAGCGCTCGTGTTCGCCGAGGCGCTGTTCCCCGGATTCGGCTTCGAGGACCGGCACGAGCGCGAGCTGATCACCACCAGCGGCCGTAGCAGGCGGCGCGTCCCGCCACGGCGCTCCGGTCCGGTCCGGTCGGGGGCTACGGCGGGACCGTGGCCTGGGAGTTGTGCCCCGACGTCCTGGTCCACGTGGTCGGCACACCCACGACGTCCGGCTTCGCGGCCTGGATCGGATCCCTCGTCACCTGCGCCGCCGTGCCCTCGGGCCGCACGCCGGCCGTCACCGCCCCGCCCGTTTCAGCGCTTGCCGCGGGCGTCGAAGCGGGGGTAGAAGTTCGCCTTGTCATCGACCTTGACCAGGGTCTCCACGACCTTGCCCTTGAGATCGACGACGCCGAAGCCGTCGCGGACGGGCAGGAGCAGGTGCTTCTCGTCGTACCAGCCGAACACGGGGAACCGGTGGGCCACCTTGATCCGGGTGACGGCCTTGCCGCTGGCGGTGTCCCACACGCAGGCCGACGACTCCAGCGAGTGGCACGCGGTGAGGAAGCGGCGGCCCGACGGGGAGAACGTGCCGAGCCCGTGGCTGGCTGGGCGGCCGCGTACCTTCCAGGTGCGCTTCACCGCGCCCTCGAGGTCGTACTGGCGGATGGAGGACTTGCCGTTCTTGCCCCAGCGCACCACGACCCCCTTGCTGTCGCGGGTCCACTGGAAGCCGCCGACCGTGATCAGGGCCTTTTCGATGCGGACGAAGCGTGGCTTGAGCGAGGGTACGTCGATGAGCACGATGCCCGCGGACCGGGGCTCGGATCCCGGCTCGAAGACGTTGACCAGCAGGGTCCGGCCGTCCGGCGACCAGGTGGGCCACATCGTGTTCAGGTATCGGCCCTCCCGCGTCGGGTCGGCCTCGACGGGCAACACGACCTCTGTCGCCTTACCGGTCTTGCGGTCGACGAAACGCACCATGGGCGGCCCTTCGCGGCGATCCCGCAGGTGAACGGCTTGCCAGCGCTCGTCGGGCGACACGGTGGCCTCGCCGTCGATCTCGACGAACGCGCGCCTGGCCGGATCCCATGCGCGCTGACCCGAGCCGGGATCACTCTCCGTGAAGTAGGAATAGAAACCCAGCTGGACGGGGCGGCCGCTCATCTTGGCCACGATCTTGGCCGTCGTACCGGGCAGCTTGCCCACCGGTGGTTGCACGGGTGTTGCGGCGAGCATGGCCGTCAGGGCCAGTGCCGTTCCTAGGTGCAGCATCGCAGTCAACTCCTCGTCTTCTGGCGCGTCAGCGGATCCTACAAGATCACCCGTTGCTGAGGGGATAAATGGTGAAACGGCAGGCGGGGGCACGCCAGGCCGCATTCCCGGAGCGCCCGGTGTCCGGCGTGGCCGTTTCTCTTGTTCGCCTCTGGTGAGACGTACGCACGCCGAATCGCCTTGCACTTGTCGTAACTGCCTGGGGCGCGCCCGAGCTCGGCACAGCCGATGCCGCCGCCAGGCCCCCGCGACGTTCGGCAAGGGTCCGGCGGCGGCGGTCAGCACAGGGCCTGAGACCCCGCCTCCCATACGTTGTCAGGCGTTGCCCACGAAGACCGGCGGCGTCCGGTCCTTCCAGGGCATGGCCTGTTCCAGGTAGGCGGCGATCTGGAACAGCAGGTCCTCGCGGCCGTGGGCGGCGATGAGCTGCACGCCGATCGGCAGCCCGTCGTCGCTGTGACCGAGCGGCAGACTGATCGCCGGGTGACCGGTGATGTTGAACAGCCCCGTGAACGGCCCATAGTCCGTCAGCGCCGCTCCCCAGGTGCTCATCGTGTGGCCGGGGTCGTCGTAGCGCAGGGTGCCGTGCGGCGCCGGCAGACGACCCATCGTCGGCGTGATGAGCAGGTCGTACTCGGTGAAGAACGTGCTCACCGATCGGGTCACCCGGTTCTGCGCGTTGAGCGCGGCCAGCATGTCCAGTGCGCTGCACTCCCTGGCCAGCTGGAGGAACTGCCGGGAGACGGCCTCCATCATGGCCGGGTCGGGCTGCCGGGGGGCCAGCAGGAGCAGGGATGCCAGCGCGACCCCCTCGGCCATCCCGGCCAGCATGACGGCCTCCCCGTCGACGTACGGGCCGGACTCGGAGACGCTGTGCCCCGCCTGCTCCAGCACCTGGCCGGTCAGGATCGCCGCGGCGGCGACCTGGCCGTCGACCGGCGTGCCCGACCAGGGCTGGGTGGTCACCGCCACCCGCAGCCGGCCCGGGTCGGCGCCGATCTCCTCCGCGTACGGGCGGCGCGGGGGCGGCGCGGTGTACTTGTCGCCGATCCCCGGTCCCTGCACGGCGTCCAGCAGGCCGGCGGCATCGCGGACGGTGCGCGTCAGCACGAACTCGTACGCCATGCCGAGCAGCGCCTCCCCCGCGTCGGGCCCGCACGTGACCCGGCCCCGGGTCGGCTTGAGCCCGACCAACCCGCAGCAGGAGGCCGGAATCCGGATGGAGCCCTGCCCATCGCTGCCATGGGCGACGGGCACGGCACCGGCGGCGACCAGCGCGGCGGCACCGCCGCTCGACCCGCCCACGCCCCTGTCCAGAGCCCACGGGTTGCGGGTCGGCCCGTATCTGACCGATTCGGTGGAGAAGCTGGCGCACAGCTCCGGCACGGTGGTCAGGCCCAAGGTGACCAGTCCGGCGGCACGGAATCGGGCCATGAGATCGGTGTCGTGCTGGGCGACGACGCCCGGCAGAGCGCGGCTGCCGAGGGTGAACGGCACTCCCTCGGCCACCGGCCCGTGGTCCTTGATGAGGAACGGCACCCCGGCGAACGGCCCGTCCGCCGCGTGGTCGAGCGCGGGTGCGAACACCGGCAACGCCAGGCCGTTCACCTGCGCGTTCGCCACGGCGAGAGCTTGCCGGGCAGTGGCCTCGACCTCGTCGGCGGTGACCTCGCCCGCCCTGATCAGATTCCGGATTCCGACGGCGTCGTACTTCGCGTACTCGTGGAGTTTCATGAGAAATCCATCTCCCGGCGTCCTCGACGCCTGTACCTCGATCACAGCTGGAATGGGCGGACAGCGCGCGGCAAGCCACAGGCAAGGGGCGCCGCCGACAGCGAACAGCCTGAACGGGGTGATGGTCGCGACACCGGGCCGGCGGCTCCGGGGACCATCACAGTCAGTGATCGGGGTACGTCTACGCTCGGTACATCACCGCCCATGCTGGTGGCAGCCGCCCCGGACCGTCCACTGGTTTTCTCGGGCTTGCGCCCTCCGAACCTCATGGGGGTTGCCCGGCGCGACGTGCCCGAAGCCGGCGGTCAGCGGCCGTACGCCTCCAGCAGCCGCAGCCACACCTCGCTGACCGTGGGGAACGACGGAACCGCGTGCCACAGCCGGTCCAGCGGGACCTCGCCGACGACCGCGATCGTCGCGGCGTGCAACAGCTCTGCGACGTCCGGGCCGGCGAGCGTGCAGCCGACGATCACTTTCCGGTCCTCGTCGACGACCATGCGGGCGTGCCCCCGGTAGCCGTCGGCGTGCAGGGCCGATCCGGCGACGGCGCCCAGGTCGTGGTCGACGACGCGGATCCGTACCCCGGCGGCCTCGGCCGCGGCCGCGGTCAGCCCCACCGACGCGATCTCCGGATCGGTGAAGACCACCTGGGGCACCGCGCGCTCGTCGGCCGTGGCCACGTGCCGGCCCCAGCGGCCGTCCTCGACCGCTTCGCCCTTCGCCCGCGCCACGATGACGTCGCCGACCGCGCGGGCCTGGTATTTGCCCTGGTGGGTCAGCAGCACTCGCCGGTTGACGTCACCGGCGGCGTACAGCCATCCGTCCCCGACCGGCGTCCCGTCCTCCCCCACCACGCGCAGCGTGTCGTCCACCGTGAGCCAGGCGCCCGGCGTCAGGCCGACGGCGCCGAGACCGATGTCCTGGGTGTTCGGTGTCCGGCCGATCGCCACCAGAACCTCGTCGGCCTCGACCCGCTCGCCGCCGGTCAGCGTGATGTGCACCGTTCCGGCCTCGTCGCGGTGCACCGATGCGGCCTCCGCGCCGAGGCGTACCGACACGCCGGCCTCCCGCAACGATTCGGTGACCCGCTCGCCGGCGAACGGCTCGGCCTCCGGCAGCACGCCGTCACGGGCCAGCATCGTCACCGAGGACCCCAGGGCGGCGAAGGCGGTCGCCATCTCCGATGCCACCACGCCGCCGCCGATGATCGCGAGCCGGCCGGGGACCGCGCTGGCGGCGGCCGCCTCCCGGCTGGTCCACGGCGCGGCGTCGCGCAAACCGGGAACGTCCGGCAGCAGCGCGCCGCTCCCGGTCGCGACGACCACCGCGTGCCGGGCCGTCAACGTGACCGGGACGCCGTCGTCGCCGGTCACCTCGACCACGCCCGCGGACACGATCCGGCCCTGACCACGGTGCAGGGCGATCCCGGCCGAACCGAGCCAGCCGACCTGACCGTCATCCTTCCAGTGCGAGGCGAAGGAATCCCGGCGGCCCAGCACCGCGGCCGCGTCGAGACCGCCGGTCACCGCCTCGCGCGCGCCCGGCACCTGGCGCGCCGCCCGCAGGGCCGCCGCGCTGCGCAGCAGGGCCTTGGTCGGCATGCAGGCCCAGTAGGAGCATTCCCCGCCGACGAGCTCGCGCTCGACGACGGCGGCGCTGAGCCCGCCGTGCGCCACCCGGTCGGCGACGTTCTCCCCGACCGGGCCGGCTCCGAGGACGACGACGTCGTACGTGTCGCCGTCCATGTCAGTTCCCCTTCGCGGCGCGGCCGAGGCGGAAGGCCGAGATGAGGAAGAAGATGCCGCCGGGGATGGCGTAGCCGGCCGCGTTGGTCAGCGTCGGGCCGGCCGCGGAGGCGCCGACGATGAACGACGCACCGGCGAGTACCGAGATGCCGCCGCTGATGATCATCGGCCACTGGCCGCCCATCTTGCGGCGGGTGACGCCCACGATCAGCTGGACCGCCCCGGCCACGACCGCCCAGGCGCCCCACACGCGCAGCACCGCCGGGATACCGGACGCGCAGGCGACGGCCACGCCGATGGCGGTGATCAGGCTGACTGCGATGTTCACGTACAGCAGGGCAGGCGATCCGGTGGTGCGCGAGGCGCGGGCGTCGATGATGGCGGCGGCCACGTCGAACAGCGGGTAGAGCACGAGCAGGGTGACCGCGAGCGGACCCAGGTTCGCGGCGGTCGTGAACATCGCAAGGGCCCAGACGATGGCGAACGCGAACCGGACGAAGTACAGCCGCCGCAGTGCGGACGCGGTCCCGGAAATGCCGGGTGAAGCGGCGATGGTGCTCATGGTGATCCTTTCGGTGGATGAGCGATGTGGAGAGCGGTCCAGCGCGGCCATGGCGCCGCGTGACGCCCCTGGTCGCGGCAGCCGCTGGTGCGTACGTGCAGCCGACGAGCCGCTGCCGGCCCTCTCCTGCTAGACCGAACGTTCTGTCTCGGCACAGCATGGCGACCCGCGACGCAGACTGTCAAGACCGAACGTTCTATCCGCTAGCATGGCCGTATGCCCAGCCAATCCGAAGGCCGGCCGTCCGAAGCGCGGTCCCGGCTGCTCAACACGGCCACCCGGCTCTTCTACGCGGAGGGCATCCACGCCGTCGGCATCGATCGCATCGTCGCCGAAGCAAAGGTGACGCGGGCCACCCTCTACCGGCACTTCCCCGGCAAGGAAGACCTGGTCCTCGCCTACCTCAACGAGGTCGACCGGGCCATGCGGGGCCAGGCGGCCGAGGCCGTCGCCGCCGGACTACCGGCCGCCGGCACCATCCAGGCCCTCAGCAAGTCCATCGCTCAGAGCATCCAGTCCCCCGGTTTCCGGGGGTGCGCCTTCCTCAACGCCGCCGCCGAGTATCCCGACCCCGAGTCCCCGGTGCACAAGGCCGTGCTCGCCCACCGCCAGTGGTTCCTGGACACCGTCACGGAGCTGCTGGCCGAGATCCAGGAGACCGGCGCCGAGCCCGCCGCCCGCCACTTCGTGATGATGCGCGACGGCGCCATGGCCGCCGGCTGCCTGTTCGACCCGGCGCTGATCTGCGAGACCTTCCTGCGCGGAGTCGAGAGGCTCCTGCAGGTCTATGCCGTCACCGACTACAGCGCACCGGCGGGCGCCTGAAGCCGCAGGCGCCTCCGCTCTGGAATCAAGCGGTCGAGCCCCTTACCGGCGGTTGCAGCAGCAGGAATGCCGTAAGCCGGTCTGATGGCTGACCGGCGTGGCATGGCTGACGTTCTTGATCGCGCGCCCCGGCGATGGCGGCGGCCAGGTGGTTCCGCACGGTCCCGCGGGACAGCGAGACCCGCTGGGCTATCTCGTCGGCGGGTGCGCCGTCGCGTGCGAGGGCGAGCACGTCGGTCTCGCGCGGGGTGAGCGGGGAGTCGCCGCCACCGGTCGCCTCGGCCGCGAGCTCCGGGCCGACGTGCCGGCCGCCGCTCGCGACCTTCCGCACGACCTCCGCCAGGGCGGCAGAGGACACGGTCTTGGGCAGGAAGGCGCACCCGCCCGCGGCGAGCGCTTGCCTTCAGGCTCAGCACGTTGGTCAGGAGCTGATCGCCGCCCTGAAGAAGCTCGCCGGCCCCGCTGCCTCAGCCCTGGCGCGTGGAAGCCGCGCGCACGACCTCAGTTCCCGGCGCGCTTCACCACGTGATCGGTGCCGGTGGTCCGCGACACGTGCGCGATGGCGTCGAACGCCTCGAACACCGGCATGTCCAGGAAGTAGTCGGCCATGCGCGAGCGCTGGAAGGACGCCGCGTCGTCGATGTGCGGACGGGCCGCGCGCAGATCGGCGAGCATCCAAAGCCGGTCGATGGGGAACGCCGCCTCGACGCTGCCCTCGGCGGGCGGCGGGAGCGGCGCGTCGTACCAGGCGCCCTGGGGCCGCTCCGGGGTCGGCTCCCCCAGCGTGGTGGTACGGCCCAGGCTCGACGTGACGCCGATGGCCCGGTAGTCGTCTCCCAGAGCGGCGGCGAGGTGGGCGCCGGCCGGCAGAAGCGGGTTCCCCTGGCTGTCGGCCGCCGTTGTGCGCTGGATGTGCCAGTTGTGCGCCGCCAGTATCACGCGCGTGCCGTCCTCCAGGAGGCGTAGCACGGATTCGGCCATGTAGACGTCGCGAAACGTCGAGGCGGATTCGAAGCCCTCCTGGGCGTTGGCACGATGGAGCTGGTCGAGGTACCAGGCGCCGCGCAGGTGCCACATGGCCGTGTCGTGCTCGGCCCCGTGGCCACGGGCGCGTTGGACGAGAGCCAGGCGCTGCAGGTGCCCCATCAGCCGGCTCAGCGCGCTGGTGAGCAGGTCCTTGTCACCAGCGTCGAGACTCTGGTAGCGGCCGAGCGCCGTGAAGGTGACCGGGTCGTGGAAGCGCTGCGCCACGCTGACCGCCTGTTCCAGCACCGCAAGCGCGTCCGGGGCGGCCCAGCGCACGTAGCCGGCCACCTCCTCCAGCGCGGGCAGCGGCGATGCCGCGGCCCCGGGCAGGTCAGTGCCCAGGCACCGCAGCGGCGGCTCTGCCGTGGTGCGGTGCCGCTCTCTCATCCAGGTCAGCGCCTCGTGCATCTCCTCGCATTGCCCCAGTGACAGGGCGATACCGTCTGCCGCGACCTGCTCCACGGCGCCGGGGCCGCCGCGGACCCAGCCGTCCAGGACCTGCCCCTGGGTGAACGGGGCCTCCAAGGCGTACACCTCGAAACCGCACCGTTCGACCAGGAACCGCAGGATGCGGTGGCGTACCTGGTAGAACTCCCGGATGTGGTGGGAGCTCTCGCCGAGCGCCACGACGCGCGCGCCACCGACGATGTCGCGCAGCGGTTCGAGGTCGTCCACGGGTGACTGGAAGTCCAGGGTTTCCATGGCGCAGGCACGATCGCCGACCCAGCTGGCGAAACTCCTCCGGCGGCTCGTTCGCACGTTCATGCCCGACAGCGTTTCGTGGTGGGCCTGTCCTGGTCGTCATGCCTGAGGAGGGACTTGAGGGTACGGTTGCGGGAGCAGAGGCGTTCCTGATTACGACCTTGGAAGTATTCAGGTGGTCCGTATGGCATCAAGGACCATGCCGTCTCCACCCGGTCAGGCCCTGTCCAGCCGCCTGACCCCACCGCCGGACGGCCTGTACGGCGGGCTGGTCGAGACCGACCGTGACGCCTACCTGCCCGGCACCGGGGAGGCATGCCTCCCGGCGCCGATCGCCACGGCCAGTGCCGACAGGAACGCGGCACCCACGAACGGCAGCCACGACAGGGCGGGCGTCACCACGAACGTCCCGGTCAGCCCCACGCGGCCGAGCACCGCGGCCGACGCCAGGCCTGGCAGCGCGCCGGCCGAACCCGAGACGACCACAAGAACGGCGAGCCAGGCGACGCGGGCGGGATTGCCCCTTCGGAAGGGCTCCCCGTCGAGGACGGAAGCCAGCAGAGGCCCGAGCAGCAAGGCGGCGACGCCCGCGCACAGACCGCTCACCAGGACGTCCGCGCGTGCGACCACCTGCTCGATGACCGTGGATTTCCAGACCTGCAACGACAGATCCGCCCCCCGGAACCCGACGCCCGGAGGGAGCTCCACGCCGGTCAACCGTAAGCTGTCGACGACGCCCGGCCCTGGGCTGACCTGTACGGTGATCGATCCTTCGGCCTGCGTGGCGCCGTTGATCGCGTAGGCGACGCCCCAGACCGCCGCGACAGCACCTGCGAACCTGACCACGTAGATCATCACGCGCACGAACGTGCGATTCATGGACTCTCCAGGAGCCGTATCGACGGCTGTCATTATGCGCGCCGGGCACGACCTGCGTACAGAAACGGCGTACGGAGATCTGGGGAACAGGCGCTACGTCGCCTGCTGCCCCCGGGGCGGCCGGTTCGGGTTCACACCATGGCGTCGGGCTGCGCGACCACGTGCGCGGGGTCGACATCGGTTCGCGGGCGCAGGTACCTCACGGGGTGCCGGTGTCTCCCGGCGTCCGTGGCCGTGTCGATCAGGATCTCCACCACGAGATCGGGCCGAACCCGGGTGTAGTCGAGGGGCTCGCGCTGTCCGTAGGGGCTGGACACCCAGCCGGGCGGCAGGGTCGCCGGCCACGGGTGACCGTCGCGAGCCGGGGTGAGCAGCGGGGCGACTTCGGCGGCGGCCTGCGCGCTCAGCTGGGTGGTGCGGCCGACCATGCGGAACCGTCCCGCGTCGTACCGGCCGAGCAGCAGCCCGCTCGGCCGCCGCGGGGAGCCGACGAACCCCCCGACGACGGCGTCCGCGCTGGCCCGCCGTTTCAGCTTGAGCCAACCCCGCGCGCCGCCGTCGTACGTCGAGCGGGCCGGCTTGATGACCAGGCCCTCCACGCCGACCGTGTGCAGCGAGTCGAACCAGGCTCGTGCCTCGGCCTCGTCGAGCGTCTGCATCCCGAGGGCGAGGACGCCGGCGGCCGGGATCGACGCGAACAACTTCTCGAGGAGCGCCCGACGCTCGGACAGCGGCAGGCCCGTCACGTCCCGGCCGCACAGCCGCAGGAGGTCGAAGGCCGCGAAGTGGACCGGCTCCACGCGTGCGAGGGCAGCGGCACGGCGGTGTCCGGCCACGTTGCGACGGTGCAGGGAGGAGAAGTCGAGGCGGCCGGAAGGCGACCAGCGGACGATCTCCCCGTCCAGGACCGATCCCGCGGGCAGGTGCTCGAACGCGGCCCACGTCACCTCGGGGAAGGTCTCGTTGAGGCGGGCGCCGCGCCGGGACTGCACGTGGACACCGCGGTCGGAGTCGATGATGGCCAGCGCGCGGAATCCGTCCAGCTTGGGCTCGAACGCCCACGTGCCCGGCCGCCCCGGAGGGAAGCTGTCCACACTCGTCGCCAGCATGGGCTCGATCGGGGTCCGCAGCCGGGTTCGGGCGTGTTCACGCTGGTCGGAAGGCATGGCCATGGGCCGGTTTCTATCGGCCAGCCGAACAGGACAAAACCCCTATTGAGTATAGAAATGCCCAGGGTTGCTTCAGGTCCGTAAGATCGCCGCCCGCCGCCGCGTGCCCGATCCTGGCCGGGCGCGCCAAGGCGAGAGCATCCAGATGTCGGCGTGCTCGGCCTGGAAGACTCTGACAGATGAAGGTCGACGACGCGGTGCTCCGGATGGGAATGGCCGACACCTACCAGGACGAGCACTGGAACAAAGCGATCGCGGTGACCGACAAGGTCGTGCGAAGGGCCGCCCCCGACTGGCTTGACCAATTACTGACGGCTCTCCTGCGGGTCTCATCGCCGACCCACCCGATGCGATACGGATTCCGGGTGGCGCTGCAGCGATTCGCGCTGGTGGAAGGCGATCCAGAGCACGTGATGACGGTGCGCGGAATCGCTGCCGCCGCAGGGGAGAACTGGGGCGCGGTCCGAGATCTGCCTCGGGAGGTGGCCGAGTGGCTGGCCACCGGCCAGCCACTGGAACATCTGGTCCCGGTCTTCGCCACCGCCCGGGCCGATGACGAGATGGCGGCCTGCCTGCTGCAGGAGACAGTGCTGCGCCACGACGACCTCAGGTCCGCGCGGGCGGCGGTCGAGTTCGCGGGACGGCTTCGCGCGGCAGCCCATCCGCTCGCTGCCTTGCCGCTCCACCGTTTGCCGGCCGAGCACCAGCTGGGCGTGCCGCAATATCCCGGCCGGCCCCGCCCGAACTGGTACGTCGCTCCCGAGCCGGTCGCCGCCCCCCGGCGCGACCGGGATCGAGCTGGAAGCGGCCGAGATCGACTGGCCACAGGCCGTCCAGGCCATGAGCGCCATCAGCGGGTGGATCCACGACAGCGCGAGCGACTGCGACGAGGCCAAGCTGTTCCGCCTTGACCGCCCGCTGGCGCCGGCCGATTTCGGGGCCACCACGCTGGCCGCGCTGAACCTGCGATCAGTCGGAGGCGACCTGACCGTGCATCATGCGGGGACCGCCGATGTGATGAGGACGCTGTACAGCGCTGCCGTATCGGGCACCGAGTCCCGCAGCCGGATGTACGGCGCGTACGCGCGTCTGACCGCCTGGCGCTCCCTCGCAGCCCTGACCGGGGCCGACGGCGACCCCGCAACGATCGCATGGGCCGCTGACCGGTGCACCTGGCTGTTCTACACCTCCGACTGGCACGGTCGCGACGACTGCTCCATGGACTTCGGGATGGCCGTCCTCCGCTCCGACCACCAGAGCATCGCGATCATCGCCGGCACGTTCTCAGACTGACCGCCGCCTTCCGAAGATGCGACGATAGCTTTCCGATCAGCAGGGCGTCCGGGTCCGCCACCGCTCCAGGGGCCGATCTGACGGGCGAAACGCGGGTCGGAGGGATCGGCCGCGTCGGGCGACCGGCTGCTGCGCCCCGACGTCGCGTACGAGGCGATCCGGCTGGCGCGCACGCTGGCCGCGCTGCAGCCGGACGAGCCGGAGGTGCACGGCCTGCTCGCGTTGTGCGAGCTGACGGCCGCGCGTTTCCCGGCCCGGACCGGCCCGGACGGTTCGCCGGTCCTGCTCGACGAGCAGGACCGGCGGCGGTGGGACTTCTGGGCGATCCACCGCGGGCTGGCCGCGCTGGCCAGGGCATCGGCTCGCGGCCTCGGCCCCTACGGCCTGCAGGCCGCGATCGCCGCCACCCACGCGGCGGCGCCCTCGGTCGAGGCGACCGACTGGGACCGGATCGTGCTGCTCTACGAGGCACTCGGCCGGGTCGCACCCTCGCCGGTGGTCGAGCTCAACCGGGCCGTCGCCGTGGCCATGGCCTCGGGCCCGGCGCGGGCACTGGCCATCGTGGACGAGCTGATCGCCTCGGACCGGCTCCCCGGTTCACATCTGGTTCCGACCGTACGCGGTGAGCTGCTGGCCCGGCTCGGACGGCGACCGGAAGCGCGCGCCGAGCTGGAGCTGGCGGCCCGGCAGTGCGCCAACCAGCGCGAACGCTCAGTGCTGCTCCGCAAGGCGGCCGCGCCGGGCTGACGACCCCGGAAACACGTACGCCTCCCCCGCGCCGTCGCCCTCAGCGTTCCAGGGATCGTTCGGCGAGCGCCGGCGAGCCTGGCCGCACTTCACCCGCGAGCCGGGCGTCCAGCGTTCGCACGCCATTCTCGTGCGAGATCCCGCGGAACAGCTCGCGGGCCTCTTCCCAGACGGCCCTCGCCGTGCCGTGGTCGCCGGCGGCGGCGTGGGCGTCGCCGAGGGTCCGGAGCGTCCGCGCCAGGTAGGGGATCGAGCCGCGGGTGCGCCACACCCGGACCGAACGTTCGAGGGTGGCGATGGCGGCGGGCAGGTCTCCTTCGGCCAGGTCCAGCTCTCCTAGAACGCCGAGCGAGTCGGCGAGATAATGGCCGAAGTTGCCGTTCTCGCTGTGGGCCAGCGTCAGTTCGGCGGTCGCCCTGGCCCGCTCGTCGCCGACCTTGGCGAACAGCTTCGAGAGGTAGAGCAGCGAGAACGTCTCCAGATAGCGGTAGTTCAACCGTCGTGCCATTGTCAGCGACCTCTCCAGCAGTTCCTGGCCGCCCGCGATGTCACCGCAGAACGATTTCGCCGCGCCGAGGAACTGGGTGACCGTCGTGGTGTAGTGAGCGTTGCCGAGCGCCTCGGCGACTTTCGCCGCCTGCTCCAGCACGATGTGCGCGGCCTGCGGGTCGTCCTCGCCGTGGATGATCGCCAGCACGTGATAGGCCCGTGCCTGGCCGCCGAGGTAGCCCGCGTCGGCGGCCGTCCGCAGAGCGCGCTCCGCCAGGGCGAGCGCTTGCGCACTGCCGTTCCCGTCGGCCGTCAGGCTCCAGGCCAGGGAGGCCAGGCTGTCGGCCATCCCGACCGGATCGTTCAGCATGGTGAACAGGTCGAGGAGCTGCGAAGCGCCGGCCCGCATCCGTGTCATCGCCGGTCCGGGGCCCGGCGGTGAGTTCCAGGTGGTGACCTCCAGGAGGCCGCGCATCAGCACGGCCTCGCCGCGCCTGTCGCCGGTCTCGCGGCACAGCGCGAGCGCCTGTTCGTGCATGCGCTGCCAGCCGTCGTACAAGCCGCGCACGTTGAGGTACGTCTCGGTGGACCCCGCGAGGTCCCATGCGAGTTGGGTCAGGCGCGCCTCGCACGCTTGGGCGACCCCCGCCATCAGCGCGCCGTGCTCCGCGCCGAACCAGGCCATCGGGTCGGCCAGCAGCGGGCCGGAGTCCGCCGCGGGCAGCCGCCAGCGCGGCGCGCGGCTGTGCATGAGCGCGTAGCAGGGGCCCGGGACGTGCTCCGCCGCGACCTCCGCCAGCGCCAGCCAGGCACCCAGGGCCCGCTGGAGCGCGGCCAGGCGCTCGGATTCGGAATCCTCGCGCTGCGCCCGCTCACGCGCGTACAACCGGATCAGGTCGTGGAACCGATACCTGAGCCGGCCCGTCTCGTCCGTCCCGGTGAGGTTCAGCAGATGAGCGTCGACCAGGGTTTCGATCTCACGTTCCGCCTGCCGCACCGGCACGTCCAGGAGGGCCGCCACCGCCCAGGAGGCGAAATCGGGCGCGTCGAGCAGCCCGGCCAGCCGGAAGGCCCGCCGCGTGCCCGCGGGCAGCATCCGGTAGCTCATCTCGAATCCCGCGCGGATGTCGAGGTCGCCCGCCACCAGTTCGTCCAGCCGGTGCCGTTCCTCCCCGAGGACGCCGGCGAGGTGGGACAGACTCCATTGCCTTCTGCCGAGGAGCCTGGCCGCCGAGATGCGGACCGCCAGCGGGACCCGGCCGCACAGCCGGGTGATCTCCAGTGCCGCGTACGGGTCGTCCTGGACGCGTTCGTCGCCGACGATCCTCCTCAGCAGGTCCATGGCCTGGCCCGACGGCAGGACGTCGAGTTCCAGCAGGCTCGCGCCCTCGAGACCGACCAGCCGGACACGTCCGGTGAGGAGCACGGCCGTGCCGGGGGCCCCGGGCAGGAGCGGCCGCACCTGCTTCTCCCGGGCGACATCGTCGAGCAGGATGAGTATTCTGCGTCCGGCCAGACAGCTCCGGTAAAGCGCCACGCGTTCTTCCAGGGATTCGGGTATCCCGGTGGGGCTGACGCCCAGTGCGAACAGGAACCGGCTGAGCACGTCCTCTGGACGGGCAGGGTCCGCGGAGGCGCCGCGCAGGTCCGCATAGAGCTGGCCGTCGGGAAAGCGATCCGCGACCCGGTGCGCGACATGCACCGCGAGCGTGGTCTTGCCCAGGCCCCCCAGACCCGCGATGCTGGCCAAGGCGACGGTGCCCGGCCGCGGCTTGGTGAGAGCCTCGGTGAGGTCCGCCACCTCGTCGTCCCTGCCGGTGAAATCCGCGATGTCCGGCGGCAACTCGGCTGGAGCGGGAGCGGCTTGAGGCTCAGGCATCGGAGCCGGGACATGGACGGGACGGTCGGCGGACAGGGCCCACACGTGCGCGTGCCGGACTTTCCCGCTCAGCTCGATGCCCAGTTCGTCCGGCAGGTGCGCGGCACGTTCGCGGCACGCCCGTGAGGCCTCCGCAGGGGAACCCGTGATCGTCGCCATGACGCGAGGCACGAGGTCGAGTGAAGGGTCCTGCGTGAGGATCCGCTGATGCATGTCGTGCAGCTCTCCGGCCGGGTCCAGACCGGTCTCCTCGATCAGGGTCTTGCGGGCACGCGC
Source organism: Nonomuraea sp. KM90 (assembly GCF_052246675.1). Lineage (NCBI taxonomy): Bacteria > Bacillati > Actinomycetota > Actinomycetes > Streptosporangiales > Streptosporangiaceae > Nonomuraea > Nonomuraea sp. KM90. The sequence continues at coordinate 13,065 of NZ_JBQQCB010000113.1, read as the reverse complement.
GTATTCGGCGAGCGCGTCCGCCCGCCGGCCACAGCGGTACAGCGCCAGCATCAGCTGCGCGCGCAGCCGCTCCCGTAGCGGGTACTCGCTGGTGAGCGCGGTCAGCTCGCCCAACAGCCTGGCGTGGCGGCCCAGCCTCAGGTCCGCGGCGATCCGCGACTGCAGGACCGACAGGCGGACCTCGTCCAGCCGCGAGGCCTCCGCGGCCAGCATCGGGACATCAGTCATGCCGGCGAACGCGGGCCCGCGCCAGAGGCTCAGCGCCTCGTGCAGGCGGTGGGTCGCCTCCGCCGGCTCACCGGCGGCCGCCACCGCCTGCCCTGAGCCGGCCAGGTTCTCGAACCTCGCCGCGTCCAGCTCGTCCCCGTCCACCGGGATCAGGTAGCCGGTGCCCTGCCGCACCACGAGAGCCGGGTCGCCCAGGTGCCGCCGGAGCCGGTGGACGTAGGTCTGCACGTTCTTGGTGGCGCTCTTCGGAGGGGTGTCCCCCCACAGCGCCACGACGAGTTGATCTTCCGAAACCGGGCAACCCGCTTGGCACAGCAGAACCGCCAACAGCACCCGCGCCTTGGGCGTGCCCAGATCGACCTGCTCACCCGCGCGCCATGCCGTCAGCGGACCCAGTATCCCAAACTCCATAGTGCTCCCTTGGCTGGACGCACTGTAAACCCGGACGGCCTGCTTAGTCGGTCCACTCGGTCAAGAAACCCTGGCGAATCTTTCTCGCCCGGCCCTCGGTCCCTGACGGCATCGGTGCCGAACGCGCCTGACCTCGAACCGCGACCGGCCATGGCGTCGTCCGCCCTTCCCCCTGGACGCCGTACCACGACGCCGCCGGGTGACCAGGAGGCCAGGAGAGACGATGAACCCGCTCAAAATGGTCACCGTCGGCATCGCCGCCGCGGTGGCGAGCGTCATTCTCGCGCAACCGGCCTTGGCGGCGAGTTCTCAACGGGATGTCGGCGACGGGATCGTCCGCTACGCCGACCCTGCCAACGAGCTGTGCGTCCGGGCGGACGACACCACGGGAACGGCCTGGGTGGAGGTGACCCTGACCCGCCCGGGTGTGATCGAAAGCCCATCGTCGTCAGAGATGACAACATCCGGCACCCCGGCGCCACCTGTGCGGTGATCACCGCCTTCGAAGACGTCACCTACCGGGCCGATTACGAGAGCTACTGGAGCGGGCGAGGCACCGTCCTGCGCGGGACGTTCCAATTCGGGATCTGACGCTCCGGCAGGGTCCTCCGTGGCGACGGTCGCCGCAGGGTCCACGCTCGCCGGAGCGCTGCCGGCACAGGCGTTTCCGGTTCGTGATCTATATCCAGGATGATCGCGCCTCATGAAGCAAGCGATCATGGGTGTCACCGCCGGCGCCGCCCTCCTCTTGACCGCCACGCCCGCCGTGGCCGCCCCCAAGGACCCGCTCGCGGCGCTGCGGGCGCAGCTCGTGGCGGGCAAGGGCGTGTCGTTCTCGTTCCGCATGTACGGACAGTCCACGCCCCTCACGCAGACCGGCCGCCTGCAGTTCGGCAAGAAGGGCATCGCGGCCTCCGACATCACCGGCAAGCTCGCCACCGGCGACGACGAGAAGCCGGCCGACGACTTCGGCGGCGGCGCGGACCCGAGCGCCCTGGCCACCGCCATGGGCAAGCCGGAGCGCACGATCCGCATCGGCCGGACGTCCTACGTCAGGGGCGGCCCGATGAGCGCGGGCCTGCCCGAGGGCAAGACGTGGTACAAGCAGTCGCCGGGTTGGACGAGCGGCATGACCGCCCTCTTCGGCGGCTTCGTCAACGCGGCCGACCCGAGCACGTTGAAGGTGCTGCTGGCGCGCTCCAAGCGGAGCGGGTCGACGTACAAGGGGTCGATGAGCGTCAAGGACCTGCTGAAGGCCTCGGACTGGTCCCGCGCCACCATGTGGTGGAAGCTCGACTCCGGTGTGAAGGTGAACTGGACGCTCGCCGTCGGCTCCTCGGGCCTGCCGGTCAAGCTGACCACGCGGCTGGAGAACAAGAAGACCGGCGTGAGCAAGACCGCGATGGAGATGCGCTACACCAAGTGGGGCGCCAAGGTCTCGATCAAGGCCCCGGCCGCGAGCACGGTGACCACCAAGCTCGACTCGGAGAAGGCCGCACTCCAGCTCCCCCCGGCGCCCAAGCGCTGATCACGGCATGCGAGGCAACGTGCCTTCACCGCCGGTCAACGGGCCTTGCGTGCGGCCCGTCCGCTCGTGACCTTTTGATCCGGCGGGCCCCTCGCCGGGCTACCGGTTGAAGCCGGCAATCGCCCTCGAGTTGTCCCTGCCGAACCACAGGCGGCCGTCGGTCTGTTCAGGGAATACGGCTGGTATACGAGCGCTGGATCGACGAGTGAAATCGGCTTGGCTCACGGTCGGCGTCCCGTACAAGATCAAGGCTCGCGGCGGGTTGCCTCTCGGCGGCGCCGGCCCCGCCCGGCCTGGTCCTCTCCGGGATCGGGATGAACGGGGGCCTGGCCGACGAGGCCATTGAGGTGGGCGTAGGCGACCGCGTGCACCCGGTCCCGCAGGTTCAGCTTGGTCAGGATGCGCGACACGTGCGTCTTGACGGTCTCGTCGCCGATCCCGAGACGGCCGGCGATCTCGGCGTTGCTGTACGCCCCGGCGAGCAGCAGCAGTACCTCGCGTTCCCGCGTGGTGAGAAGGTCCAGGTCGGCCAAAGCGGGAGGCGGGGCGATGCCGTCGGCCAGACGGGCGCTGAGGCGGCGGGTCACCGAGGGGTCGATGAGGGCGTCGCCGCGGGCGGCCACCCGGACGGCCGCGATCAGCTCCTCCGGCGGGAGGCTCTTCAGCAGGAAGCCGCTGGCTCCTGCCCGGAGGGCGCGGTGGACGTACGTGTCGTGGTCGTAGGTGGTCAGCAGGATGACCTTGGTGGCGTTGGCCGGGTCTGCGAGGATCTCCTCCGTGGCGCGCAGGCCGTCGAGCCGCGGCATGCGGATGTCGATGATCGCGACGTCGGGACGCAGCCGGAGCACCTCGGTCACAGCGGCCCGGCCGTCCGACGCCTCGCCCACGCAGGTGAGGTCGGGCTGGGTGCCCAGGACGGCGCGCAGACCGGAGCGGAACATGGCATGGTCGTCGGCGATCAGGACGCGCAAGGTCATGAGGGGCTCAGGGGGAACGTCGCGGTGGTGGTCCAGGTCCTGCCGTCGGGTGCGGGTCCGTAGCTGGTGTGGCCCGCGAACACGGCGGTACGGCTGCGGATCCCCTGCAGCCCCCGGTGCGGCGAGTCCGGCCGGGAGCGCGCCCGCGTGCCGAGGAGGTTGGAGGTGGTCACGGTGAGGCTGGAGGGGTCGTGGCGCAGCTCGACCTCCGCGACACCGCCGGCGCCGTGCCGCAGGGCGTTGGCGAGCATCTCCTGCACCACCCGGTACACGGCGATGTCCAGCGACTCCGGCAGCGGGGACGGTGCGCCGTGGACGGTCACCCGCGCCCGCAGGCCGACGGCGCGGAGGGTGTCGAGGAGTTCGGGGAGGTTGTCCAGCCCGGGCTGGCTGTCCTCCCCCGACGGGTGGCCGTGCAGGACGTCCAGCAGCCGTCGCAGGTCGAGCATCGCCGCCCGGCTGGAGGTCTCCACGGCGGTCAGCGACTCCGCCAGGTCGGGAGCGCCCGGCGCCGCCGCGGCCCGCAACCGGGCCACCCCGGCGTGGACGCCGATGGCGCTCACGTGGTGGGAGATCACGTCGTGCAGGTCGCGGGCGATGCCGGCGCGCTCCTCCGCGATGGCCGCGGCCAGGGCCTGCCGCGCCTCCGCCTTGTCCCGCTCGGAGCGTTGTTCCAGCTCGGCGATGTACGCGCGTCGGGCGGTGGTGTACCGGCCGACGAGCCAGGGCAGCAGCGCGCTGGCCATGGGGGCGAGCAGGAGGAGCTCCTGTGCGAAGTCCGCCCCGCTGAGGATCGGTCTCGCGAGGGTCCCCGCGGTCAGGCAGAGCAGGGCCACCACCGCCGGCCACCGGTCCAGCCAGGCACCCGCCCGGTAGGCGGAGATGAGCATGCCCGCGCTGTTCAGCGAGGGCGGCAGAGCGGCTTCGGGGCGCAACAACGTGCCCGCTATCTGGACCGTCGCCTGAGCGACGGCCACCACTCCCGACAGCCGCGGCGCGCTGGCCAGGCCGGCGTCCACCACGACGATCGCCGCCAGCATGGCCCAGCGCCATCCCGCCGGAAATGATGGGGAACCGGTGGAGTGGGCGAAGGTGAGGGCGTCCACCACCAAGGTGACCGCGGCGATCACGATCGCCTGACGGGTCAGAGGCCCATTGACGTCGCGGATGCGGACGGACCCGGCACCAGGCCCGTCACGTCCCTCCCTGTCGGGCACCGGCACCCCTTCCTCGTTCACGAGCTCCCATGATGCCTGGTCGGCGGCGGTGGCCGAGTCCCCCGCCCGGGGGACCCGCCTCCCCTGGCGCCGTGACGACAGCGGCGGGCGGCCTCCCTAGGCTGCCCGCACGATGAACGACTCCGCCGCTCGTACGAGGGATTACGCCGGGTTCCCGCGCACGGCTCCTCATCTCCCACCTGTCCAGGTTGTCCAGCCCGGAGAGCCTGCCCGGCCGCTGCCGCGCCGCCTCGGTGCCGCGCTCGCCGTCGTGCTGACCGCCGTGGCCCTGACACTCGCCATGAGCCCACGGGCCGGGGCGGACTCCACCGGCGGCGGCGACGTGCAGGTCGCCCAGACGCTCGGCGACCGGGAGCTGACCGTCATCCTGCGCCGGGTCACCGGGGTGCCCGGACCGCTGCACGTGGACGTGTTCACCCACGCGGGCACGCCCGCCGGCGCCCTCGACCTGGCGGCGGTACCCACGGGGGTGTCCTCCTCCGCGTCGGCGGCCTCGGCGTCCGGCACGGTCGTCGACACCGCCGTGGTCACGCTGGGGAGCCGGCCGGGGACCTACTCCGCGGTGCTGGACGTCACCCAGGCCGGCCCGTGGGAGCTGTCGCTCAGCGACGGGCGGCGGACCGCGACGATTCCGTTCATCGTGCCGAAGCAGACCGCCTCGCCCGCGGAGACCGCGGCCTACCTGGGCTTCTCCGGCGCCGGGGGGCTCATCCTCGTCGCTGTCCTGGTCGCCGTACGGGCGCGGCGCGGCTGGTGGACGCTGGTGCCGGGCGGCGGGCTGGTCGCGTGCCTGGCCGTGGCGGTCACCGGCGCGCTGCTGTCGTCCCAGCTGCCGCTGCCGCCGTCTCAGGGCGGCCAGGTGGCCGCCACGATCGACGGCGTCAACGATCCCTACGCCTCCGTCGGGCAGCAGACCAGCGACTACTCGCGCCCGCCCGCCACGCTGCTGCTGTCGTCCTCCACGAACCGCGCGGGCGAGGTCGCCGAGCTGCGGCTGACCCTGTCGGACGCCGCCACCGGCCTGCCCCTGGACGACGTCGTCGTCCACGACGGCGCGCTGATGCACCTGCTGGCCATCGGCCCCTCGGGACAGCTGTGGCACCTGCACCCCGTACGGACCGGACCCGGCGAATTCGAGGTCCCCTTGTCACTGCCCGAGGCAGGCCACTACGCGGTCTCCGCCGAGTTCGCCCGCCGGGGCGGCGGCGTCCAGCAGCTGCGCTCCGCCACCGGCATCGACGCGGTGTCCGGCTCCGGCGCGCGGACCACGGCCGGCGACGCTCCGGCGCGGGCGGGGACCGGTTCGCGGACCGTGGCCGGGGTCGAGGTACGGCTGTCCGCGTCGTCGCTGGTGGCGGGCAAGGCCACCGTCCTGACCGCCCGCGTGGGAGACACGGCGACCCTGCAGCCCTGGCTCGGCATGCTCGGCCACCTGATCGTCGCCGGTCCGCTCTCACCCACGGCAGCGGTGGGGGCGGCGACGCAGAACGCCCAGCTGTGGGCCCACTCCCACTCCATGGGCGCGCTGCCGGACAGCGCTCACGACATGAGCGGCACGCAGGAGACGCCGCACGTGGGGACGCACTCGTCGCCGGCATCGTCCTCCGCCCCCTCCGCGGAGACGCACTCGATGAGCGGGCTGACCTCCCTCAACGGCGACAGCACCGCGGATGAGACCGTCGCCGCCTACGGCCCCGACGTCGCCTTCGTCTACACCTTCCCGGCCGCCGGCCACTACCGGATCTGGATCCAGGCCGAGCGCGACAACACCATCCTGACCGTTCCCTACCTGCTCCACGTCACCGGCACGGAGGACAGGACACCATGAGCCCGTCCGGTCGGCGATCCCTGGTAGCCGCGGTGGTCGTGGCGGCGATCATGCTCACCGCGCTGTCGGTCCATGCCCTGTGGGCGCCGTGGTCAGGCGGGACGCGGCCCGCGTCCGACTCCGCCCCGCAGGGCGCGGTGACCCTCACCGGCGGCACCGCCCACGACGTGGTGACCCTGACGGTCTCCGCGCCCGTCACCGGAGTCACCCCCGTCCATGTCCGCCTCGTACCGCGCGAGGCGACCGTCCGGTCACCACCGGTCGTCACGGTCTCCGCGGTGCTGCCCACCGCGGGCCACGCGGTACCCGGCCTCCCCGCCGTACGCGTCTCCGGCGACAGCTACCGCGTGGCCGGCCTTCCGCTGATGATGGCCGGCCGGTGGGAGTTCCTGGTCGCCGTGGACGGCGACGGCCGTCACGAGCGGCTCGTCTTCCCGCTCACGGTCTCCCCCTGATCGCGCACACCCGCTCCGAGAAAGGCATCTCCGATGGATCCTGTTCCCCCACCCGCGCCGGCCGGACCAGGCGGGCCCGCCCCGTCCGACCGGCCGCCCGCCGCCGTGGCCGGCGCGTACACCGTGCTGGCCGGAACGCTGCTGTCGACGGTCGGCCTCAGCTGGGACGTGCAGTGGCACATCGAGGTCGGCCCGGACACCTTCTTCACCCTGCCCCACCTGCTCCTGTACTCCGGCAGCGCCATCGCCGGCATCGCCGGCCTGGTGATGGTGCTCCGCGCCACCTTCGCCCAACGGGCCGGGCGCCCCGCCGACCCCGCCGCGGGCGGCAGTCCGGTCCGGGTTCTCGGCGGCACGTTCACCGCGCCCCTGGGATACCTCGTCGCCGGGACCGGGGGCGCGCTGTTCCTGCTCTACGGCCTGCTCGACCTGTGGTGGCACTCCCTGTACGGCTTCGACGCCGTACTGGACTCCCCGCCGCACGTCGCCCTGTTCATCTCCATCAGCCTGACCATGGTCGGCAGCGTCATCGTCTTCGCCGCCGCCCGCGCGCGGCGCTGGGGGCGGATCGGGCTCATCGTCAGCATCCCCGTGCTGATGACGTTCGCCCCGATCACCACGTACGCGTTCCAGAGAATGCCCCTTCCCATCGACCCCAGGCTCGCGGGCACCGTCTTCTTCGCGGTCTGCTTCGTGCTCATGGGAGCGATCACCTTGCGGCACCGGCGGGTGGCTCTGTCCATCGCGGTCGTCCTCGGCGCCATGCAGCTGTTTCTCTGGTGGTTCTCGCCGTGGGCCGCGAGGGTCTACGCGGACTACGTCGGGCTGCCTCTGCGGGACAACCTCAGGGAGATGGCGCCCGTGCTCCCGGCCGGCATACCGATGTTCATGCTCGCCGCGGCCCTGGTGATGGAGGGGCTGCTCCGGCTGGGGCGCGGGCGGGGCTGGTCGGCCCGCCGGCTGCCGCAGCTCGTCGGCGCCGCCGGGGGCGTGGTGGTGAGCCTGTCCATGCTCGTGCAGACGTCGATGCTGCGCGGAGGGATGGGGAGAGGGCCGATGGGCCAGGCCACCACATCGGCGACCACGGTGCTGATCGACGTGGTCCTCGGGCTGGCGCTCGGTGCCCTGGCCGGCTATCTCGCCGCCCGCTTCGCCGTACTGCTGCGCCTCAACACCCCCGCCGCCGACCAGGAAGGCCGCTGACCTGATGCACGTCCGTACGTACCTACCGCCCCGTCCGCGACAGGCCCGCGCCACGCGCTCCGCGCCGAAGCACCGCGTCCGCAACCTGCTCCTCGCCGCGTGCGTCATGGGAGTCGTGATCCCGGTCTCGGCCCCGTCCGCCCGGGCCCACGCGCCGGCGGGGCCCGAGCAGGCGTACGCGCCGGTCGAGGTCGTGCACACCGAGCGGGTGCAGGCCGGCCCGTACCACCTGACCGTGGGCTTCTCCACGTGGCCGCTGCGCGCCATGCAGTCGCTCGACTTCACCTTCGCCCCCGACGGGGGGCTGACCGGCAAATCCGGCACGCTCGGCATGACCGGCCCCGGCATGGAGGGAGGTGGGCGCGGGGCGGCCCCGCTGTCTCGCCATCCGCGCAAACGGGATGTTTGGGGCCTGGACATCCAGTCACTGTCCACGGCCGGAAAGTGGAGCTTCACCTTCACCATCGACGGCCCCCAGGGACAGGGAACAGGCACCCTCGACAACGTCACGGTCCTCGATCAGCCCGGCCCGCCGCTGGCGCTGAGCTGGGCCCTCTGCACCCTGCCCGTCCTCGGGCTGATCGCCTTCCTGGCCGTCGCCTGGCGACGTCACCGGCCTTCCCGTCACCTCGCGACGCTGGGCATCTGACGAGGTGTTCGCCCGTGCGTACGCGACGCGGGGACCGCCGGCCAGGTAGAGGCAGGACCTGGCTGAGCGCTGTGAAACCACTGATGATGGTCCTGTGATCGACAACGGCAGCAGCGGCCACGGACGTCGGATTCACCCACGGGCCTGGGTCGGGCAGGCGCCGCTGCGATCTTGAGTTCGCCTGTGGGCCGCGCGCGCCGGCCAGCTTGGAGTCCGTGACGACCGGCTGGTCCGTGCCCGCCTCAATCCCCGCCCCCACGCCGTCATCCGCGAAGTGCGCACGATCCAAAAGGGAGCATTCATGTCCGCCACCTCCACTCTGGTGTTCGTTCACGGTTTCTGGCACGGCTCCTGGTGCTGGAGTGAAGTCGTCCCCCATGTGGTGGCCGCCGGGCGTCCGGCCGTCGCGGTGGACATGGCGGGGCACGGGCTGTACGCCCGCCGTCCTCGGTGGTTCACCGGACAGCCGTACAACCGTGAGGCGGTCCGCACAGAGGTCTCGCCCGTGGCGGACGTGAGCCTCGACGATGCGGCCGAGCTGCTGACTTCGCAGGTCAAGCGGATCGGCGGTGGCGATCCGGTCACGGTGGTCGCCCACAGCGCGGCCGGGCCCGTCCTGACCCGGGTGGCCCAGCGGACGCCCGAACTGGTGGCGCACGCGGTGTACCTGTCCGCGTACATGCCGGCATCCGACGTGCCGGCCGCCGCGTACACCCGGCTGCCGGAGGCCGCCGACGACCAGGTCGCGCCGTTGTTAGAGGGCGACCCGGCCCGGACAGGCGCGCTGCGGCTCGACTTGGCCACGGACGACGCGGCCTACCGGCAGGGGCTCTACGAGGCGTTCTACGGTGACGTGGACCCGGTCCTCGCCGACGCCGCCACCGGCCTGCTGACGCCCGACGGTCCGATCGACATCATGCTGGGCACCACCACCCTGACCCACGACGGCTGGGGATCGGTGCGGCGCACGTACCTCACCTGCACGCGGGACATGGCGATCCGGCCCGGCGTGCAGGCGAAGTTCATCTCCGAGGCCGACGCGGCCTTTCCCGACAACCCGACCTCCGTCGTCGCGCTCGACGCCTCCCACTCGCCGTTCCTGTCCATGCCCGGCGAGCTGGCCGGCGTCATCACCCCGCTCGGCTGACACGGAGCCCTTCAGCCAACGCGGCTCGAGGCGGCAGGACGTCTCCCCCGCAAGGCGTCGCCGAAGGCCGCCGGATCAAAGCTGCGGCGATCAAGGCCCGATCGGCGGTTGATACAACGGGTTGTTGCATTTAGGACTCTAGATTCGGCGCTCCCTTAACACAACCGACTGTTGTCTTAATGCCTGGCTTAACGCATCCAAAAGTTGCCTCTAGGATCGGCGGCGCTCTAACGTGGCCGTATGGCAGGAGAACCGCCGCAAGACGTTCAGCATCTGCACGCCGACGCCGCGACGGTTCGGCCGGGCGGCCGGACGGCGCGCGTGCGCGAAGCCGTCATCGATGCCACCATCGCGGAGTTGAGCGAGGTCGGCTACGCCGCGCTGCGCGTCGATGCGGTGGCCGAGCGCGCCGGTGTCAACAAGACGACGATCTACCGCCGCTGGGGCAACAAGGTCGGCCTGGTGTCCACAGCCCTCATCGAGCGCCGCGGCCAGTTGGTGCCGCCCGCCGACACCGGCAGCCTGCGCGGGGATCTCATCGAGCTGCTCAACGAGATCCGGCTCGGCCTCAACGTCCCCTGGGTCGTCGCGCTGCAGCGCGAAGCCGGCCCGCGCACTGCCGCGAATGCCGACCTGTACGAACTCCTCGACAGGTTCTGGCCGGCCCGGTTCAAGGTCTCGGGAGTCGTCTTCGAGCGCGCCGTCGAACGCGGCGAACTACCCGCCGGCACCGACCCGGGCTTCCTGCTGGAGATGGTCTCCGGGCCGCTCTACTTCCACTGGCTCATGCTCGGCCACCCGCTGGACGACGACTTCCTCGAGCGGGTGGCCGACTTCGTGCTCCATGGCGCGCAGGCCGGACCGCCGGGCGCGGGAGTGCCGGAGAGCGGCGGCCGTACCCGCTCTGCTTGAAGCCGCCTTGCTCGAAGCGTTCGGTGATAGCAGGCACCCGGCCGGGGCTCGGCGACCTAGTGGCCGCCGGCCGGCTCGGCGGTCTCGTCCGCATGGCCGATCCGGTGCAGGTGGTGCCGCGCCGGTCCGCGTCAGTGGGGTGTCTTCTCTCCGGCCTCGATCGCGAAGGGCAGCCGGTTGCTCGATGGCGGTAGCGGGCAGATGGGGAAGTGCTCGCTGAACGCGCACGGCAGGTTGACGGCGCGGTTGAAGTCGCTGGTGGCGTCGGTGAAGACGGTGAGCAGCATTCCGTGCGAGCTGAGCACCTGGAGGGTGTGCTCGGTGCCCGCGTGCTCGAAGCGGACCAGGCCCGGCGTGTCGTGGGTGTGCGTGCCCCAGCCCACGGAGTCGAGCGTGATGGACGTCGGCGTGTGGAACCGTTCGAGGCGGCCCGGGAGTACCCACCTCTGGCTGGGCTCGTGGACGGGCACGCCGTCGAAGTCGTGCCGGGCCGGTGAGCTCGGGTCGTAGGTCACGATCAGGTACGTGCCGCGGTAGGTGATGCCCACCTCGAGCTCTCCGACGGTGACGCGGACGTCGTCCGGGGCGTCGGCGAGGGTGAACCGGCGTTCGGTGGTGAAGGTCTCGCCGTCGAAGGCCATCGGGACGCCCTGGGGGTCGACATGGATCGCGTCCCCGTGCTGCCACCACAGGCCGGGCAGCCCGGGATGGTTCCGGGGCGTGTCGTCGAGCCATTCGTGCGAGGTGGCGGCCAGCCGGCCCAGGGGCCGGGTGAGCCATCGCTCCCATCCGGCCCTCCACTCCTGCCAGGCGCGCGTGAACTCCTGCCGGCTGGTGGGAACGGGTGCGTCGCTCATGGTGGTTCTCCGGTTCCTCGTGTCGTTGCGGTCAGTGCGTGGTCGTGGTGGGGCGGGCCCAGGTGGCGAAGAGGGTCAGGGCGAGCAGGGGGAAGACGACCCCGGCGGTGAGGGCGGTCGCGATCGCCCCCGCTTCGCCGGCTCCGGCCGCGGCGGCACCGTAGACGGTGGTCATCACGGCCAGGCCGAGCGCGCCGCCGAGCTGCTGCATGGCCTGATTGAGGCTGGAGGCGGCGCCGAGACGGGCCGGCGGCGCCTGGTGCATGATGACGGCGGTGAGCGGCGCGACGGTCAGCCCCGCGCCGAGGCCGAGCAGGACGAACGGCCCGAGCAGGCCGCCGGCGAAGGTGTCGGCGGCGTCGATCCGCGACATCCACACCAACCCCGCGAGCAGGGCGGACATCCCGAGGGAGCCGACGATCCGCTCTCCGTACCGCGGCACCAGGCGACCGGTCAGCAGGTTCGTGACGAGCAGCGCGGCGCTGAAGGGCAGGACGGACAATCCCGTCTGCAGCGGGGTGAAGCCCAGCGCGTTCTGGGTGAACAGCGCGGCGAAGTAGAGGAAACCGGCCTGACCTGCCGGAATCAGCATCATGGCGAGCAGCGGGGCCGCGCTGCGCATCCGTGTGAAGAACTCCAGCGGCACGACCGGGGCGGCGTGGCGCCGCTCGATGAGGACGAGGGCGAGCAGCCCGGCGATCGCCAGCGCGAACGGGACCAGGACCGGCGCGCCGGTCCAGCTGTGCGACTCGGCGTTGATGAGGCCGTAGACCAGGGCGGTCATGCCGGTCGTGGACGCGACGGCCCCGCCGACGTCGAGACGGGCCGGCGCGCAGGGCGCCTCCGGCACCAGCAGGCGTACCCCGACCAGGACGACCAGGCCGATGGGGACGTTGACGAACATCACCCATTCCCAGCCGAGGGAGGTGGTCAGCAGCCCGCCGAGCACCAGGCCGAGCCCGGCGCCGATGCCGATGGACAGCACGAACACGCTCATCGCCCGGGCGCGCTGGGGACCGGGCCTGGTGATCGACATCAGCAGCACGAGGGTGCCCGGCGCGGCCAGTGCCGCTCCCAGGCCCTGCAGGACGCGGGCGGCGATGAGCATCGCCGGCGTCGTGGCCGCACCGCCCAGCGCCGAGGCGACGGTGAAGACGGTCACGCCGATCAGCAGGGCGCGGCGCGGCCCGATGATCGACCCCACCTTGCCGCTGAGCAGGACCAGACCGCCGAAGACCAGGGCGTAGGAGGTGACCACCCAGGACAGGCCGGTCGCGGAGAAGCCCAGCGCGTGGCGGATCTGCGGCAGCGCGACGTTCACCACGCTGCTGTCGATCACCAGGATGAGCTGGGTGAGGCACAGCACGATGACCGCCGGGTAGCGCAGCCGCTGTGCGGAGGGCGCCTGGTCGCCGCTCGCCGCCGGCCGCTGATCCGGCGGGGTGACGCGGTCGCGCCCCGGATCGTGCCCGGAGCTCTGGAGGGGTTGGGTGCTCACCGTGAGCGTCCTAATGAGTCCTGGGAGTAAGCCATCCGGCAGACTCCGTGGTGGATGGTGGCCGCCGGCAGGTGAGCACTCGGGTGTCCTGGACGTCGAGTCCTGATGAAAGACCGTGCCCCTGCCGGTTGGTC
>NZ_JBQQCB010000112.1:0-35852 GCF_052246675.1 Nonomuraea sp. KM90 | reverse complement strand
CTCACTCACCAGAAAGGTGCACCTGCTTCTGCAGCGGATATGGCTTCGACACCCGAATCCTTGCAGTTCAGGGGCACCTTTTCTCATGTTCTAGAGCACAGCTACCGCCCCGGCTGAATAGCTGAGGTTAATCTGGTGCTGCTGGCGATGGCGGTCATCGTCGTGGCGGGACGCATCTGACCCTGGGGGTTCCTTGGTCGACGGGCTCGGTGAGGACGAGCAGCGGGCGTGGCAGGGCCTGCTCGCGGTCATGCTGGTGGGCATCCCGCAGGTCGAGCGCACGTTCCGGGCGCACGGCCTGGTGCACATCGAATACGGCCTGCTCAACGCGCTCGTCTCGCGGCCGTTGCGGCTGAGCGACCTGGCGAGCGTGGGCAACGTGTCGATCAGCCGGCTCAGCCACCGGGTGAGCAAGCTCGTGGACCGCGGCTACGTACGCCTGCGGCCCGACGCCAGCGACGGGCGGGCCAGCGTGGCCGAGATCACCGACGAGGGGCGCGCGGTCATCGCCGCGATCGCCCCCCATCACGCCCAGGCGCTGCGCGAGGTGCTGTTCGACCACCTGACCCCGGAGCAGACGCTCGCGCTGGCCGACGCCATGCAGGTCGTCGGCACCAAGCTGGGCGCCTGCATGGACGGCCGCCCACCCGGTGGCGGGCGGTCAGGTGATGTCGCGGCGCAGCGTGGTGACCGAGGCGAGGGCTGAGAAGGCCAGCGCGTAGCCGAGCAGCACCAGCGCGCCCGCCCACGGCGGCAGCAGATACGACAGGTCCAGCCCGAACCCCACCCCCGTGCTGGTCAGCGCCGTGGTGGCGCCCGCGGGAGTCCACTTGCCCAGCGGCTGCAGCGCGGGAATCGCGTTGACCACCGTGTCGACGACGTACACCCAGACGATGACCGCGACCAGCGCCCCGACCTGGTTCTTCACCAGCGCCCCGAGCCCGAGCCCGAACAGCGTGTAGAGCCCCAGCACGACCAGCACGCTCACGATCACCCGCAGGACCGTCCCCGAGAACACCAGGTCGCCCCCGGCGGCGAGCACGGTCACGACCAGCGCCGCCCCGGTCAGCACCAGCGCCGCCGCCCCGAGCAGCACCCCCACCACGAAGCTCGCGCCGAGCTTGGCGGCCACCACCCGCACCCGCTTCGGCGTGGCGAGGAGCGTGGTGGTGATCGTCTGGTAGCGGTATTCGCCGGTCATCATGACCACGCCGAGCACGGCCGCGAAGAGCGTGCCGCCCGTGCCCATCCCCCAGAGGATCTCCTGGAAGCCCGCCATGTCGCGGCCGGGGATGATGACCTGGCCGGTGGGCGTCGTCTGGCCGGCGGCGAAGATGGTGAAGCCGACCGACAGGGCCACGTACGCCAGCATGACCAGCAGCATCACCCACCACAGCCGGGTGGTGGCGACCTTGAGCAGTTCCGCGCGGATGAGCGCCATCAGCCCCGCACCTCCCCCGCCGGCTCCCCTGTCAGCTGCAGGAAGACCTGTTGCAGGTCGCCGCGTTCCTCGGTCATCTCGGTCAGCACGACGCGCTCCTCCAGCGCGATGTTGCCGATGGCCTCGACGTCGAGGTCGCGGACCCGGAGCACCCCGTCCGTCAGCTCGACCCGGCCTCCCTGCCGCTCCAGGGCGGGCCGCAGCTCCTCGGGCTTGGCCGTGCGCACCCTGATGACGGGCGCGCCGCCGTTGGAGACGAGCTCGGCCAGGCTGCCCTGGCGCACCAGCCGCCCCCTGGCGATGATCACGACGTTGTCCACGGTCTGCTCGACCTCGGCCAGCACGTGGCTGGAGACCAGCACGGCGGCCCCCCGCTCGTGGGCGAGGTGGCGCATGAAGCCGCGCAGCCACTGGATGCCCGCCGGGTCGAGGCCGTTGGCGGGCTCGTCCAAGATGTACACCTTGGGGTCGCCGATCAGGGCGGTGGCCAGCGCGAGCCGCTGCCGCATGCCCATGGAGAAGCCGAGCACCCGCTTGCCCGCCACCTCGGCCAGCCCCACCCGCTCCAGCGCGTCCCCGGCGCGCGCGAGCGGCAGGCGGGCCGCCGTGCACAGCACCTTCAGGTGGTTGTACGCGGTGCGCCCGGGATGGAAGTTCGTGGCTTCGAGCACGGCGCCCACCTCGGTGAGGGGGCGTTCGAGCTCGACATAGCGGCGGCCGTCGACCAGCGCGCTGCCGGAGTCGGCGGTGACCAGCCCGAGCAGGCTGCGCAGGGTCGTGGTCTTGCCGGCGCCGTTCGGGCCCAAGTAGCCCGTGATCGTGCCGGCCTCGACCGTGAAGGAAACCCCGTCCACCGCGCGTACCGGACCGAACGACTTGGAAAGGTCTCGTATCTCGATGGCACTCATGGTGCGCCGATTATCCGCAATGAGACCCAGGTCACACCTCCTCCGCAAGGAGGAGTTCACAGGCGGTATATCCGGCGGGCGTTGCCGGAGCCGATCATGTGGGCGACGCGGGCGGCGTCCGGCGCGCTCCACTCCCCCGTCGCCAGCCTGGTGCGCAGCGCCGCCGCCAGGGCCTGCCGGTAGTGGAGGGCGCCCAGGTAGCCGCTCTCGGCCACGCCGCGGCAGCCGGAGCTGAACAGCTGCTTGTGGAACGGCGCCAGCTCCAGCAGCTCGTCCATGACCCGGGCGGAGGCGGCCAGGTGCGGCAGGGCGAGACCGACGTCCACGTAGACGTGCGGGAAGAGCCCGGCGAGGTGGGCGGCCTGGCGGTGGAACGGGTAGCAGTGCAGCAGGATGACCGGCACGCCGAGCGGCTGCAGCGCCCTGACGAACACGCTCAGCCTGGCCGGGTCGGCGCGATGCGGCTCGGCCCCGAGCACGTCCCCGCCGAACTCCGCGGGGCCGCCGAAGCCGCTGTGGAACTGCACCGGCAGCCCCCGCTCCCTGGCCACGTCGACCGCGCTCCAGAGCAGGTAACGCAGCAGGACCGGGTCCGTCAGCGGCTCCTTGGGGTCGGCCAGCCGCCGGTTGGCCGCCGCGATCACCGCTCCCCGGGCCGGCCTGGCCGGGTCGAAGTCGAGGCCGCACAGGGAGCCGATGACCGTCTTGAGCCCGACCGCCCTGGCGGCCCTGGCGGCCAGCTCCTCGCCCAGGGTGTCGAGGTAGTCGACGGCGATCTGCGCGGTCTCGGCCACGTCCCGCTCGATCTGCTCGATCCGTACGAGCTCGTCGGCCGCCGCCCCGCCGTGCCGGCCCATCTCGGCGGCGCTCAGCATCTCGGCGTCCTCCGGCGAGGAGTCCACCAGGAACGCCACCACCCCGGCGCCCGCCAGCAGCCGCCGGTTGACCTCGCCCGCCCCGAGCTCGGCCCGGCGGGCCAGGTAGACGGCCGGCGGCGCGTGCGGCTCCAGGTCGAGCAGCGGCGCGCACCAGCGGCGCACGGCCGCGCCGAACGGCGTGTCGAAGTGGGTGGTGCCGGGCGGGGCCGGGCCGCCGCCCTCGCTGATGAGCAGCTCGAAGCGGGCTCTGCTCAGCTCGTCTCGCCGCACCCCGTGACAGTGGTGGTCGACGAGCGGGGCGAGCAGCGCGTCACGCACCGTGCCGGGCAGGTCTACGGGGAGCATGCGGAGACTCTAGGGGAGCTCCGCACGCTCCCGCGGGGTTTTACCTACCTGCGGGCCAGACGCAGCACGTTCGCGATGATCTTCGCGCCCGCGCCGCCCTCCTGGGTCAGGATCGACTCCGGGTGGAACTGCACGGCGAAGCGCCGCCGCTCGGTGTCCTCGATGGCCATGACGTTGCCGTCGGGCGTGAGCGCGGTCGGGGTGAAGCCGACCACGCCGGGCCGCTTGGCGTGCAGCGAGTGGTAGCGGGCCGCGGTGAACTCCTCGGGCAGCCCGTGGAGCAGCGCGCTGTCGCCCAGCCGCGCGACCTGGCCGCGCTTGCCGTGCTCGGGATAGTCGAGCAGCTCCAGCGTGCCGCCGGCCTGCTCCACCATGGCCTGCAGGCCCAGGCAGACGCCGAACACCGGCAGGTCGCGGGCGTAGATCTGGTCGAGCAGGGCCGACATGCCGAAGTCGGTCGGCCAGCCGGGGCCGGGCGAGAGCACCACCAGGTCGGGCCCGATCTCGTCGATCAGGTGGGCCGGGAAGCCGTGGCGCAGCGTCACCACGTCCGCGCCCTCCTGGCGGAAGTAGTCGGCCAGCGTGTTGACGAAGGAGTCTTCGTGGTCGACGAGCAGCACCTTCATGCCCAGGCCCGGCTGCTGCCTGGCCTCGGCGACCGGCACGGCGTCGGGCTGGTTGACCGCGGCCAGGGCGCCGAGCAGGGCGCTGGCCTTGAGCTCGGTCTCGCGCTCCTCCGCCTCGGGGTCGGAGTCGAACAGCAGCGTGGCCCCCGCCCTGACGGTCGCCACACCGTTCTTGATCTGGGCGGTACGCAGGGTCAGGCCGGTGTTCATGGAGCCGTCGAAGCCGATGAAGCCGATGGCGCCGCCGTACCACCTGCGGGTGGTGGCCTCGTGGTCCTCGATGAACTGCATGGCCCACGTCTTGGGCGCCCCGGTGACGGTGACCGCCCACATGTGGGTGAGGAAGGCGTCGAGGGCGTCGAACTCGGGGCGCAGGCGGCCCTCGATGTGGTCGACGGTGTGGATCAGGCGGGAGTAGAGCTCGATCTGGCGGCGGCCGATGACCTTGACGGTGCCCGGGACGCAGATGCGCGACTTGTCGTTGCGGTCCACGTCGGTGCACATGGTCAGCTCCGACTCCTCCTTCACGCTCGACAGCAGCGTGCGGATGGCCTCGGCGTCCTCGACGGGGTTGCTGCCGCGGGCGATCGTGCCGGAGATGGGGCAGGTCTCGACGCGGTCGCCGCTGACGCGTACGTACATCTCGGGCGAGGCTCCGACCAGGTGCTCGCCCTCGCCGAGGCTGATGATGAACTCGTACGGGGCCGGGTTGCTCTTGCGCAGGCCGCGGTAGAAGGCGGACGGGTCGGCGCAGGCGGCGTGGAAGACCTGGCCGGGCACGACCTCGAACAGGTCGCCGCGCTTGAACTTCTCCTTGGCGGCGGCCACGACCTTGGCGTATTCGCCCTTCGGCGGGTTCGCCGGCAGCTCGCCCGGGATGACGGGGGCGGCGGTGTCGCCGGCCCGGTCGAGGCCGCGGGTGGTGGCGCCGTCGACGGTGAACTCGTAGCGGTATTCGACGCAGCTCTCGCGCTGCCGGTCGATCACCACCAGCCGGTCGGGCAGGTGCAGCACGAGGTCGCGCTGGTCGTCGGGGCGGACGAGCTCCTGCCTGATGGGCTCGAACTGGAAGGCCAGGTCGTAGCCGAAGGCGCCGTAGAGGCCGAGGTGCGGGTCGTCGCCCTGGAAGGCGGCGATGACCTCGCGGATCGCGGTGAAGACGGTGGGCCTGCGGCTGCGCATCTCCTCCGGCAGCAGGTCCTCCGATTCGGGCACGTGCACCTCGACGCGGTCGGCCGTGGGCTCGGTGACCGGCTTGCCCGCGGCCAGCAGGCAGGAGGCGATGGCGGGCAGCACGATCCGGCCGCGCTCGTTGAGCGCGACGGCCGCGATGTTGCGGCCCCTGGCGACGAGTTCGAGGCACGGGTCGACGTAGCCGAAGGCCCATCGGCTGTAGCGGCCCGGGTAGTCCATGCCGGAGGAGAAGGCGCCCCCGCGCCGGTCCCCGAGGGCCGTCACGATCTCTTCGAGGGCGGCCTCGTCCACCTCGCGTGTCTCGCGTTCGACACCGATGCCCCCGGCGGTGGTATATCCGCTCTTCTCCACTTCCTGCCCCTTCACCACGTCAAATGATCGAGCCCCGGGGGCGGACACGAGAAAGGCCGCCATCCGGGGCGGCCGTCCGTTGAGGAATGCGAAACACGCGCCGCCTAGGAGCGGCGCCACCACAGGAGCTGAGCGTGATTTCGCATGACGCCAAGGGTAACCGCCCGACCATGATCGCGCAACGCGACCCACCGGCCCGATCAGCAGGGGGCCAGGGACGGAATTCGAATACAGGTCTGTACTGTATTTGTGTTGGCATCGGTCGGAAGGAGATCCCCGAGATGGCGGAGACCGAGGCGATCACCCTGCCCACCGAGCGGCCCACGCCGTTCGACCCGCCCACCGGCCTGGCCGAGCTGCGTGAGACGCGGCCCGTCGCCCGGCTGGCCTACCCCGACGGGCATCGAGGCTGGCTGGTCACCAGCCACGCGCTCGTGCGCGAGGTGCTGGCCGATCGGCGGTTCAGCGCCCGCCCCGAGCTGCGGCACCTGCCCACCCGGCCCGGGGGGCCGTCCGGGCAGCCGGCGCCGCCCGGGATGTTCGTCGCCACCGATCCGCCGGTGCACACCCGCTACCGCCACCTGCTGACCGGCGAGTTCACCGTGCGCAGGATGCGGCGGCTCACCGAGCGGATCGGGGAGGTCACGCACGCCTACCTGGACGCCATGGAGCGTCAGGGCCCGCCCGCCGACCTGGTCGAGGCGTTCGCGGCGCCGATCCCGGCGGTGGTGATCTGCGAGCTGCTCGGCGTGCCGGAGGAGGACCGCGAGCGGTTCATGGCCCAGGGCGCCACGCTCATGCGGGCCGATCTGCCGCAGGAGGAGAAGGTCCCGGCCTTCCTCGCGATGCGGGGCCACATGGAGGAGCTGGTGCTCGCCAGGCGGGCCCGGCCGGGCGACGACCTGCTCAGCGGGCTGACCGGGAGCGACCTCACCGACGAGGAGCTGGCCGGCATCGGCTTCGTGCTGCTGGGCGCCGGGCTGGACACCACCGCCAACATGCTCGCTCTGGGCACCTTCGCGCTGCTGCTCCATCCCGATCAGCTCGAGGTGCTGCGCGCGGGGCCGGGAGGCGTGGAGCTGGTGGTGGAGGAGCTGCTGCGCTACCTCAGCATCGTCCCCTTCCTCGTACGGACCGCGCTGGAGGACGTCGAGCTGGGCGGCGAGCTGGTCAGGGCCGGGGAGACGGTCACCGTCTCGATCGCGGCGGCCAACCGCGACCCGGAGCGCTTCCCCCGCCCCGACCGCCTCGACGCGCGCCGGGCCGGCGGCGGGCACGTGGCGTTCGGTCACGGCGTGCACCAGTGCCTGGGCCGGCAGCTGGCCCGCGTGGAGATGCTGGCGGCCTACCCGGCGCTGTTCGGCCGCCTCCCGTCGCTGCGCCTGGCCGTGGCGCCCGGCGAGGTGCCGCTGCGTACCGACATGCTCATCCACGGCGTGCACCGCCTGCCCGTCACCTGGCCCATCATCGGGGAGGTGCCGTGACGGCCGACGGGACGGCCGGGGGGCCGACGATCGCCCCGCGCCCGGCGGGCCGCCCGCGCAGCCAGGAGGCGGACCTGGCGATCCTGGCGGCGGCGCTCGACCTGCTGATCGAGCAGGGCGCGCAGCAGACCAGCATCGAGCAGGTGGCCCGGCGGGCCGGCGTGACGCGGGCGACGGTCTACCGCAGGTTCGCCGACAAGACGGCGCTGCTGGTGCGCGCCCTGGAGTGGGCCGACCACGACAACGACCCGGGTTTCACCGGCTGGCGCGACATCGAGCACATGTTCGGCGACTGGGCGGCGTATCTGGCGGTGCCGCGCAACCGGCGGCTGCTGCGCCGCCTCTACGGCAGCATCGACGACTACCCCGAGCTGATGGCCGCCTACCGGCTGGCCAGCAGGGGCCGGCGGGCGGCGATGGTGCGCGAGATGTTGTGCCACGCCCGCGATCTCGGACACCTGCCCGGCGACGTGGACGTGGACGTGGTGCGGGAGATGCTGACGGGCGCGGTGCTCAACCAGGTCAGCGCCCATCCGGACGAGGACGACGCCGGGCGGATCGCGGCCTGGTTCATGGCGATCATGAAACAGGTGGGCTATCAACCCGTGACAAGGGAGCGTAAAGGGATCTAGCCTCAGCGTTCATGGAACGGCCCTTGGCCTGGCGGCCGGTCACCGTGATCGCGGTCGTGCTCTTCGGGGTGCTGCTGGCGTTGACCCCCGGTTACGGCTACCACCGTGACGAGCTGTACTTCCGCGTGCTGTCGGAGCATCCCGCCTGGGGATACGTCGACCAGCCACCGCTGACCCCCATGATCGGCAAGGCCGGCATCGCGCTGTTCGGCGACACGATCACCGGGCTCCGGGTGTTCCCCGCGCTGTCCATCGCGCTCCTGGTCGTGCTCATGGCCCTGATCGCCAGGGAGCTGGACGGCAGCCGGGCGGCGCAGGTGCTGACGGCGCTGGGCACGGCGACGGGGGCGTACTGCCTGGTCGCGGGCCACTCGCTGATGACGGTCACCTTCGACCTGCCGCTGTGGGCGGCGGCCATCCTGTTCCTGCTGAAGGCGCTGATGCGGGAGCAGCCGCGCTGGTGGGTGGCGGCGGGGGCGGTCATCGGTGTGGCCACCTACAACAAGCACCTGATCGCGCTGCTGGTGCTGGGGCTGGCGGTGGGGCTGCTGGTCGCGGGGCCGCGGCGGGTGCTGGCGAGCCCGTGGTTGTGGGCGGGGGCGCTGCTGGCCGGGGTGATCGCCGCCCCCAACCTGATCTACCAGATCGCCAACGGCTGGCCGCAGCTGGAGATGGCGGCGGCGCTCAGCGAGGAGAACGGCGCCGAGTTCCGGATGTTGTACGTGCCGATGCAGCTGATCCTGTTCGGCCCGATCGTGTCGGTGATCGCGGTGTTCGGGTTCGTCCGGCTGTGGCGGGACCGGCGGGTGCGGGCGCTGGCGATCGCGTACCCGGTGGCGGGGGCGCTGACGATGATCAGCGGCGGCCGGTTCGACTACACGGGCGGGCTGCTCCTGATGTTGTTCGCGGCGGGTTGCGTGAGCGCGGCGGCGGCCGCGCGCGTGCGGCTGGCGGGCGTGGGCCTGGCGCTCAGCGCGATGGTGTCGGCGGTGATCGGGCTGCCGCTCATCCCGGTGTCCGCGCTGGCCGCGACCCCGGTGCCGGCGATCAGCGAGGTGGCGCGCGAGTCCGTGGGCTGGCCGCAGTTCACGGCGAAGATCCAGGAGGTACGCGACTCCATACCGCCCGGCGAGCGCGAGCGGGCGGTGGTCGTGACCGGCAGCTACGGCGAGCACGGCGCGCTCGACCTGGCCGGGGTGCCGCGCGTCTACTCCGGGCACAACCAGCTCTGGCACTACGGCCCGCCGCCCGAGGACGGCACGACCGCGATCCTGGTGAACGTCGGCCCGCGCGGCCGCGGCCTGTTCGACTCCTGCGAGCAGCGGGGCCGGGTGGACAACGGCTACGGCATCGACAACGAGGAGCAGGACATGCCGGTCTTCCTGTGCCGGGGCCTGCGGGAGCCGTGGTCGGCCTTATGGCCCGCGTGGCGACATTTCAGCTGACCAGATTACATTTCAGCTCGCAAAGTAACTTTTCAGGTCGGCTCTTGCTTTCCCGACACGATCTCTTCACCCTTCTCGACAGAGGCGTAAAGATCACCTCTCCCTTTGTCCTGAAGGAGAGCCAGTGCCCCACACCCCCCGCTGGCGTGCGATCCTGACCGGGATCGTGACCGTCGCCGGACTGTTAGCACCGCAGGCCGCGGCGCAGGCCGCACCCGACCCAGGCAAGATCGACGCGGGCGTCCAGGCGCAGCTCGCGCAGGATGACAAGGCCACGTTCTGGGTCCGGATGAAGGGCAGTGCCGACCTGAGCGGCGCCCGCCGGGCCGCGACCAAGGAAGCCAAGGCCGAGCAGGTCTTCGAGGCCAAGAACGCGCGCGCCAGGACCTCCCAGGAGGGCCTGCGCAAGCTGCTCGACTCCCACCACGCCGACTACACCCCGTACTGGATCGTCAACGCGGTCAAGGTGACCGCGGGCGAGAAGCTCGCCGCCGAGATCGCGACGCTGCCCGAGGTCGAGCGCATCGACCCGATCCGCATCCTCTCGCTGCCGAAGCCTGTCCGGGGGACGGCCGAGGAGAAGGTCGACGCGGTCGAGTGGAACATCGACCGGGTCAACGCGCCGCGCGTGTGGAACGAGCTCGGCAACCGCGGCGAGGGCATCGTGATCGCCCACATCGACTCCGGCGCCCAGTTCGACCACCCCGAGCTGGCCGCCAGTTACCGGGGCCGGAACCCGGACGGTTCCTACACCCACGACTACAACTGGTTCGACCCGGCGCGCGTCTGCCCGACCGCGGCGCCGTGCGACAACAACGGTCACGGCACGCACACCATGGGCACGATGGTCGGCGCGAACGGCATCGGCGTGGCGCCGGGCGCCAGGTGGATCGCCGCCAAGGGCTGCGAGGTCAACACCTGCACCGACGCCTCCCTGCTGGCGGCCGGGCAGTGGATGGTGCGGCCCACCGACCTCAACGGCCAGAACCCGCGCCCCGACCTGGCGCCGGACATCGTCAACAACTCCTGGGGCGGCACCGGGTTCGACCCCTTCTACCAGGACGTCGTCGAGGCGTGGCTGGCGGCCGGGATCTTCCCGGCCTTCTCCAACGGCAACGAGGGCCCGGCCTGCCGCAGCAGCGGCTCGCCCGGCCAGTACGTGACCGCCTACAGCGCGGGCGGCTTCGACGTCAACAACGCCCTGTACACCCGCTCCAGCAAGGGCGAGGGCGAGAACGGCGAGATCAAGCCGAACATCGCCGCCCCCGGCGTCAACGTGCGCTCCTCGACCCCCGGCGACGACTACGACGTCTACACCGGCACGTCGATGGCCTCGCCGCACGTGGCGGCCACGGTGGCGCTGATCTGGTCGGCGGCCCCGGGCCTGGCCGGTGACGTGGCGGCCACCCGGCCGCTGCTGGACACCACCGCCACGGACGTCTCCGACACCGCGTGCGGCGGCACCGCGGCCGACAACAACATCTGGGGCGAGGGCAGGCTCGACACCTACGCCGCCGTGCGGGCCGCCCCCGACGAGGGCCTGGGCGACCTGTCCGGCACGGTGACCGCAGGCGGCGCGCCGGTCTCCGGCGCGACCGTCACCGTCACCGGCCCGCTGACCCGCACCGTGACGACGGGCGCGGACGGCACGTACGCCATCCCGCGCCTGCTGCCCGGCGCCTACGAGCTCAGCGCGCAGAAGTTCGGCCACGACCGGGCCACCGCGGCCGTCACGATCACCGCCGAGCAGGCCACGACCGCAGACGTGCCCATGACCGTCCAGCCGACGGGCGTGGTGTCCGGCACGGTCACCACGGCCGGCACGCCGGAGCCGGGCGCGACGGTGGCCGCCGCCGGCACGCCGGTGAGCGCGGTGACCGACGCCTCGGGCCGCTACACCATGACGCTGCCGCACGGCTCGTACGAGCTGCGGGTCACGCCGGCGTCCCGCTGCTCCAGCGCCGCGACCTCGGCCGTCACGGTGGCCGGGGACCTGGTCAAGGACGTCGAGCTGCCGCTGCGCGGCGACAACTTCGGCTACACCTGCCGGAGCGGCGCGCAGGCGTACGTGGCGGGCACCGAGAAGCTGGCGCTGACCGGCGACGACGAGGCCGTGCAGGTGACCCTGCCGTTCCCGGTCCCGTTCTACGGCACCGGCCAGGGCCGGGCGTGGATCGGCACGAACGGGTTCGTCACGTTCGCCGCCGACCGGATCACGACCGGCAGCAACGGCCGGCTGCCGACGTCGGGCACGCCGAACAACGCGGTGTACCCGTACTGGGACGACCTCATCGTGGACGCCCAGGCCGGGATCTACACGGCGGTGACCGGCACGGCGCCGCACCGGACGTTCGTGGTCGAGTGGCGCAACGTCACCTTCTACAACGAGGCGGCGCAGCGGGTGTCGTTCGCGGCGCTGCTGGGCGAGGACGGCTCGATCGGGTTCCGGTACAAGGACATCGAGAGCACGCGCGACCAGGGCGTCAGCGCCACGATCGGGGTCGAGAACGCGGCCGGCGACGACGCGCTGCTCTACTCCTACGAGCAGGCGGCGCTGAGCACCGGGCAGGGCGTGACGTTCACCGCCAGCCGGCACGGCCTGGTCACCGGTGCCGTCACCGACGCCAACGACGGCGAGCCCATCGCCGGGGCGACGGTGAAGGTGGGCGAGGTGGCCACGCTCACGACCGGCGCGGACGGCGCCTTCTACGGGCAGGTGCCGGCCGGGGACTACGACGTCGTGGTGTCCAAGGAGCACTACGGCACCTTCACCCAGCCCGTCACGGTGGCGCCCACGACGGTGACCCGGATCGACACGGCGCTGGTCACCGGCCGGGTGAGCGCGTCGGTGGCGGAGGTGACCGTGGTGCTGCCGGCCGAGTCCAGCCGCAGGCGCACGGTGGAGCTGACGAACCTGGGCACGCCGACGCCGTACACGGCGACCGGGGATTCCTGGTTCACGGTGACGCCGGCGGCAGGCGAGCTGGCGAAGGGGCAGGCGGTGCGCCTGGAGCTGGTGGTGTCGAGCGCCGGGGTCGCGCCCGGCACGTTCCGCGAGGGCAAGCTGCTCGTCAAGTCCGCCAGCGGGCGGCAGCCCACCATCGAGATCAAGGTGACGGTCGTGGTGCCGAAGCACCAGGTGGCCGTGGACGCCGGCGCGACCAGGAACTCCGTGGACGCCGCCGGTGACACCTGGACGCCGGACAGGAAGTACGTCCAGGGCGGCTACGGCTACCTGGCCACCCAGAACCGGACGCAGAGCACGTCCAGGACCATCGCGGGGACCGCCGACCAGGCCCTGTTCCGGACCGCCAGGGAGTCGATGCTGGAGTACCGGTTCGACAGCGTCCCCGCCGGGACGTACACCGTGGAGCTGGACTTCGCCGAGATCAGGAACACCGCGATGGGCAAGCGGGTCTTCGACGTGCTGGTCGAGGGGCAGCTGGCGATCCCGGCGCTCGACCTGGCCCTGGAGGCGGGCACGTACACCGCCGTGAGCAGGCAGTACACGGTGAAGGTGACCGACGGGCAGCTCAACGTGCGGTTCGCGACCCGGCAGGGCGCGACGATCGTCAACGCGCTGCGCATCTCGGAGCGCCCGGACCGGGCCGCCCCGTGACCCCCGGGCCCGCCTCGCCGTCACGCGGGGCGGGCCCACCCTCGGGCCCTTCATCGGGCCCTTCATCCAGAACCGGGCGGCGGGCGAAGAAAGGGGCAAGGCAACACCCACACAAGGAGATCTGATGCGTAAGCAACTGGCGCTCGCCGCCGCCGTGCTCGGCGCGGGCGCGGTCCTGGCCTCGCCCGCGCAGGCTCACCACCGTGACGACGGCCCCCGCGTCACCGGCCTGACCACCGCGGGCGACCTGGTCACCTTCGACGCGGGCGACCCTCGCGACGTCGACCGGATCGGCCGGATCAGCGGCCTCAAGGACGACATGAAGGTCGTCGGCATCGACTACCGGGTACAGAACGGCAGGCTGTACGCGGTCGGCGACAAGGGCGGCATCTACACGCTGGACAACCGGGCCAGGGCCACCAAGGTGTCCCAGCTCACGGTCGCGCTCAACGGCAAGACCTTCGGCGTCGACTTCAACCCCGCCGCCAACCGGCTGCGCGTCATCAGCGACGCCGGCCAGAACCTGCGGCACAACCTCGACGACCCGAACGGCGCCCCCGCAGCGGGCATGACGGCCAACGACGGCGCGCTCACCAACCCGCCCGTGCCCCCCGCCACGGCCGGGGTGACCGCGACCGGCGTGACCGGCGCCGGCTACACCAACAACGACCTGGACGCCACCACCGCGACGACGCTGTTCGACGTGGATACCATGGCCGACCAGGTCTCGGCGCAGTCCCCCGCCAACGCCGGCAACCTGGCCCCCACCGGCAAGCTGGGCGTGGACGCGGCGACCGACGCCGGGTTCGACGTCCACAGCCGGCTCCGCGATGGCGTGACGGTGTCGAACACCGCCTACGCCACGCTCAAGGCCGGCGGCGCGTACCGCTTCCACACGGTGAACGTGCTGACCGGCAAGGCGGAGGTGGTTGGAACGTTCCCGTTCAACCGTCAGGTGAGTGACATCGCCGTCCAGCTCAGCTGATTGCGCAACGTATGCCCCCGGGCTACCGCACCCCGGCGGCATATGTTACTCGTTAGTACATGAGACGTGTGCGGCTCCAGCGTGACCTACCGGTGCCGATGCCCGACGGCGTCACGCTCCTGGCCGATCACTACGCCCCCGCCGGAGGCGGGCGGGCCCCCGTCATCCTGATGCGCTCCCCGTACGGCCGGCGCGGCCTGCTCGGCTGGTTCTACGGCCGCGGCTTCGCCCGCCAGGGCTTCCACGTCGTCATCCAGAGCTGCCGCGGCGGCTTCGGCTCCGGCGGCCTGCTCGACCCCCTCGGCGACGAGCACGACGACGGCCTGGCCACCGTGGCGTGGCTGCGCAAGCAACCCTGGTACGGTGGCTCGTTCGCGATGTTCGGCCCCTCCTACCTCGGCTACACCCAGTGGGCCATCGCGCCGTACGCCGGATCGGAGCTCAAGGCCATGGCCACGCAGATCACCGCCTCCCAGTTCAGGGACGCGGCCTACGTGGGCGGCGCGTTCGCGCTGGAGTCGGCGCTGAGCTGGACCACGCTCACCGACGGCATGTCCCGCCGCTTCGGCGGCGCCTCCGTGCTCACCGCGCCCCGGCTCACCCGCCGGGCGGTCCTGTCGGGCCGCCCGGTGGCGGAGCTCGACCTCGCCTCGGCCGGGCGTCCGCTGCCGTTCTACCAGGACCTGCTCACCCACCACGCCGACCCGGCCGTCCCCTACTGGGACCGGCGCGACTTCTCCCCGAAGGTCGGCGAGGTGGAGGCGGCGGTCACGATGCTGGGCGGCTGGTACGACGTGTTCCTGCCGTGGCAGCTCAAGGACTACGCGGCGCTGCGGGCGGCTGGGCGGCGGCCGTACCTGACGATCGGGCCCTGGTACCACATCGACAGCCGGCACGGCCGGCCCACGATGGCCGAGGCGTCGGCGTGGTTCCGCGCGCACCTGCTCGGCGACCACTCCCTGCTGCGGCCGGACCCCGTGCGGATCTACGTGACGGGCGCCGGGGAGTGGCGCGACCATCCCGACTGGCCGGTGCCCGGCATGCGGGAGCAGCGCTGGCACCTGCAGCACGGCTTCGGGCTCGGGACCGAGGGGCCGCTGGAGGCGGAGCCGGACCGCTTCCGCTACCACCCGGCCCATCCGACGCCGGTGATCGGCGGGCCGGTGCTGCTGGGCGACTCCAGGCCGCGCGACCAGCGGCGGCTGGAGCAGCGCCGCGACGTGCTGGTCTACAGCTCGGCCGCGCTGGACTCGGACGTGGAGATGATCGGCCCGGTACGCGCGGAGCTGTTCGTGCGCTCCAGCACCCCGTCCGTGGACGTGGTGGTGCGGGTGTGCGACGTGCACCCGGACGGGCGCTCGCTCAACGTGTGCGAGGGCGTGCGCCGCCTGCGGCCGGGCTCCGGACCCGGACCCGACGGTGAGGGCGTGCGCCGGGTCGGCGTCGACCTGTGGCCGATGGGGCACCGGTTCCGGCGCGACCACCGGATCCGGGTGCACGTGGCGGCGGGGGCGTACCCGACGATCGCCCGCAACCACGGCACCGGCGACCCCCTCGGCGCGGGCGGCGCGATGGTGCCCGCCGACGTCGAGGTGTTCCACTCCCCCGACCGCCCCTCGGCCGTGGTGCTGCCGCTGTGCGCGCCTCGAGGCTGATGTCGCTGGTCCTGCTGCTGCAGGGCCGGGGCGGGATGACGGCGGCCGAGCTGGCCAAGGAGCTGGAGGTCTCCGAGCGCACGGTGCACCGGGACGTGCTCGCGCTGTCGGAGGCGGGCGTGCCGGTCTACGCCGACCGGGGGCGGGGCGGCGGCTACCGGCTGGTCGACGGCTACCGGACCCGGCTGACCGGGCTGGACCGGGCCGAGGCGGAGGCGCTGTTCCTGTCGGGGGTGCCGGCCGCGCTGCGCGAGATGGGGCTGCAGGAGGTGGCGGCCACGGCCCGGCTGAAGGCCGCCGCCGCGCTCTCCCCCGCGCTGCAGGACGCGCCGTCTACCGCGGCGCAGCGCTTCCACCTGGACGCGCCGGGGTGGTTCGCCGGCGATGACCCGCCGCCGGCCGCGCTGGCGCCGCTGGCCAGGGCCGTGTGGAGCGACCGGCGCGTCTCGGCCGTCTACAAGGGCAACGCGCGCACGCTGGAGCCGTACGGGCTGGTGCTCAAGGCGGGGGTCTGGTACCTGGCCGCCCGCCTGGGGACGCGGTTCCTGATCTTCCGGCTGCACCGGTTCGGCGAGATCTCCGTGCTGGACGAGCCGTTCGTCCGCGACGCCGACTTCGACCTGGCGGCCTTCTGGGCGGGGCAGTCGGCGGAGTTCAGCCGGTCGCTGCTGCGGGAGGTGATCACGCTGCGGCTCAGCGAGCGCGGCCTGCGGATGTTGCGGCACATCGCCGACCCGGCCGCGCTCGACGACGCGCTGGCCTCGCTCGGGCCGGACGGCACCGTGCGGCTGGCGGTGGAGTCGGTGCCGGTGGCGTACTCGCAGGTGCTGCGGTTCGGGCCGGAGGCGGAGGTGCTCGATCCGCCGGAGCTGCGGGCGATGGTCGCCGAGGCCGCCGCCCGCATGGCGCGCCTCTACCGGTAGGACTCCCAGCCGGTCTCGCCGTCCTTCTCGCGCACCTCGGTGATGAAGCTCCACACGCGCGGGCGGCTGCCGTCCACGTCCGTCAGCCCGTACGCCACGGCCAGCTCCTCGCTGCTGACCGACCTGCCCGACCAGCGCTGCCGGTCCGGGTCCTGGGCCAGGGCGGCCACGCCCCGGCCGACGTAGAGCGGCGTCTCGGAGACCATCCAGGCGATGTCCACCTTGGCCTCGCGCCAGTTGTCTTCGGTGACGCCGAAGTTGTCGAGCATGGCCTCCGAGCGCAGGAAGCCCGGCGTCACGGCCACGCCGGTGCCGCCGTGCGGGCGCAGCTCGTTCGACCAGGCGAACGCCAGCCGGTTCACCGACATCTTGGCCAGGTCGTAGTAGACGTTCTCCCGGTAGCGGGTCTCGTTGAACGACCAGGTTCCGTCGGTGACCTCGACCACGAGGCCGCCCTTCTCCTTGATCACCAGCGGCAGCAGGTGCCGGGCGCTGATGAGGTGCGTGTCGATCGCCAGCCGGAGCAGCCGCAGCCCCTTGTCCATGTCGTGTTTCCAGACCGGCGTGTCCCACTCCCAGAGGCCGTCGGCGCCCCACACGTCGTTGACCAGCACGTCGAGCCGCCCGTGCGCGCCCTCCACGCGCGTGGCCAGCGCCTCCACCTGGGCCGGGTCGAGGAAGTCGCAGGGGGCGGGGATGCCCGTCCCGCCGGCCGCGGTGACCAGCTCGGCCGTCTCCTCGATGGTCTCCGGCCGGTCCATCTCCGAGCGCCGCTCCCGCGTGCTCCTGCCCGCACAGTAGACCGTCGCGCCGGCCTCCCCCAGGGCCACCGCGATGCCCCGTCCCGTTCCGCGGGTCGCGCCCGCCACCAAAGCAATCATGCGACCGATCGTGCCCGCGAAAGCCGACATCTCGTGTCATGTTTTTCGGTGAAACCCTGTGATAAGTAGGGAGTTACTATGAACAGCGAATTCGAGCTTCGCGGGGTCAACCACGTCGCGCTGGTCTGCTCGGACATGAAGCAGACCGTCGACTTCTACTCCGGCGTGCTGGGCATGCCGCTGATCAAGACCATCGAGCTGCCCATGGGCTGGGGGCAGCACTTCTTCTTCGACTGCGGGGGCGGCAACGCGCTGGCCTTCTTCTGGTTCCCCGACGCTCCCGACGGGGTGCCCGGCGTGTCGGCGCCGAAGAACCTGCCCGACCGCGGCGAGCTGCTGTCGGCCGTCGGCTCCATGAACCACATCGCCTTCGACGTGCCGCCGGAGAGGATCGAGGAATACCGCGAGCGGCTCGTCGCCAAGGGCATCGACGTGGGCGTGCTGCTCAACCACGACGACAGCGAGTTCGGCGTGGCCCCCGAGATGCACGACGGCGTGTTCGTCAGGTCGATCTACTTCAAGGACCCCGACGGCGTCCTGGTCGAGTTCGCCGCCTGGACGCGCCGGGTCGGGCGGCCGGGCGACGTCACGCACGAGCCGAAGACCGCCGCCGACCGGACCGTGTGATGCCGCGGCTGCGCCAGGTGCCGCGGGAGGAGATGACCGACCCGGTCGTCACGTTCTTCCACGACCGCCTGCTCTCCCCCGGCCGGCAGGGCACGGCCACCGGCTCGCCGGGCGACTGGTGGACGGTGTTCGCGCTCGATCCGAAGATCTTCCGGCACTGCGTCAAGGGTTTCCGGCTCTACCGGGAGATGACGCTCGACCCCGTACTGCGCGAGCTGGGCCAGACCAGGGCGGGCTGGGCGAGGCAGAGCCAGTTCGTCTTCTCCCAGCACTGCAAGCAGCTGCGGGCGCTCGGCGTCCCGGAGGAGAAGGTGCGGGCGGTCGAGCACTGGGCGGTCAGCGACCTGTTCGGCGAGCTGGAGCGGGCCGTGCTGGCCTACGCCGACGCGCTGGTGCTGGACGGCGGGCGGGTGCACGACGCGGTGTTCGCCGTGCTCAAGGCGCATCTGCCGGACGAGCAGATCCTGGAGCTGACCTACGCGATCTGCCTGTACGAGATGCACGCCACCATGTCGCGGGCGCTGCGGCTGGAGTTCGACGACCGGCCGGAACCCATCGTCGAGGTGCCCGCGCCCGAGGAGTACGGCACCCAGGACATCGCCGACGAGCTCGCCGGCGACCCCACCGGCGACGCGACCATTGGGCGCGAGTAATCGACCATTCGCCGATCGGCGATCCCGTTCACCCCGTGACCGTCGTTACTGTGCATCCGGCGACCCCTGACCCTGGTCTCACATGCCGAGACACCATCTCGACATTTAGGCCAAACCGTAACATTGCGGACATTGGGTTTAATACTCCCGTAAAGCTAATCTCCCTCCATTGACTAGATGTCAGGGCCCGGTCACAACCGGCTCCTGATCCACCTATCGGAGGGTCGATGACTACCGGGGAACCCGGGCAGCCGCGCACCGACCGCAGCCCGTGGAACTGGCTGCTGGTCCTGCCTATCGTGCTGCCGCTGTTGACGTTCCTGTTCAACGCCGACGAGCCGCGCCTGATGGGCTTCCCGCTCTTCTACTGGCTGCAGATCGCCTTCATCGTCGTCGGCGTCGTGTCCACGACCATCGTCTACAGGATGACCAAGTGAGCGGGCACACGACCGAGCTGGTCGTCTTCATCCTGCTGTTCCTGCTGGTCAGCGGCATGGGCTTCGTGGCCGCCCGCTGGCGGCGGCCCAACGACCTGGCCAGCCTCAACGAGTGGGGGCTCGGCGGTCGCAGCTTCGGCTCGTGGATCACCTGGTTCCTGATCGGCGGCGACCTGTACACCGCCTACACCTTCGTGGCGGTGCCGGCGCTGGTGTTCAGCTCCGGGGCGCTCGGCTTCTACGCGCTGCCGTACACCGTGGTGGTCTACCCGCTGGTGTTCCTGGTGCTGGCGCGGATGTGGTCGGTGTCGCACGTGCACGGGTTCGTCACGCCGGCCGACTTCGTCCGGGCCCGGTTCGGGTCGCCGACGCTGGCGCTGGTCATCGCGATCACCGGTCTGGTGGCCACGATGCCGTACATCGCGCTGCAGCTCGTCGGCATCGAGGCGGTGCTCAAGGCGATGGGCATCACCGGGCACCTGCCGATCATCATCGCGTTCGCGATCCTGGCCGCGTACACCTACCAGTCCGGCCTGCGCGCCCCCGCGCTGATCGCGTTCGTGAAGGACGCGCTGATCTACATCGTGATCCTGGCGGCGATCATCTACATCCCGGCCAAGCTGGGGGGCTGGGACTCGATCTTCGACGCGGCCAAGGCCAAGTTCGACGCCAGCCCCAATCCGGCGGACGGGGTCATCCTGAACGCCAACAACCAGCTGCAGTACATCACGCTGGCCTTCGGCTCGGCGCTGGCGCTGTTCCTCTACCCGCACAGCCTCACCGGCGTGCTGGCCTCCAAGAACCGCAACGTCATCAAGCGCAACATGTCGGCGCTGCCCGCCTATAGCCTCGTGCTGGGCCTGATCGCGCTGCTCGGCTTCATGGCGATCGCGGCGGGCACCAAGCCGGTCACGGCCGGCGGCAAGACCGACACGAACACGATCGTGCCGGTGCTGTTCGACCAGATGTTCCCCGACTGGTTCACCGGCGTGGCCTACGCCGCCATCGGCATCGGCGCGCTCGTCCCGGCGGCGATCATGTCGATCGCCGCGGCGAACCTGTTCACCCGCAACATCTACCGCGAATACCTCAACAAGAACGCCACCGACGCCCAGGAGGCCAAGGTCTCCAAGCTGGTGTCGCTGGTGGTCAAGGTGGGCGCGGTGCTGTGCATCCTGCTGCTCGACCCGCAGTTCTCGATCGACCTGCAGCTCATCGGCGGCGTGATCATCCTGCAGACGCTGCCGTCGGTGGGTCTGGGCCTCTACACCCGCTGGTTCCACAAGGGCGGCCTGATCGCGGGCTGGGCCGCCGGCCTGGCGGCGGGCATGTGGATGCTCTACCTCATCCCGAACCCGGCCAACGGCAAGCAGCACTTCGGCGGCTCGGCGTTCGGGCTGGCGAACCTGGGCTTCGACACCAAGATGACGATCTACGCCGGATTCCTGGCACTGGGCGTCAACCTGATCGTGGCGGCCGTGGGCACGCTGATCTTCCGGGCCGCCAAGGTGGCCGACGGGAAGGACGCGACCGCCCGGAACGACTACTTCGCCGACGAGGGCGACCCGGAGGTCAAGGACCTGGATCTGACCGGCTCCCACTGACCTCACCCGGATAGGCGGGGTTGGCCACCTCCAGCTTCGCGCGTACCGCCTGTTCGAGGGCGGTCACGAGGGCCGCGTCGTCCGCGACGCGGCCCTCCCGGATGGCGGCGGCCAGCTCGGCGTCGCCCGCCACGCCCAGCTCCGCCAGGCGGGCGGCGTGCCGCTCGGCCTGCTCGGGGCCGAGCTCGATCTCCCGCTCCACCATGCCGAGCACGTTGATGGCGACGCGCGTGTGGTAGCGGACCCGGCCGTCGACCGCCGGGAGCACATCGGTCTGGAGGAAGTCGCGCACGGCGGCCACGAGCTCGGCCGCGGTGGGGACGTCGTGCGGATCGGTACGCCTCACAGCACCTCCTTAGCAGACCGGGACCCCGCTCCCCAAGCGGATCCGGCTACCAGGCGGAATGTCGCTTTTATCGGCATCCGATCATGTACCGACTAATCTGCGCACATGCACACTCAGTCCCCCGCCGCACCCGCCCCGGTGCTCGGGCCGAGGCTCATCCGGGCCGAGGTCCTCGTCGTGTTCTCGGTCTCGCTCGGCGCCAGCGCTCTGGTGGCGCTCGTGCGGCTGATCGGTGCGCTCACGGCGCCGCGGGAGCTCAAGGGCCAGCAGGCCGTGCTCGTCGGATCGATGGCGCCCGACCGGCCCTGGCTGGACCTGGCGCTGCAGCTCGTCCAGATCGCGGTCTCGGTGGCGCCGGTGGGGCTGGTGGCGTACCTGCTGGTGCGCTCCGGGGAGTCGCTGCGGACGATCGGCGCCGACCTGCGCCGGCCCGGGGGCGACCTGGCGCGCGGGGCGGCGCTGGCGGCCGCGATCGGCGGCTCCGGGCTGGCGTTCTACCTGGCGGTGTGGGCGGCGGGGGTGAACCTGACCGTCGTGCCCGGGCAACTGCCCGAGGTGTGGTGGCAGGTGCCGGTGCTGCTGCTGGCGGCGGCGCAGAACGGCGTGCTGGAGGAGGTGCTGGTCGCCGGCTACCTGCTGCACCGGCTCGGGCAGGCCGGGTGGTCGCCGTGGAAGGCCGTGGTGGTGTCGTCGCTGCTGCGCGGGTCGTACCACCTGTACCAGGGGTTCGGCGGGTTCGTCGGGAACGTGGTGATGGGGCTGGTGTTCGGGCGGCTGTACCAGCGGTGGGGGCGGGCCATGCCGCTGGTGGTCGCGCACACGCTCATCGACGCCGTCGCCTTCGTCGGGTACGCCTTCCTGCACGGCCGGGTCAGCTGGCTGCCCTGATCGGCCGCCGCGCCACCGTTGACCGCCGCCGGGGTTTCGGGATGGGATCGTTTCATGACCTTCGCCATCCCCGACGGCGTACGCCCGATCCGCGATGCCGTGTACGCGTTCATGACCGAGCGGGTCGAGCCCGCCGAGCCCGTCCTGCACGCGGGCGGGCCGGCGGCCGCGACGGCGCTGGAGGAGCTGCGGGCGGAGGCCAGGAAGGAGGGCCTGTGGGCGCTCGGCCACCCCCGCGAGCTGGGCGGCGGCGGGCTGCCGTTCCTCGACTACGTCTACGTCAACGAGGTGCAGGGCCGCAGCGAGTACGGGCAGCTCGCGCTGGGCACCTACACCCTCCAGGACTCCCTGATGCTGCACGAGCACGCCTCGCCCGAGCAGCGGGAGCGCTACCTGGAGCCGCTGGTGCGCGGCGACATCTCGCCGAGCTTCGCGATGACCGAGCCGAGCGTCTCCAGCAGCGACCCGACGCAGATCGGCACGGCCGCGGTGCTCGACGGGGACGAGTGGGTGATCAACGGGCACAAGTGGTTCACGACCGGGGCGTCGCGGGCGGCGTACACGACCGTGATGTGCAGGACCGAGCCGGACGCGCCACCCCACCTGGCCTTCTCCATGATCCTGGTGCCGACGGGCACCCCCGGCTACACGATCGTGCGCGAGACGCCGGTGCTGGGCCTCGACGGGGCGCACTGCGAGGTGCGCTACGAGGACGTCCGCGTGCCGGCGTCCAACCTGCTCGGGCCGCGCGGGCAGGGGTTCGTCATCGCGCAGAGGCGGCTCGGGCCCGGGCGGATCTTCCACTGCATGCGGTGGCTGGGGCAGGCGCAGCGGGCCTTCGACCTGATGTGCCGGCGGCTGCACGAGCGCACCGCCTTCGGGGAGCCGCTGGCCGCCAAGCAGCTCATGCGCCAGCACGTGTTCGACTCCTACGCCGAGATCCAGTCCGCCCGCCTCCTCACGCTGCACGCCGCCGAGGCGATCGACGCGGGCTCGCAGGCCCGGGTGGAGATCGGGGCGATCAAGGTGGTGGGCGCGCGGATGCTGCACAACGTGATCGACCGGGCCATCCAGGTGTACGGCGCCGCCGGTCTGACCCCCGACACGCCGCTGGACCGGATGTACCGGCACGCGCGGGCGGGGCGCATCTACGACGGGCCCGACGAGGTGCACATCGACTCGGTGGGGCGGCGGATCCTGGGCTCGTACGCGGCGGGCGGCACCTGGGAGTTCGGCCGCCGATGACCGACCCGCGGACGATCACCCGCGAGGTGTTCGGGGCCGGGGCGGCGATCGGGTCCTGCGCCCGGCTGCCCGGCGGGGCCTCGCGGGAGACCTGGGCCCTCGACGTCGTCACCCAGGACGGCGGCAGGCACGAGCTGATCCTGCGGCTCGACTCGCCCGGCGCCCCCACGGAGGCGGGTTCCGGCCTGGCCGCCGAGGCGGGGCTGATGCGGGCCGCCGCCGGGGCCGGCGTGCCGGTGCCGCGGATCATCGCCTGCGGGGAGTCGTACATCCTCATGACCCGCGTCCCCGGCGAGACAATCCCGCGCAAGATCCTGCGCGACGACGCCTACGCGGCGGCGCGGCCCCGGCTGGCCCGGCAGTGCGGGCAGGCGCTGGCCGCCATCCACCGCATGCCGCTGTCGGCGGTCCCGGTGACGGAGGATCAGGGGCAGGACCCGCTGCTGCGCTGGCGGGACGTGCTGGACCAGCTCGGCGAGCCGCATCCGGTGTTCGAGCTGGCGTTGCGGCAGCTGGCCGCAACCCGCCCGCGCAGCCGGCGGCCGACGGTCGTGCACGGCGACTTCCGCAACGGCAACCTCATCGTCGGGCCCGAGGGGATCAGGGCGGTGCTCGACTGGGAGCTGGCGCACACCGGCGACCCGCTGGAGGACCTGGGCTGGCTGTGCGTGAAGGCGTGGCGGTTCGGCTCCGAGCTGCCGGTGGGCGGGTTCGGCGACTACAGCGACCTCATCCACGCCTACGAGGAGGCCGGCGGGCAGGCGGTCGACCGTGACGCGCTGCGCTGGTGGGAGACGTTCGGCGTGCTGAAGTGGGGCATCATCTGCGTCATGCAGACCATGCGGCACCTGCGCGGCGGCGCTCGGTCGGTCGAGCTGGCCGCGATCGGGCGGC
The DNA here is from genome assembly GCF_052246675.1 of Nonomuraea sp. KM90. Lineage (NCBI taxonomy): Bacteria > Bacillati > Actinomycetota > Actinomycetes > Streptosporangiales > Streptosporangiaceae > Nonomuraea > Nonomuraea sp. KM90. The sequence continues at coordinate 11,791 of NZ_JBQQCB010000112.1, read as the reverse complement.
GGGTGTGCGAGAACGAGTGGGACCTGCTGCGGCTGCTGCGGGAAAACCCGTTGCCTGGCCGCCCCTCCTGACCGCACGCTTGGTCGGTGACCATCCTGCGAGCTTCCCATCTGGTCAAGCGGTTCGGGGCGGTCACGGCCGTTCGCGACGTGAGCCTGACCGTCGGTGAGGGCGAGGTCGTCGCGCTGCTCGGCCCCAACGGCGCGGGCAAGTCGACCACCCTGCACATGCTGCTCGGCCTGATCACCCCCGACGCGGGCACCATCGAGATGTTCGGCATGGAGCTGGCCCGGCACCGGGTCGAGGTCCTGAGCCAGGTCAACTTCGCCGCGAGCTACGTGGACCTGCCCGGGGTGCTGCGCGTGCACGAGGTGCTCGACGCCTTCGCCCGCCTGTACGCGGTGCGCCGCCCCCGTCTGCGGGTGGACGAGCTGATCGAGCTGTTCGAGCTGGGCCCGATCAGCAGGCGGCAGGTGATGGCGCTGTCGTCCGGCCAGCGCACCCGCGTGCAGCTGGCAAAGGCGCTGCTCAACGCGCCCCGGCTGCTGGTGCTCGACGAGCCCACGGCCAACCTCGACCCCGACGCCGGCGACCGGATCCGGGGCCTGCTGTCCCGCGTGGCCGGGGAGAGCGGCAGCTCCATGCTGATCACCTCGCACAACATGCGGGAGGTCGAGCGCATGTGCCACCGGATCCACTTCCTGTCCGGAGGCGAGATCGTGGCGGCCGGCAGCGCGGCGGAGCTGGCCGGGCACTACGGTGCCGAGGACCTGGAAGAGGTGTTTCTCAAGGTGGCCCGCGGATGACGTACCTGACCCTGCCCCCGTTGAGCCTGGCCGCCCGGCGCACCCGGGTGCTGGGCGTGGTCCGCCGTGACTTCGCGGCGCTGCGGCGCAGCCCGGTCCGGGTGTTCGAGATCCTGTTCTGGCCGACGGTCGAGCTGGTGCTGTGGGGGTTCGTCACGTCGTTCCTGCAGACGCAGCGGGTGCCGTTCGTGGTGTCGTTCCTGCTCGGCGCGGTGCTGCTGTGGCAGGTCCTGCAGAAGGCCAGCAACGAGATCTCGATCGCCTTCCTCGAGGACATCTGGTCGCGCAACCTGCTCAACGTGCAGGTCAGCCCGCTGTCCAGCGTCGAATACCTGGTGGGGCTGGTGCTGTTCTCGCTGGGCAAGGTGGCCTTCGCGGTGGCGGTGATGGCCGGGCTGGCCTACGCCCTGTACGGGTTCGGGGTGAACGCCATGGGGGTGGGGCTGGTGCCGTTCATGGGGGTGCTGCTCATGCTGGGCTGGTCGCTGGGGCTGGTCGGCATCGCGGCGGTGCTCCGCTTCGGCGAGAAGGCGCAGGTGATCGCCTGGTCGCTGGTGTTCGTGGTGCAGCCGCTGGCCGGGATCTTCTACCCGATCTCGGTGCTGCCGGCGCCGCTGCAGACGGCGGCCTGGTTCCTGCCGGCCTCGCACGTGTTCGAGGGCATGCGCACGGTCATGGCGGGCGGGGCGGTGCCGTGGGACCGGCTGGCCTGGGCGAGCGCCATCAACGTCGGCTATCTGGCCGGGACGCTGGGGTTGTTCGCGTGGGCGCTCAGCTATGCCCGGCGCCGCGGGCGGCTGTCGCGCTTCGGGGAGTGACCCGCCGGGGCGCCGGCCCTTCCGGCCGGGGAGCGACCGCGGCGGCGATCACGTCCACCAGGCCCTCCACCACCTGCGCCCGGTCCACCTCCCGGTGGTCGAGCCACCAGTCGCCGGTCGTCTGCACCATGCCGACGAAGGCGTGCCCGAGCACCTGGGCGCGCACCGGGTCGGGCACCACCCGCTCGGCGGCCAGCACGCCGCCGAGCTCCTCCCCCAGGCTGCGCACCAGCGAGGTCATGTGGGAGCGGACCCTGCTGTCCTCGGCGCCGGCCCGGTGGAACAGGAACCGGTAGAGGTTGAGGTTGGCCGAGACCAGGTCGAGGTAGACGTCGATGGCCGACCTGGCCCGCTCGCGCAGGTCGGGCCCCGCCGCGGCGAACTCGGGCCGGAGCTGGGCGATGACCTTGCGCACGTGCCGGTCGGCCAGGGCCTGGTAGAGGCCGTGCTTGTCGCCGAAGTGGCGGTAGAGGATGGGCTTGGTGATGCCCGCCTCGGCGGCGATGGCCGCCATCGAGACGCCGGGGCCCTCCTTCATGATGACCCGGTCGGCCGCGTCGAGCAGCGCACTGCGCCGATCCGGATCCCGCCCGTTCACCTGTCCAGGATAGATCGCAGGCGGGCCGGGAGCACCGCCGAGAGCACCAGGACGGCGCCGATGAGCGCGTACAGGCCGCCCGTCCCGGCCAGGGTGCCGGGCGGCTCGCCCAGCTCCGCCCACGGCACGCCGTCCGGCGGGGACCACGGCAGCCCGCCGGTCCGCGCCCAGGGCAGGGTGGCGGCCACGCCGACCGCGGCGTCCAGGTCGAGGGCGAACAGCACGCCCGCCGCGGCCAGGGGCACCCCGCAGCCGAGGGCGGCCGCGGGCCAGGCGGTGAGGAGGGTGACGAGCACGGCCACCGCCGCCAGGTAGCCCAGGCCGGCGGGCGCGGGGCCGAACGCGGCGGCGCCCGTGCGCAGCGCCCTGGCGGCGGCCTCGGTGAGGTAGTAGACGGGGACGATCGCCGCGAGGCCGGCGGCGGCTCCCATGAGGTGGCGGGCTCGCCGGTCGCGCATGCTCCCCTCCCCTGTGCTCGCCCGCGCCCGGGCCCGTGCGTGCCGGGGAGATCGCGAGTTTCGGACGCCCACCTTAGCCGTCCGGTCCGCGCCGCACGCGGGAACGGGGGAAGGTCCGCCCTGTTCAGGCGTTGTGGCGTTCCCGGTGGAGAGTGTGGCCGGCGCCGCGCAGGCCGGCGGTCGCGACCACCCGGCTGATGTCGGTGGGGGTCAGCAGGCCGATCAGGTGCCCGCTCCCGTCGAGGACGACCGCGCGCCCGTCCGTGCAGCCGCCCATCCGGCCCAGCAAGTCCGTCAGCGGCTCGTCCGGGCCGGAGCGCGGCACCTCGTCCGGCGGGCAGGCGATGTCGCTCAGCCTCTTCGCGGCGCGGTCCTGCGGGGGCACCCTGCGGATGCGGTTGAGCGTCACCAGCCCGGTGAACACGCCGTCGTCGTCCACCAGCGGGTACGTGGACAGCCGCCGGTGCATCACGACCTGGTCGATCAGCTCCGCCACGGTCTGGCCGGGGTGCGCGACGACGGGCCGGGCCGACATCACGTCGCCGACCCGCAGGCCGTACAGCAGGGTGCCGAGCCGGGTCTGCTGCTCCTCGGCGGTGGCGGCGTTGACCAGGAACAGGCCGATCAGGACCAGCCACAGCCCTTCGAAGCCGAGGCCGGTGACGACCTGCAGGAAGCCCAGGGCGATGAGCACGTACCCGAAGACCCGGCCGGCGCGGGCCGCGGCGATCGCCGCCCTGGCGCGGTCCCGCCAGCGCGCCCACAGGGCCGCGCGCAGGACCCGCCCGCCGTCCAGCGGCGCGGCCGGGATGAGGTTGAACACCGCGAGCAGCACGTTCACCCCGGCCAGGTACAGGAACACGCCGGCGGGCAGCGACGTCCCCGTCATGGCGGAGAGCAGCACCGCCATGGCGCCGAACAGCACCCCCGCCAGCAGGCTCGTCACGGGGCCCACGGCGGCGATCCTCAGGTCGGCGCCGGGCGTGCGGGGCTGGCCGCGCAGTTCGGCGACGCCGCCGAGCAGCCACAGGGTGATGTGCGCCACCTCGATGCCGTGGCGGCGGGCCGTCACGGCGTGGGCCAGCTCGTGGGCGAGCAGGGACCCCAGGAACAGCACGGCCGAGGTCAGCCCGGCCAGCAGGTACTCCACGGGGGAGCGGCCGGGGAAGACCGCGGGGAAGCGCCCGTAGGCCAGCCCCACGACCAGGATGACGACGATGACCAGCACGCTGACGTTGAGCCCGACCTGGACTCCGCCGATGCGGCCCAGAGAGATGGAGGAGCGCATCTTTCCTCCTGCGGATGGATGTCCGCCCTCCCTTACCCGCGCATCGCCGCTGGTCACGCGGATGGTCGGGTGTTTCTCGTCACTCGGGCGGTTTCTCCACGGTCAGTGCGCCTCGCCGGGAGGCGCCGCCGGCAGCGGCTTCTTGTGCCCGCTATCCAGACTCCTGACCGATAGCTCCGGAATTGCCGTGGTTGTCCATTGATGTCATGGGTAGACGGGCGTGACGGGCGATACCTGAGGGGAGGATCGATGACTACGGGTGATTATTGGCATTACGGCTACGGCCCGATGGATGATCTGCTGGCCAGGTTCTTCGGGCTCGGCCCACCGGCGTTCCCCCGTCGCGTGGACATCGGGCGGTTGCTCAGCGAGGACGCGATCGAGTTGCTGCGGACGGCGGCGGAGAAGGCGGCCGAGTGGGGCGCCGACTACCTCGACACCGAGCATCTTTTGTGGGCCGCCACGCAGGTGGAGGCGACCCGGAGGCAGCTGGAGCAGGCGGGAGCCGATCCGGCGGCGCTGGCGGGAGAGGTTGAGCAGGCCGTCGAGCAGGGCGAGCCGCGCCAGGGCCCCATGCCGCTGGCCCCGGCGGCCAAGCGGGCGCTGCTGGACGCCCGGCAGGTGGCGCACGCCACCGGCGCGTCGTACATCGGGGCGCAGCACCTGGTGCTCGCCCTGGCGGCCAACCCGCAGTCGACGGCGGGCCGGCTGCTGCGCGGGGCGCGCGTCACCCCGCAGTCGTTCGCGCCGGAGGGCACGGGGAGCGCCGAGCCGCTGGCGGGCCAGCAGCCGCCGCCCAGCAGCACCCCCACCCTCGACCAGTACGGCCGGGATCTGACGGCCGTCGCCCGGGAGGGCGCGATCGACCCCGTGGTCGGCCGCGACAACGAGATCATGCAGGCGGTGGAGGTGCTGTCGAGGCGGACCAAGAACAACCCGGCCCTGCTGGGCGAGCCGGGCGTCGGCAAGACCGCGATCGTCGAGGGGCTGGCGCAGCACATCGTGGACGGCGAGGTGCCCGACACGCTCAAGGACAAGCGCGTGGTCCAGGTGGACCTGGCCGGGATGGTGGCGGGCACGAAGTACCGCGGCGAGTTCGAGGAGCGCCTGACCAAGGTCATGGAGGAGATCCGCGCGAACCGCGAGGAGCTCGTCATCTTCATCGACGAGCTGCACACCGTCGTGGGCGCGGGCGGCGGGGAGGGCTCCATCGACGCCGCGAACATGCTCAAGCCCGCCCTGTCCCGCGGCGAGCTGCACGTGATCGGCGCCACCACGCTGGAGGAGTATCGCCGGCACGTCGAGAAGGACGCCGCGCTGGAGCGGCGCTTCCAGCCCATCCTGGTGCCCGAGCCGAGCGTCGCCGACACCATCGAGATCCTGCGCGGCCTGCGCGACCGGTACGAGGCCCACCACCAGGTCAAGTTCACCGACGACGCGCTCGTCGCCGCGGCCGAGCTGTCCGACCGCTACGTCTCCGACCGGTTCCTGCCCGACAAGGCCATCGACCTGATGGACCAGGCGGGCGCCCGGGTGGCGCTGCAGACCCGGACCACCCCGGCCGGCACCCGCGAGCTGGAGGAGGAGCTGGAGCACCGGCAGCGGGAGAAGCAGCAGGCGGTGGAGTCCGAGGACTACGAACGCGCCCGCGAGCTACGCGACGAGATCGCCGGCCTGCAGTCCCGGGTCGGGCAGGCCCGCGGCTGCCGGCGCGGGGTCGCCGAGGTCACCCCGAACGAGATCGCCGAGGTGGTCTCCCGCGCCACCGGCATCCCCGTCTCCCAGCTCACCCAGGAGGAGAAGGACCGGCTGCTGGCCCTGGAGGAGCACCTGCACCAGCGGGTGATCGGCCAGGACGAGGCGGTCGCGGCGGTGTCCGAGGCGGTACGCCGCTCCCGGGCCGGGATGAGCGACCCCGACCGGCCCATCGGCTCCTTCCTGTTCCTCGGGCCCACCGGGGTCGGCAAGACGGAGCTGGCCCGCGCGCTGGCCGAGTCGCTGTTCGGCGAGCAGGAGCGGATGATCCGGCTCGACATGAGCGAGTTCCAGGAGCGGCACACCGTCTCCCGGCTGGTCGGCGCCCCGCCGGGATACGTCGGCTACGAGGAGGCGGGCCAGCTCACCGAGCAGGTGCGGCGCAAGCCGTACTCGGTCCTGCTGCTGGACGAGATCGAGAAGGCCCACCCCGACGTGTTCAACCTGCTGCTGCAGGTGCTGGACGACGGGCGGCTGACCGACGCGCAGGGCCGTACGGTGGACTTCCGGAACACCGTGCTGATCATGACCTCCAACCTGGGCGCGGACCTCATCATGTCCCATCCGGGCGAGGCCGCCCGGGGGCTGCGCGGCCAGCTCATGCGGCTGCTGCAGATGCGGTTCAGGCCGGAGTTCCTCAACCGGGTCGACGAGATCATCGTCTTCCGCGGCCTCGACGCCGAGCAGCTCCGGCAGATCACCGTCCTGCTGCTGGAGGACACCCGGCGACGGCTGCACGCCCAGGGCGTCGTGCTGGAGCTCGAGCCGGCGGCCGTCGACTGGCTGGCGCACGAGGGGTACCAGCCGCACTTCGGGGCCCGGCCGCTGCGCCGGACGATCCAGCGCAAGCTCGACAACACGCTGTCGCGGCTGCTGCTGGACGGCACGCTGAGGCGGGACCAGCGCGCGCACATCGGCGTCAGGGACGGCGATCTCGCCATCACCGTGCTCGACCCGGGGACCGAGCCCGGGCCGGACGTCGAGCCGCACGTCGTGGCCCGGCCCGAACCGCGCCTCCCCGAGGAGGACCAGCAGGACCTGACCGGCCCCTACCTGTGACCGGCCTCGTTGACGACGCTCATGGGAACTCTGCGGCGGATCCGCCGGCTGGCCGCGGACACGCCGGCGCGCCGGGATCGCCAGGTCGACCTGCTGCGCGCGGTCGCGATCGCGGCCGTGGTCATGGGCCACTGGCTGGTCGTGTACGTGAGCGACGACGGCGGCCTGCACGGCGGCAGCGCCCTCGAGACCGTGCCCTGGACCCGGCCGCTGACCTGGCTGTTCCAGGTCATGCCGATCTTCTTCCTGGTCGGCGGCTTCGCCAACGCGGCCTCCTTCACCTCCCATCGGGACGGCGGCGGCACCGCGTCGAGCTGGATCCTGCGGCGTACCGACCGGCTCGTCCGGCCCACCACGGCGCTGCTCGGCGTGCTGACCGTGGCCGCCCTGTCGGCGCGGACGCTGGGCGCCGATTCCGCGCTGATCGGGATGGGCGTCTGGGCGGCGGCGATCCCGCTGTGGTTCCTCGTGGTCTACCTGGCCGTCGTGGTGCTGACCCCGCTCACGCATGCCCTGCACCGCCGGTACGGCCTGGTCGTGCCGGTCGTGCTGGCCGCCCTCGTCGGCGTGGGTGACGCGGCGCGGATGGCGTGGCACATTCCGTACGTCGACCAGGGGAACTTCCTGTTCGCCTGGCTGGCCGTCCACCAGGCCGGCTTCGCCTGGCAGGACGGGCGCCTGCCCGCCCGGCGATCCGTCACGCTGCCGCTCGTCCTCGGCGGGCTCGCCGCGCTGGTGGCGCTGACCGTGCCCGGCCCGTACCCGATCAGCATGGTGGGCGTGAACACCTCTCCGCCCAGCCTGGCGCTGCTGGCGCTGGCCGTCGCGCAGACGGGTCTGGCCATGTGGCTGCAGGACCCGGTCAACCGGTGGCTGCGGCGGCTGCGCCCGTGGACGGTGGTGGTCGCGGTCAACTCAGTGATCATGACGTTGTTCCTGTGGCACATGACGGCCGCCGTACTGGGGGTGCTGGCGCTCTACCCGACGGGGGTGCTGCCGGACCCGCCGGCCGGTTCGACGGCCTGGGTGCTGCTGCGGGTGCCGTGGATCGTCGTGCTGGCCCTGATCCTCGGGGTGCTGGTGGCGGTGTTCGGGCCCATCGAGCAGCGCTCCGGTCCGCTGCCCGATCCCCGCGCCGCGCCGGTCGTGCCGGCGCTGGCCGGGACGGCGGGGGTGCTGGGCGGGCTGCTCGGCGCCGCGTCGGCCGGTCCGGGCGACCACGGCGTGGCCGGGCTGCCCACCCCAGCACTGGTCGCCTACTTCGCCGGGGCCGCCGTCCTGCGCCACGCCCGTCGTCGCAGGTCAACGCACCCGCCGCTGGTGTGAGACGGCCGGAAGTGGGTAGTGGGAGGCGGGCGACGGGAGAAGGTCCCGTCAACGCAATCGGGAGGTGATGTCACCGATGACCCGCGAGATGGAGCGGCATCCCGACATCATCAGCATGCGGGAGAGGTACGAGGTAGCCGCGGCCAATCCGGCGGTTCAAGCGGCGGACGGGCTGACCCTGCTGGCCGGGCTCTTCCTGGCGCTGTCGCCGTGGATCGTGGGATTCACCAACCTCGGGGCGCTCACCGTGAACAACCTGGTCACCGGGATCGCCGTGGCACTGCTGGCGCTGGGCTTCAGCTCGGCGTACGGCCGCACCTACGGCATCGCGTGGACCGCACCCCTCATCGGGGTGTGGACCATCCTGGCGCCCTGGGTGATCAGGGGTGAGACGAACACGTCGGGAATCATCACGAATGTCATAGTCGGCGCGATCATCCTCATTCTGGGCCTGGTCACGTGCGGCATGGGCATGACGCGAAGGCGGTGAGAATAGGGCCGGCCCACGGACCGGCCCTCCATCTCAGCGCATGTCCACTCAGCGCATGTCCACGGTGAGCAGGCCGTCCTCCCACGCCGCCGTGGTGCCGAGCCTGGCGCACGCGCCGATGAAACGCCGGCCGAGCCAGTCGCGCTCCTCGCCGGTGGCCAGGAGGGTGTGGCAGTAGTCCAGCTTGAGCGGCACGGCGCGCAGCCGTACCGGGCCGAGCTCGTCGATGGTCACCAGGAACAGCAGCGACAGATCGTTGCGCAGGTCCGGATCCACCAGGTAGTCGTCGAGGAAGTCCCCCATGTCGTACAGGACGGGCGGGGCGACTCCGTGCGGGACGTGCGCGGAGTGGCCGGCGATCAGCGTGGCTCCCGCGTCGGCCAGGATCGTGGCCGCCGCGCGGACGTACGGCAGCGGGCCGCTCGTCATGTTGGGGCCCCAGTGGGGGCTGACCAGCACGACGTCCACCTCCGTACGCGCTCGCGCCACCGTGTCCGTCAGCCAGGCCGGAACGCCGGCCTGCAGGTCGGCGTAGGCCACGCCGGGCCGGTCGGGGGTGGCGGCGTAGTCCGGGGGGTGGTCGGTGACGGAGATGACGGCTATGCGCAGCCCGTTCACGACCAGCACGACCGGCTCGCGCGCCCGCTCCAGGTCGCCGCCCGCGCCCGCCACGCGGATCTCGGCGCGTTCGAGCAGGGCACGGGTGTCCAGCAGCGCTTCGTGGCCGTAGTCCAGGGCATGGTTGTTGGCCAGCGTGACACAGCTGACGCCGAGCTCGGCGAGCAGCTCCACGGCGTGCGACGGGGCGCGGAAGTGGAACGGCTTGCCGGGAGCGCTCCACGGGCTGCCCCGGTCGGAGACGCAACATTCGAGGTTCAGCAGGGTCAGGTCGGCCTCGGAGAGCCACGCGCGGACGCCGTCCGACACGTACGCCTCCGGTTCGGATGATCTGGCCAGCAGGTCGGCGACGCCACGGCCGAGCATCGTGTCACCCGCCAGCGCGAGCGTCACAGTCACAGGAGTCCTCTGCCTCGCGATGACGTGCTCAAACACGTGACTCCTCCGCCCCCTGAAGAGGGCGGCTTCTCGCTAAGCCGCTGCGGCTTCGCGAAGGGCAAGCCCTGCCCCGAGAATGTTGATCGCCGCGTTGACGTCGGCGTGCGCGGTGTGGCCGCACGCCGTACAGGCGAACTCGGCTTGGGTGGCGCGGTTCTCTTTCGCCATGTGCCCGCATTGGGCGCACGTGCGGGAGGTGTTGCGGGGGTCCACGGAGATCAGCTCTCGACCGGCGCTTTCAGCCTTGTGCGCGAGGATGCCCAGGAACACCCCCCAACCCGCGTCCAGGATGCTCTTGTTCAGTCCGGCCTTGGCCGCCGCGCGGTTGGGCAGGTAGCCGCCTTCTCCGTCCGGTTTCGGGGCTGGGCTCTTGGTCATGTTCGCGATCCGCAGGTCCTCGTGCACGATCATGTCGTAGTCGCGGATCAGGGCGTTCGCGGCCTTGTGCGCGCCGTCGAGCCGTTGACGCCGGACCTTGCCGTGCAGGGCTGCGACGCGGGCGACCGCCTTACGGCGGCGCTTGGACCCGCGCTTGTTACGGGCGAGGTCCTGCTGAGCGGCTGCCAGCTTCTCGGCGGACGCCGCGAGGTGTCGCGGGTTGCCGACCTGCTCGCCGTCCGAGGTGGTCAGGAACGACGCCACGCCCATGTCCACGCCGACGACCGCACCCGTGGCGGGCAGGATCTCGACGGGCACGTCGTCGCACGACAGGACGACGTACCAGCGGGAGCCTTCCCGCTTTACGCTGATCGTCTTCACCCGGCCCCGCACCGGGCGGTGCTGGTGCACGCGGACATGCCCGACGCCTTGAAGGCGGACGAACGTGGCGGACGGGTGCTCGGGCTGGGAGTCCCACCGGCAGCCGTCGCCGTCCTTGGGCCACTCAACCGTGTCGAACCAGCCCCGGCCCTTGAAACGCGGGAAGCCCGGAGTGCGACCGGCCTTGACGCGGTCGAAGAACGCGCGGAACGCCTTGTCCAGGCGGCGCAGGGTGGCCTGCTGGGAGGAGAACGACCAGTGCGCCTGATCGGGGTCGTCGGCGCGGATCTCCTTCAGCTGGGCGGACTGGTCGCCGTACCGGATCGACACCTTGGACCGCTTGTACGCCTCGCGCCGCTCCACAAGCGCCGCGTTGTACAGGGCGCGGTGGTCGTCCAGGCACGCGGTGAGCGCGGCCTGCTGGTGCGCGGTCGGACGCATGAGGAACGTGTAAGACCTACGCACGGCCACCCGCCTGGGGCGCCCGCTCATACTGCGTCTCGATGTAACGCCGCACCGTCTCTGCGGACACGGCGCCGACGGTGGCCACGAAATAGGACCGCGACCACAGCGTGGGCAACCGGGAACGCAGGTGAGCGAACTCGGCGCGCAGGTGGTGCGAGGTGAACCCTTTGAACTGGTTGGCCACATACGACGGCGAGTTCTTCGGATGCGGCTTGACGAACAGGTGCACCTGGTCGGGCATCACCTCAAGCGCCACGATCTCCCACCCGTGCTCGTCGGCCTTGACGCGGATCAGCTCCTCCAAGCGGGCCTTCACCCGGCCGCCCAGAACGGGACGGCGGTACTTCGGGCACCACACGACGTGGTACCCGAGCTCATACGCCACACCGGGGGAGGTGCACACCTGACGAGTCACCCGATCTTTACAACAGCGTCACATATCTAGTGCGCGATGAACGGAGATCTCTGATGCCCGAATCTGGCGGGTCACTGCACGCTCGGGCCTTGGCGGACCTCCCGCTCCCGATTCCCCCGACGGCTAAAGCCGCCGGTCCCCTCAGGAGGTACTGATGGATACGGGGGGCGGCGCCGGGTAGGGCCACGCGGACAGCGCGGCGGGCGCCGGTCCGCCGGATTCTGACGGAAAGGTGGGACGGCCGGATGAGAGCGCATGAACGGCAGCGGGTGGGGGCGGGGGATGTCGAGCGGGCGTCCCGGGCGATCCACCGCCAAGCCACCACCGAGACCGCCACCGTGGCCGCCACGTCCATCGCCGACGGCCTCCCCCTTCCGGGCAGACGGCCTGACCGGGGCAGGCAGCCCTACGGGGGCAAGGGGGCCGGTCGGGTCAGGCGAGGCTTTGCGGGCCTCAGAGGCCGGCTGACCGATCGGGGCAGGCAGGGCGTCAGGAGTG
>NZ_JBQQCB010000111.1:0-36124 GCF_052246675.1 Nonomuraea sp. KM90 | reverse complement strand
TCCTCTACTGCCTCGATGACCAGGGCAGACAGCCCCGCAAATACCACACCCGCAAGATCGTCGATCTTCAGCACGGCCCAGCCTGGCAGGGATCACTCAGTGCCACCACCGATTACGGGCCAGAGCCGTTAGTTTTACAGTCCCCGGTGCGCTGCGCGAAGTAGTCGTTGTCGCTCATGAGGTTCTGTCCTTCCGGTTGGCGGTACCGGTCGATGCCGTGATCATGGACAGGGTGCCGACGCCATCCTCTGGTGCAGCGGTTCGATTGGCGTCGGCTCTGCTGCGGGGCCGTTGGCGATGGCCTTCTCGACCACCGCGTACGGCCAGGGAACCATCTGGTCGGAGATGGTGACCTTCGCATCCCTGGTGCATTTGGCGCAGGCGATGCCAAGGCCGAAGTCGACCAGGGGGAATCGGGCCGGCCAGTGCTCGGCGAACACCTCGTGGAGATCCGGCCGGTCGGGGGCGGTGATGGGCGGCGGGTCGGTCACGATCGTGACGACGTGTGTCTCGGTGGTCGTTGAGCTGCGGCCGTTCCAGACCCAGACGGGGGCCTCGTAGACGGCCGCGCGGCGGGTGGCGCGCTGCTCCACGCGGACCTCGTGCCGTCCGCTGACGTCTTCAAGGCCGTTGGCCTCCAGCCAGTTGGCGACCGCCTCCACCTCGTCGGCGTCGGCGTACAGGGCGAAGAACACGGGCAGCGCCCAGACGACGGGACCCGGCTCGTCATCACCGAGGCGCTCGCATCGCCGCTCGGCCTCGCGGCGCTCCTCCTCGGCTTCCCGCTCTGCCTGCCGCTGGGCCTGTTCGGCCTGCTGTTCCGCGCGAGCCATCACGGCCTGCCGGTCGTAGCCGTCGGGGTCGGTGGCGGACTCGCGGACCTGGGCCTGCTCGGCAGCCTCGCGGCTGGGGTGGCCGCAGGACAGCCCTCGCGGCCCTGTCCGGGATGGAACGCGAATACATCCGCGACCGCACCTGGAAGGCCACGAATCCGCCCGCGCCCGCGGCAAGGCCATCGGCGGCGCCGCCGTCACCGACGAGAACATGCTGTCCATGGCCCTGCACCTGCGCGGCCAGGACCCAGCCTGCGCGACATCGCCGCCCGGCTCGTCATCACCAGCGGCAAGAAGAAGGGACGTCACCCCTCTGCGGCCACGGTCATGCGCATGCTGCGCGACCACGATCAGCAGGCCGCGACGTGATCGGCCCGGGTCCCAGCCCTCGATGGACAGTGCCGGCGAAGTGAACAAGACCGCAACCCACAACGTGCGGTCTACGCTGGCGGTATCTCCATCCGGCAACCTGGGGAAGCGCACGTCAAGCTGATCAAGGAGAAGCGCCCGAGCCGGATCTCGCCCTCCTCCTGTCGAGGCTGCGGCGTCTGGAAGTGGCGCGGCGCCGGGTGTGACCTGCCGGGACCCCGCAGGCGGGCCTGCGTGACACCGACGACGGACGCCGGCGCAAACCCGGTGTCCGACCCCGTGATCTTCCTCCCCTGGGAAGGCGCCGCCTCATGTCCGGTCCCGACCACGAAGATTCCCCCGCCCGCACGATCGTGCCTCCCGACCTTTCCGAGCTGACCGAGCTGACCGAGATCCTGCTGGCCACCAGCGATGTCGAACGCGCGCTGGGCGAGCTGGCCGGCATCGCCGCCGGAATCACGCCGGACGCGCCGATGGCCGGGGGGACGCTCCGGCACGCCGAGCACGTGATGACGGTCGCCTCCTCCGACGCGCACGCCCTCATGATCGACACCGATGGGGCACCTACACCGCCCAGATGCTCGCCCATGGCGTACGCAGCGTCTACTCCCACCCGCTGATCGCCCGCGAGCAGGCCATCGCCGCGCTGAACCTGTACTCCCCGCGCACCGGCCACCACGCCTTCACCCCGCCCGTCCGGCACGCCATCGACGTCACCGCCCGCCACACCGGGCTGCTGCTGCACGCCGTGCTTCGCTCCGCCCACCAGGCCACCCTCACCGACCAGCTCCGCCAGGCGCTGGCCCACCGCGAGGTCATCCACGAAGCGATGGGCATCATCATGGGCCAGCAGCACCGCACCTCCCGGCAGGCGTTCGAAATCCTGCGGCGCACCTCCCAAAACCGCAACCGCCGGTCTTCGACATCGCCACCGACATCGTCGAGGCCATCACCGGCGGCCCGGTCATCACCGCCCCGTTCATCGACCCGGAGGCGTGAGGCGCGCCTCCTGCTGCGGGTGACCATCAACCGGCGCGCCACCAACCCACCACGAAACGACCTCGCGACGACAGAAGTGATCATGGGGGCATCTGCTTGACTACTGCGCCAGCGACGTCTCGGAAAGGAGGGCGGCACCGCGAGGCGCGCATGCCCCTACCCCAAGAGGATCGCCTCAGCGGCACGGCGGCAAACCGGATGGACCGGATGGCCATCGGCGTCCAGCCCCTCCACCAGGCGGTCATCGGTCACCACGATGTCCCACTCGCCCGGCGCGACCATGCCCACCACCAGCCCCGGCAGCCACGGCCACGACGCCTCATCGGTGTCGCCGGCCGTCAGCGGGTGGCGGACCTGCACCGGCGACGCGTCCGGGAACGGGTTCGCCTGCCGGGCCAGCGCTCCCGCCAAGGTCTCCACGCCCAGCTCCAGGTCCGGCTTGGCCAGCGTCTTGTTGATCGTGCCCGCGACCAGCTCATCGGCCAGCACCAGGATTACCGTGTTGCTCGCCGCGAATGCGCCGTATCAGGCCAGGTTGCCGGCCGGGATCCGGGCGGGGGCGAACCACTCCTGGATCCAGTTCGGGTAGGCGACCGGTGGCCGGCTGACCTCGTCGAGTTCGGCCAGATCCGGCTCGGTGAGGGCCAGGTCGACGGCGGCGATGTTGTCGGTGAGCTGCTCCAGCTTGCGTGCGCCGACGATGACGCTGGTGACGGCGCGCTGGGCGAGCAGCCAGGCGATCGCGACCCGAGCGGGGCTCACCTCGTGCCGCGCGGCGACCGTCCGCAGCACATCGAGCACCCTGAACCCCTTCTCCTCGTCGAACGGTACGAAGTCGAAGCCGTTCCGGGCTCGGCGGGATTCCGGGTCGGTGGTCACCCCGCCGCGGTCGAACTTGCCCGTGAGGAACCCGCCGGCAAGTGGTTGCCACACCGTCAGGCTCAGCCCCGCGTCCTCGGCCAAGGGCACCAGGTCACGCTCGGCGTCGCGCGACAGCAGCGAGTAGCACGCCTGATTGGCGACGAACTGCGCGTGGTTGTGCAGTGCGGAGATGCCCAACGCCTTGCTGATCTGCCAGGCGGCCAGGTTGGAGCAGCCGATGTAGCGGACCTTGCCCTGTCGTACCGCGTCGTCGAGCGCGCTCAGCGTCTCCTCGATCGGCGTCACGTGGTCGTAGTTGTGGATCTGGTAGAGATCGATGTAATCGGTCCCCAGCCGGCGCAGGCTGTCCTCCAGGGCCCGCATCACGTGCAGACGGGAAAGCCCCTGGTCGTTGGGCCCCGGCCCGACCGGAGCGATCAGCTTGGTGGCGAGCAGCACGTCCCGCCGGCGCTGCCCGATCGCCCGGCCGAGCAGTTCCTCGCTCTCGCCGTCGGCGTAGACGTCGGCGGTGTCGATGAAGTTGATCCCGGCGTCGAGGGCCGTGCCGACGATCCGGTCCACGTCCTCCTGCCCGAGGGCCCCATGGGTGCGGTACACCGGGTGCTCCTTGCCGCCGAACGTCATCGCGCCCAGGGAGACCTCTGAGACCCAGACCCCGGTACGTCCCAACAAACGATATTTCACCAGTTGTCCCTTACTGCAGATCCGTCCGGTCCACCGGCAGGCGACCGGGCGTCTCTCGCTTTTCCGATCACTACGTCCGGACATTGTGTCCGAAAATTACCCTACACGATGTCCGGGCGGTGCGTAGTGCGACGTTCGCCGCCGGACGACAACCGTAGGATCAGGACATGCCTTCGATCACTCGACGACGCACCGCGAATGTCGGCCGCCCCACCTCGGCCGAGGCGGACATCCTGGCTGCGACGCAGCGTCTCCTGATCAACGGCGCGAACTTCACCGAGCTCGGTGTGCAGCAGATCTCCACCGAGGCCGGCGTCGCCCGCTCGACCTTCTACAGCCACTTCCGCGACAAGATCGACCTGCTCATGCGGCTGGCCACCGAACTCATGAGCTCATCCTTCGACGTCACCTCGGCCTGGAAACCATCGGACGGTGTCGAACGTCTTGAGGACGCCTTCCTGCAAGTGGTGAAGGTCTATCGGAAGCACGCCGCCGTACGCCGGGCGCTCGCCGAGGTCGCCACCTACGACGCGACCGTGCGTGACTTCTGGAACGCGGAACTCAACCAGTTCACGAACTGGACGATCACGCTACTCCGCGCCGAACAGGACGCGGGCCGCACCCCCGCCGACCTCGACCCGGCGAGCGCCACCCGAGTGATCGTCATGGGCGGCGAACGGGCCCTCGTCGACCACGTCACCACCGGAGATCCCGGCAGCGACGCCGCGTTCGCCCGCGAGATGGCACTGACCTGGTGGTACGGCGTCTACCGCCGCCCGGCAGGCTCCAGTAAGTAACCGCTTCTGGCGCAGGTTAGTCGGACGCCCCGCTCCCATCACCATTCCGCCCAAACCGTCACTCAACGTACGCCGACGAGACCGGCTTGGCGGGATCCTCCACAAACTGGGTCTACGCGTGAGTTCCGGTGCCGGTTGCGCATGACTTTGGGTGCCACTGTGTAGCCGGATGGTGACGGTTCGGCGTGGCGGTGGGACGCTCGATGCGCTTGGCGTCGCAAGGGGGCGCTGATGGCGCGGATGACCAAGGTGGAGAAGTACGCGGCGATCGATGTCCTGAGAAAACTGGGCCAGCCAGTATGGAGGTCTGCCCCAACAGTCGGAAGAGGTCTTGAACCACGAGGTCTATGCGCTCATCCGGGCGGCCACGAGCCGATATCGCCTCAAAGGGGCTTGGCCGGTCTGAGTTCCACGACTGGGGTGGCGTCCACACCGAATTCCATGAACTCATCGTCGTGGACCGGGCTAGCAGAAACCTGACTCTGATCATCGCAGCTGACGACTGACAGCACCGCGCCGGGCCGACTGTGGGGTGGACGCCGAAGGCCCATCCACATGTCCGGCCGGCGCTCCAGCCTGAAGCACCTCAAAGCCTTGGCGCCGATAGAAGGCCTCCAGATTCCAGCCATCGCAATCTCGGAAGTGGATTCAAAGGTTCTCCCGAGACTCTGCGATGCACAATCTGGGATGTCCGACCTGGAGGCGACTTCCCAGATTTGTCGACGACCTATCACGACGTCAAATGATCCAAGTCACACTCACGACCGCGGCGGCCACCCCGGTCATGCGCACACCCGACGACGGCATCCCCCGCAGCCGCTTCCGTCCCTCGGTGCACGTGTCGATCTGGAGCCGAACGCCGGCGTCACCCGTTGAGGATGTCGCCGTGCGGCACGTTCGGCGTGCCGTACACCTGCTCGGTGTAGGCCGCGTACGCCTTAGGCGCCGCCTCCATGATGGAGTCGCGCTCGTCCGGCGGCAGCGTGCCGGCGGCCTCCTGAACGGTCTGCGGGGAGCCCTCGTGGGTCAGCATGCCCAGGATCACCAGCGCCTTGTCCTGCGGCATGGTCTCTACGTTTCTCGCGGTCATCTCGTACCACTCGGCCGCGGTGATGTACTTCTCGACCAGCGGAAGGACCTGCCGCTCCTCGGCGTCGAGGTGCTCGAGCACCGCCGGGACCATCCGGTCGAGGATCTCGGCCAAGGCCGTACCCACCGCGGCCTCGCCGGTGCCGCGCCAGGCCACCAGCGCCGCCTCGAGTTCGGTGATGGCTGCGGCGAGCCGCTCGTGCTGCTCCTCCATCAGGTGGACCGACGGGATCTCCTCCGGGCATCGTTCCAGCAGCCTCGGCCAGATGCTCGCGTCCTCACCTTGGTGATGGTGGTGCAGCATGAAGCTGATCAGTTCGACGTGGCCGGCGATGAGTTCGACTCGCTCCCGGTCCCCGTCGGCCACCCCTCGGGCCAGTTCGGCGAGCGGCCCGAACTCTCGCCTGAACGCGTCATGCACCATGAGCATCTCGCGCGTCTTCGCGCCAGGCGCACTCTCGATCATTTATTACTCCCCTGGAATGTTGAAAACTTGACGCGCCTACAAGCGGATTCTCGCCGTCTTCGGCGAGACCGGCGGCTCCCTGCGCGCCCGCGACCTGGCGTGGCCGTGGATCTGCCGCTGACGCAGAACGACATCCAGAAGGTCCGCGTCAAGCGCAAGCGCCTGGTCAGCCGTGGCCGTGTGGCTGCTCAGCGACCGCGCCTCATACGTGACCGGCGCCATTGTCCCGGTCGACGGCGGCGCCGACGCCCGAACGGAGCGGCCCGGGCCGACGCAGCCGTCGGCACGTCGCGGCAGGTTGCACAGTTCGTCGGACGTACGGCGCGGGGCGTCCGACGCTCATGCGGCTGACGCCGGTTGGTGGCGGCGTCGGGGCGGCCGCCCTACCTCCTGCCGGCGTCGATATTCAGGTTCACGCCGGTCACGGCTGGGTTCTCCAACAGGAAAACACAGCCCCCCACAATGTCCCGCATGGTCGGCAGCACCCCGGTGAGCGTCCGCTGCCGAGCCCCTTCCAGGATCTCGGTCTTTCCCGCCCAGTACGGGCTGTCGCCTACCGCACCCGGGTGGACGGAGTTCACCCGGACCGGAGCCAGTTCCGCAGCGAGCGTGGTCACCAGTCCTGCCACCGCGGCATTCACAGTCGTGACGGTGGTGGAGCCCGGGTAGGGGACGTCCTTGGCGAAGCCGCCGAAGAGCAGCACCGAACCGGTGCGGGAAATCCTCGAACCCAGCGCGTGAACCACCTCCGTGTACCCCACGACCTTCGTCACCGCCAGTTCGGTTGCCCCGGCTATGTTGTAATCGGTGACCGTGTTGGCGTCCCGCTTCATCCCGGCCAGCACTACCGCGTCGACGGTCTCGATACCGCTCAGGGCCTGCGCGATGCCCACGGGCGCCGACAGATCGACGGCGATACCGCGCACTTGGCCGCCACCGGCCACGCCAGAAAGCTCATGGGCGACCTTCTCGGCGCGTGCGGCGTCCCGTCCAGCGATCACCACCGAAGCCCGGCGAGACGCATACTCGGCCGCCAGCTCGCGGCCGATGCCAGCCGTACCACCAATGATCAGAAGGTTCTTTGCCATGGATTCCTCGTCAGTAACTGGGCCGAGGACGAGAGTGGCGTCCTGGGCAGGGTGGTGGACACGAGCACCTCGCGTCTCCATCCATAGTAGCTTTCCTTTAGATATCGACTTGCGGTATGAAGTTAGCGGACCTTCTGCCCTCACGCAAGTCGCTATCCATTGGTAAGCTGTTGGCGTGTCCACGTACGAGCCTGATTTCTGCCCCCGCTACCACAAGACGGTTGAGATGATCGGCCGCCGGTGGGCAGGGGTGATCCTGCGCGAACTCCTGCGGGGAGCCACCCACTTCCGGCAGATCAGCGACGCCATCCCCGACATCACCGACAAGCTGCTGTCAGAACGGCTCAAGCGCTTCGAGAGCGAAGGCGTCGTCGAACGCATCGTCATCCCCACCACCCCGGTGACCATCGAGTACCGGCTCACGGAAAAAGGCCGCGCTCTGGAGGCGGCCGTCCAGGAGATCTCCGCCTGGGCCGAGACCTGGCTGCCCGCCGAGGAGGAATCGACCACGGTCAAGGCCGGCGAGTAACAGCACGCATGCCACGGCCGCCGAGAGGTGCGAGCGCGGCAACGCGCCGCTCTGGCACCTGCGGGCCGCCGGCATCGGCTTGAAGTTCCCCACCGACGAAGTGCAGGGCTCTCCCAGCCCCCTCCGGACTCCTGTTCACCGTGTTCAGCCTGTCGGGCAGGAAAGCGTCTGGCATGGCGGGTTGGGCACGGGGGCGCCTGCCGCCCCATCCTGACCGAAGACCCAGCACGCCAGAGGTTGCTCCACAGCTACGATGGGGCGCTCATACGTGGCCGCGAACACAGCGTCCGTTTCCGCTCCCTGACAGAAGGCGGACCCTGCCTGAGTGCCCCGGCTTGACCCATTGTGCGCTGACCGCCGCCCGAAACACTTCGACCGGCCCTGAGCCGTCTGGTTTGAGGGTTGGCGCGGCTCTTCCAGCCGTCTGCCGGTGCCGCACCCGCGAGGTTCGTGGACGTCCGCGTCACAGGCGGGAGAGGCGGAGACCCGCTCGCTTACCGATGGATAGCGACTTGTAATCAGGTGGAGGCCTGAGCTAGCTTCAACTGGACACTTTCAAATGGAAAGTGACTATCCATACAGAAGACGAGACGGACGACCACCTACGACGCAGCGAGCCCCGCCCCGCTGATCCGCGCAGAAATCGCAGATCTTCGGCGGTGCGCACCCCCGGCAGCGTCGCCGACCTGGCGGACGCGCACCCCGGCGCCTTCCTGCCCCTCCCCTTCGAAGCCCGCGACGTCGCCGCGGCGCCCGCCCCCGTGCAGGCCGCGATCAACCGGTTCGGCCAGGTCGACGTGCTGGTCAACAACGCAGGACGGGCCGTGGTCGGAGCGGTCGAAGAGGTCGGCGACGAGCAGTTGCGCGAGCTGATGGACCTGCACCCGTTCGGCCCCGCCGCCCTCGTGCGGGCGGTGCTGCCCGGCATGCGCACCCGCGGCTCCGGCACCATCGTGCAGATGAGCAGCCAGGGCGGGCGCATGTCCTTCCCGGCGTGTCGGCCTACTCGGCGTCGAAGTTCGCCCTCGAAGGCTGGTCGGAGGCGCTGGCCGGAGAGGTCGCACCGTTCGGCGTCCGCGTGATGATCGTCGAGCCGAGCCGGTCCCGCACTGGCTTCAACGGCGCCGACGTGCTGGAGTTCGCCGAGCCGTCGGAGACCTACCGCCAGGTGCTGGCCGCCGTGCGCGCCGACATGGCCGGCACCGACGGCCGCCAGGAAGGCGACCCGGCGCGGGCGGCCGAGATCATCGTCTCGCTCGTGCACGGCGAGGAGGTGCCGCTGCGGCTGCCACTCGGGCGCGAGGCGGTCGAGCGCATCTCCGGCGTCTACCGGCGCGGCCTGGCCGAGACCGCCCGCTGGGCCGAGGCCGCCCAGGCCGCCGACTTCGCCGACGCGCCCGCCTCGGTCCGGCCCGTCTAGGCTGTGCCGACTTCACGACCAGTCGTTTTCCCGCCACTTCCCATCTCCTGCTGGCCGGGAGGGCGCACTGCGGCGACGACACGAAACACGTCCTCCATATCCGCCGCTAGAAGGACGACCCGCATGTAGGCAACGGCCTGACGGAGATCTGGACGCGTCTGATGGACGCCCCGGCGCGGCCAGGCATCATAGAACGCCAGGCCGGGCACGCTGTTCCGCTCCCGCTCCCCCATCCCGCCGGCTGAGGAAGAGCACGAGGTCCCGCTTTGACCTTCAAGCTACTTGAAGGCAGACAATCGCATGCATGGATGACACTGACGCGTGGATGAGCATCGGCGTCTTCGCGAGCCGGGTAGGGCTGGCTCCGAGCGCTCTGCGGTTCTACGACGACTGCGGCGTTCTGCGTCCTGACCACGTGGATGACGTGACCGGCTACCGC
Organism: Nonomuraea sp. KM90; assembly: GCF_052246675.1. Lineage (NCBI taxonomy): Bacteria > Bacillati > Actinomycetota > Actinomycetes > Streptosporangiales > Streptosporangiaceae > Nonomuraea > Nonomuraea sp. KM90. The sequence goes on along the minus strand of NZ_JBQQCB010000111.1, from coordinate 26,529 downwards.
TACTACTCCCCGAACCAGGAGGCCCGCGCGGTCCTGGTGCGGCGGCTACGCGAAGCCGGGATGCCACTCACTGACGCTTCAGTGGTGCTCGACGGTACCCGCGAGGAAGCCCTCGCCATTCTGGAAGGACACGCCAGAAGGGCTCGAGAGAGCGCGGCATCGGCCCAGTCGGCCATCGAGGAGATCCTGCGTGATCTGCCGGGCGGTACGCAGCAGGGCACCATACAACTCGGCGGAGCAGAGCTGGCCAGCGCCGTACGCCAGGTCGCCCCGGCAGCGGCGTCCGCTTCGACGCTGGAGGCATCCCCGGTACTCGGTTGTGTCCTGATCGAAGTGGAATGCCAGGAGGTGCGGTTTGTTGCCACGGATCGCTACCGGTTGGCGGTCCGTGCGCTGCGGCCCTCCTCCATCGAGGGCCATCCGGGTCGCTTCCTGGTCGACGTTTCGGAGATGAAGAAGATCGCGTCCCAGGCCATGCACCTGTCGGATATCAGGATCGAGGTGAACCAGCAAGGAGTGCGGCTCCACGGTGCCGGTGTTTCCCGTGATTTTCCAACCGTCGACGGGACGTTCCCGGACTGCCGGATGATCCTCGACAACCTGCCGATCGCTCGGCACCGGGTCATCGCGGACCGGGCCGCTCTTCGGCAGGCGATCGTCGCCGCCGGACACGACGGGCCGCTCATCCTGCATGCCGACGAGCAGCACTTGACTCTCCACTCCCGCGGTGCGGCCACCTCCGCGCCGGCCGCCATCTGCACAGGGCCGCCTGTACGCATCGCCTTCGACCCTGGAGTCCTTCTTCTGGCGCTCGATGCGGGCGTCGGCCCCGATGTTCTGCTGGAGATCTCGTCGCCGACCCAGCCCGTGGTCGTCCGCTCCGCTGACCAGGGCAGCTTCACCACCTTGGTCATGCCGGTCCGCGACGACCCGGCTGACGCATGACGCTTCACCTACCCATCCGAGAAAGCGAGACCATGGACCCCGACAACCCCGTCGTCAGGCTGTGCACCCAGGGCATGCAGGCCGAGGCCGAAGGCCGGGACATCGATGCCAAGGGCTTCTTCCAGCAGGCGTGGGAGATCGCCGGCGACGACTACGAGGCGTGTATCGCCGCCCACTACCTCGCGCGGCACCAGTCCACGCCCCAGCAGACGCTGCACTGGAATCAGGAGTGCCTGAACCGCGCGGATCTCGTTGCCGACGACCGAGTCAGGGGCTTTTACGCCTCCCTGCACGTGAACATCGCCAAAGCGTACGGAGATCTCGGCGAGCCCGACAGGGCACGCGAACACTTCGAACGGGCAACCGCCCACATAGACGACGTTCCGCCGGGACAGTACGCCGACTGGACCCGAGTAGCGATCGCCGAGGGACTACGCTCCACCGGCGCGCGGCGGCCCCGGGAAGCCGACGCTCTCTTGGCAGCGCTGTTCACGAAGTTCTGCGAACGCGGCGACTTCAAGGCCTTGGGGCTGGTGCTGCCGGCGTATCTCGCAGATCTCGGGACAGAGGATGACCGAGTACGGCTCACTACGGCCTTGCACATGGTTCATGCCGCCCGTTGGTTGCCGGAAGACGAACAAGACACCCTCAGCGAGGCCATCAGTTCGTTGACCAGCGTGGTCACGGTCGCCTGAGGGGCCCCGGCCGCGACAGCCGTCAAACCGGCCCAGCGTTCCAGCCAGGCGAGGTGGCCCCTGACGCCGGCGTCAAGGCGACGCTCGGCCAGTGAGACTGCCTCAGGGGCCGGCTTCCGGCAGTCGCGGGTCCGGCGGGGACGGTCGTGCTCCTTCCCGCCGTGGACGCAGCTTGACGTGGGCTGCCGGCGTCAACGGCGAAGGTCATGGGTTCGGCGACAGCATGAGCAACGCAATCAAGATCGCCAAGCGGGCTCTCCGGCTCCTGCGATCGTGATGCGGCCGCGCCGAGCACCAGGCCGGGCCGAGACCCGGCGTACCGAAGAGTCGCACTGTCCGTGGATGACGCCCGGGGTGCTTGACCTTGACGACCGTGTAAACGAGTAGCCTCGCTGGCTGCCATGGATGTGAAACCGGCGACGGACCCTGCGACAAGCCGCTTCACCGGTGTCGGGATCCAGGCCGGCAACTAGGAAAGGTGTCCTCTGCCCTCGTGACTCGTCTGACTTTTGAGCAGTACTGCGATGCGGTCGAAGCCGTGGACACGCGCTTCGTCGAATTGGTGGCGGGCGCCGATCCGGACACGCCGCTGCCCACCTGTCCCGGCTGGACGCTCGCTGACCTGATCAAGCATCACGGCACCACCCACCGATGGATGGAGCACCTGGTACGCCGTCGCGCGACCGAGCGCGTCTGGTCCCGGGACGTACCGCTCGACCTGCCTGCCGACACGGCGGCCTACCCGGCCTGGCTGGCGCGCAGTGTCGAGCTGTCGCTGCGCACGCTTCGCGGCGCCGACCCCGATACCCCGACCTGGACCCACGGAGCCGACCAGCATGTGCGGTTCTTCCCGCGTCGCCTGCTGTATGAGGCAGTCGTCCATCTCGCCGACGCCGAGCTCGCTCTGGACCGCACTCCGCATATCGCCCCCGGCATCGCCGCCGACGGATTCGACGAGTTCCTTGAGAACCTGCCGTACTACTCGTGGGTCGCCGAACGCGTGAGCCGGCTGGATCGCGACGGCGAGAGGCTGCGGTTCTCCTCCACCGACACCGACGACAGCTGGCTGATCACGCTCGGGAACGGCTGCACCTGGGAAACCGGTCACGATGATGCTCCCGCGACGGTCGCCGCGCACGGGTCGTCGGGCGATCTCCTGCTGCTGATCTACGGGCGCCTGAAGCCCGGCGACGCCGATCGCTTCCTCGTGACCGGGAACGGCGACCTGCTCACTTCATGGCTGGCCGCCACTGCGCTATGAGATCGATGTCTGTCCGAGGCATTCGATGAACGCCGTGCGCGTCGGCGCCGACAAGGCGGCCGAGCCGTTCAACGCCACCCCCGAACGCGCGACCCCACGGTCCGCAACGCTGACCCATCCCCGCACTGCCGCCTGGCCGTCAGGCAACGCATCACGCGGCACAACACCGAAGGAGACATCATGATGAGTGAAGCACTGTCCGACGCGGAGCTGGCGCGCTCTCTTCACGGCGGATTCGTCAGCAGGCACGCCGAGGTCAACGGAACACGGCTCCACTACGTGACGGGCGGACAGGGCGGGCCCCTGGTCCTGCTGGGCGGATGGCCGCAGACGTGGTGGGAGTTCCACAAGATCATGCCGTCGCTCGCCGAACGCCACCGCGTGATCGCCGTCGACCTGCGCGGCATGGGCGGCTCGGACAAGCCCGCCCACGGCTACGACAAGAAGACGATGGCCGCCGACATCCTCGAACTCGTCCGCCTCCTGGGATACGACCGGGTGGACATCGCCGGCCACGACATCGGCGGCATGGTCGCCTACGCCTTCGCCGCCAACCACCCGGCCCACGTCCGGCGCGTCGCGCTGCTGGACATCGCCCACCCCGACGAGCGCTTCTACGCCTACTCGCTGCTCCCCCGCCCCGGGCGCCAGCAGGTGGACGGCGACATCCACGCAGGCCCCGGCCGGTTCCTGTGGTGGTTCGCGTTCAACCAGGTGCCCGGCCTGCCGGAACGCCTGCTCGCCGACCGTTCCCGAGACCTGATCGACTGGATGTGCGACTACCTGGTCGAAGATCCCTCCTCCATCGGCGACCGCGACCGCGACATCTACGCCCACGCCTACTCCACCCCGGACGCCGTCCGCGCGGGCAACGCCTGGTACCGGGCTTTCGGGCAGGACATCGCCGACGAGAAGACGTACGGAAAGGTCACCGCCCCGCTGCTCGGCCTGGGCGGCGGAGAAGGAGGACACCTGCTCCTCCAAACGGTGCTGCCGGACAAGGGCACCGACGTCGAGGTCGTGCCCGTGCCCGGCAGCGGCCACTACATCCCCGAGGAGCAGCCGGAGCTCGTCATCGAGCACCTGACCCGCTTCTTCGCCTGACACCTCACCGGGACGGCAGGCTTCGGCGCTCCCTGTCCACCAGGCCGAGGACAGCACGAACAATCCCACCCTGCTGCCCGGTTCCAGCATGCACGATGTGGCGCCTGGAGCGCTACCGGCCAGCGTCAACGCCGCCGCTCACCGCAAACCCGGCAGCTGGGGGGTCGAGGAACGGGGGGACCGCCATGAGCGGTACGGGCTGTTCGAGCAGGTCAAGGCGGCGCACGACCCAACAGTGTCGAGTCGCCTCCCGACTCGACCTGGCGGACATGGTCCAGCCCACTGCCGCGATCTGGAGAGTTTCCCGCGGATCGCTCGTCCACGAATCGGCACGTCAAATGCTTCGGCGAAGAGGTCCAGTCCTTCCGGCAGACTCCTGACCCCGGTCAGCTTCACATCGAAGGGCAGATTGAACGGGATCGGATAGGAGATCAGCTGTACGACCTGGTCCGGCAAGGGCACGCCATGAATCTTCTCGGCCTGGAGCCTGATCTTCCCGTCGGTCACCTCAACCCGCAGCTCGGCATTGAACTGCACCTTGTTCGCCCCGATCGTGACCTCCCCCGAGGCCGTGAGCCGTCGCCCGTTACCGCCGATCTTCACCCCACTCGGCGCGAACTCGTCGATCGTCGCCCTGGACAGGGTGCCGCTGACGCTCACGCGACCGGCCTGGACACGGGCTTGGTTCCGCAGGACGTCGGCCAGGGGCGCCGTCACGTCATACGCGGCGCCCCGCACGTTCCTGACCTGCACGCTGCCGTAGCTGAAGGTGCCGAGATCGAACCGCACCTCTGGATAGCGCCCCGACACGGCCTGCGTGAGAAACGGGATGCCCTCGATCGACACGGCCGACGTGCCGGAAAGGCTGGGAACGGCGGCGATTCTGTTCGCCAGGTCACGCTCGACGCTCGCCACGGCGGCCCGGTCGACGATGAGGAGGACAACGAGCGCCATCAGGAAAACGATCACCTTGCGCATGGGGCACTCCGCACGCGTCGGCAGCCGCGTAAGTCCTCGGCCGCCGTTCCGGCATCACTCATCCGTCGATCTCGGCCCGCTGCGCGAGCGACCTGGAACGGAAGGCGGCGACCAGGAACCCGGCCGACCCCAGCCCCAACAATCCGACCCCCCACAACCCGACCATCATGAGCTGGGGAAACATCGCCAGCATGACCGGCGAGAGCACCACCACGCTCCGGCGCCCCACCGCAGACCGTGCGGCCACTCCGCAGACCACCGCACTCAGCCCGAGCGGGAGCAGTTCGGGCGGCACTCCGGCCTCCCACAGGGCACTCCCCAACTGCCCTGTCACGACGACCACCGCCAGAGCCGCCCCGGACCAGGCCAGGATTCGCCCGCGCCCCACCAGTGACAGCCCTCGCCGCGGCTGCGACACCCCCGTCAGCGCCGCCGCCACCACGAAAGAGCTGACGATGCCGCTGGTCGCCACCGTCGCGCCCAAGGAGCCCCATCCGTAGACGCCTGTGGACAACATCGACGCGGCGACCATGCCGACGCTGCACAGGATCGCCCAGATCCACGCGACCACCGCGGCGGGCCGGCGGCGACCGGTCCAGGCCAGAAAGATGACCAGGATGCCGAGCAGGAGCGGCGCACCGCCGATGCCGAACTGAAGCTGGCAGGTGAGCAACACGATGGGGCCGACCACCGCGACGACGCGCATCGCATCCCGCCACCGCGCCGCGGACTCCGGCCCGACCGCCCAGCGCACGCGGATCGCGGCGGCCCCCTTGGCGAGGTCGAGGACGTCACGCGGCTCCGGACGACGGCCCGCAGCCCGGCGACGGAGGCGGTCACGACGATGGCGCCACCTCCGGCCTCCCGCAGGGCGGGGACGGCGGCCCTGATGCCCAGCATCGGCCCGCGCAGGTTGACCGCGAAGATCCGCTCGGCCGCGGCGACCGCGCGCGGGTCCTCCCACGGCAGCGTGCCGCCGGTCCCGGCGTTGAGCACGACGCCGTCCAGCCGCCCGTACGTCTGAACGGCCAGCTTCACGGCGGCCTGGTTGACCGCCTCCTCCGCCACGTCCCCCGCCAGCGTCACCACCCCCGCCAGGTCGCGCAGCGCGGCTAGGGCGTTGCCGTCGAGATCGACCGCCACGATGCGGGCCCCCTGGTCGAGCAGCAGGTCCACAGCGGCGCGGCCAATCCCGGACGCCGCCCGTGACGAGCACCGCGGCTCCCGCAGCCAGATCGAGTTCGCTCATGCCTCGACGGTACGAGGAGGACGAACAAGAAGTTCAACATTAACTACTTGCTATACATGGAATCCCATCCGAGATCCTTGCGGCCCCGATGTAGGCCGGGCTAGATTCCCTACTATGCCTACGGGGAAGGTCACTAATATGACGCTCCCCGGCCCGGCTCTCGCGGGAGGGAGGGATCGGACCGGCGGGATCGCCCTCAACGGCGCGGGCGAGGACACCGGACCGGAGGGCTACTCGGGGTCGGGCCGGTCGACGACCGGCAGGATCGTCACGGGGCCTGAACAGGCCACGGGCGGCGCGGTGCCACCCTGCGGCACCACGCAGAACGCGCCAGGCTGGAGCGCCCGCCCTACCCGGCCCCGTCCCAACGCCCCACAGCGGCGCCGCACCCGTGCCGGGCGCGAAGGAGATCGGCGCCTCGTTCAAGCTGTACGAGAGCAAGGACCCGACCGTCATCGCCCAGAACCTCGACGCCGCCGTCAGGGCGAAGCCCACCGTGATCGTCGGCGTCGGCTTCCCCTTCGACGACCCGTTCTCTACCGTTCCCAGGCAACACCCGGGGCAGAAGTTCCTCCAGGCCGGCTCCTGAGCCAGGGATCTCCCAGTGACCGGCCGGGACGGCAAGTCACGCCGGAGGCCCCGGAAGCGGCCCGCCCGCGACGGGCGGCAGCCGGCACGCTTGACCGACTCGCCGCGGTCTCGAACGGCTCCATGGGGCGTGACCCCCCGGCGGCCTCAGACGGGGGAGCGGAGCCGGCGCTCGGCCGGTGGGATCAGCAGTACCTCCAGCGCGCGGGCGCAGGCCCGCGCGTGCGTGACGAACCAGCCGATCCGCGTGTCGCTGATGACCAGCGGCGTGGAACGCACGGCCAGCGCGTAGCGTACGTGGTTCTGCCGGTCGAGCACCGGCACCGCGACGGTGCGGATGCCGTCGCCCGACTCCTCGTCGTTGAGCGCGTACCCGGACTCGCGCACGCGGGCCAGCTCGGCGCGCAGTTCGGCGTGGTCCACGATGGTGCGGCCGGTCAGTGCCCGCAGCGGCCCGAGCGCCTCCAGATCGACGCATCCCTCCGGGTCCCAGGCCAGCAGCACCTTGCCCAGCGCCGTGGAGTGCAGGGGGCGGCGCAGGCCGACGCCGCTGTCGGGGTTGAGCGAGCCGCCGCTCAGGATGACCGCGTGCCGGTCGTTGCGGACGGCCAGGTCCACGGTGGCGGAGGTGATCCGGGCCAGCTCGGCCAGCTCGGGGGCGATGCGGTGCAGGCCGCGCCGGTGAAAGGAGAGCTGCCCCAGATCGGTGATCGACGGCCCCAGCCGGTAGCGGCCGGTGCGTGCCTCCTGCTCCAGAAAGCCCGCGCCGGTCAGCGTTCTGGCCAGGCGGTGCGTGGTCGAGGTGGACAGCCCCATCTGCGCGACAGGTCGGACAGGCTGAGCGCGGCATCGCCGCCGCCGAAGCAGCCGAGCATGCCGATCGCTCTGCGCACTGACTGGACGCCGCCGTCTGCTGCCATGCGGGAAACTCCGTCTTCCGAGTAGGGAGATCCGGGACCAGGTGAGAGCCGGTCAGGCCGGGAACGCTTCCCGCATCGCGGGATATTCTTTGCATTTCCTACCAAATTACTAGCAAAATCTGCTCCATGACCACAGCCGCACTCGACGCCATCTGGTTCACCCGCTGTCCCGTGCCCACCGCGACGGGCATCGCGGCCGACCAGGGCTGGCTGGCGAGAGAGTTCGCCGATGACGGGATCGAGGTCCGCTCGCTGCAGGACGACAGCCCCGGCGTGCCCCGCGAAACCCACTACACCCACGCCCTGACCGGCCTGTTCCGCGAGGGCGGCAACGTACCGGCGCTGTGGGCACGTTCCCGTGGCGAGGCGACCAGGCTCGTCGGTCTCACCTGGATCGAGGAGCGGCAGGTCGTGCTGGTTCGCGGCGGCACCGCCCTGGAGAGCCCCGAGCAGCTCAAGGGCTTGCGACTGGCGGCGCCCCGGCATCGCATCGCCATCGACTTCTGGCGGGCCATGGCCCTGCACGGCTTCCACGGCGCGCTGTCTCTGGCCGGGCTCGGGCTCGGTGACGCTGAACTGGTGGACGTCGAGGCCGAGCCCGGCGGCGGTCAGTGGGAGGCGGAGCTGGCCGCGCTGGCCGCCGGCCGGGTGGACGCGGTCTACGTCAAGGGCGCGCTCGCCGTGGAGGCCGCCCTGCGCCATGGCGCGGAGGTGGGCATCGACCTGGACGCCGTGCCGGACCGGCGCGCCCGGATCAACAACGGCACCCCCCGTCCGATCACCGTGCACCAGCGCCTGCTGGACGAGCATCCGGAGGTGGTGGCCCGCTTCCTGGCCGTGCTGCTGCGCGCCGCGGACTGGGCCGCCGGGCACCCGGCCGAGGTGGCCAGGATCCTGGGAGCGGAGACCGGCGCCGGCGCGGCCGGCGTGGCCGCGGCCTATGTCCCCGGCGCCTCGCTCCACCTCGACCTGTCCGCCGAACGCCTCGACCTGCTGGCCGAGCAGGAGCGCTTCCTGCGCGGCCACGGCTTCCTCGAATCGCCTGTGGACGTCGCGGCCTGGGCCGACCATGCCCCGCTTCAAGGAGTCACCCATGCGTAAGCTGCTGCTTGCCCTTCCTCTCACCCTCCTGGCCGCGGCCTGCGGCGGCGGAACCGGCGCCACCACCGCGCAGGAGCAGGTGATCGTCCGGATCTCCGACCCCGGCAACAGCGGCTTCCTGGCCGTCGCGAAGAAGGACGGCAGCCTGGACGCAGCCCTGGCCAAGGTCAATGCCAAGGTCAAGTGGGCCGGCGACTTCTCCGTGTTCGCCCCGGCCGCCCAGGCCATCAACGCGGGCTCGCTCGACATCGCCACCGGCTCGATCACCTCCGGCGTCACCGCGCTGGCCGTCAAGCCCAGCTTCAAGATCTTCGCCACCGTCCCCCCCGACCTGGCCGGGGAGGGCATCGTGGTGAAGAACGGCTCGCCGATCAGATCCGTGGCCGATCTGGCCGGGCGCAGCGTGGCCGTCGGGCACGGCGGCACCAGCGAGTATCTGCTGCTCAAGGCGTTGCAGACGTTCAACGTGCCGGTCGAGAAGGTCAAGCGGGTCTACCTGCAGCCGCCGCAGACCGCGCCGGTCTTCGGCTCGGGCGAGGTGGATGCCTGGTCCACGTTCTCCACCTTCCTCATCCCCGCCGTCACCGACCTGGACGCCCGGATCCTGGCCGACGGCGAGGCGATCAAGTCCGACAACTACGTGATCTACGTGGCCGCCAACAAGCTGCTGCAGGAGCATCCCGAGGTGGTCAAGGCCCTGTTCGAGTTCATCAAGGAGGGCAGCGCCAAGGAGATCGCCGATCCCGCCGCCTATGTGAACGTCTTCACCCGGACGGGCCCGCAAGCCGTGCAGGGCAAGCAGAAGGACCTGGTGGTCGACATCCAGAAGAAGGGCAAGCCCGCCCAGGCGGTCACCGCCGCCGAGATCGCGAAATATCAGGACGTGGCGGAGTTCTTCCTCGACCAGAAGGTGCTCACCGCGCCGCTGGACGTCTCCCAGCACGTCGTGGACGTGACCACGCTCGGAGACGCGAAGTCATGAGCGTGGCCACCACCCGTACGGAGGCCGGTGTCGAAGGGCTGGTCGCGCCCGAGCCGCCGCGCTCGGCCGGCCGCCACCCGGCCGCCACGTTCGCGCTGCGCGCCATCGGCCCCGTCCTGCTGCTCACCGCCTGGTACGCGGCCAACGCCACCGGCGCCCTGACCGAGGATGTGCTCGCCGGCCCGCAGGACGTCGCCAAGACCTTCGCCGAGCTGTGGACCGACGGCCAGCTCCCCGAAGCGCTGCGCGTGTCGGTCACCAGGGCCGGGCTCGGCCTGCTGCTGGGCGCTTCCACCGGGCTGGCGCTGGGCGTCGTCTCCGGTTTCACCCGGCTCGGCGAGGAGCTCGTGGACTCCTCGATGCAGGCTCTGCGCGCCATCCCGTTCCTGGCGCTGACCTCGCTGTTCATCGTGTGGTTCGGGATCGAGGAGGCGTCCAAGATCCTGCTGATCGGGGTGGCCTGCACGTTCCCCATGTACATCAACGTCTCCAGCGGGGTGCGCAACGTGGACCGCAAGGTCGTCGAGGCCGCCCGCTCGTTCGGTCTCGGCCGGCTGGCCATCGCCCGCGAGGTCGTGCTGCCGGGGGCGCTGCCGTCCATCTTCGCCGGGCTGCGGCTGTCCACCACGCTCAGCGTGATCGCGCTCATCGCCGCCGAGGAGATCAACGTGACGGCCGGGCTCGGCTACCTCATGGCCCGGGCCACCGACTACCTGCGCACCGACATCCTCGCGCTGTGCGTGCTGCTGTACGCGGTGATCGGGCTGATCGCCGACCTGACCCTGCGGCTGGCCGAGCGGGTCACGATGCCCTGGCGCAGGGCGGTGACGATCCGATGAGTCTCGCTGTGCGGACGACAGGCCTGCGCAAGGTCTTCGGGGAGCGGGCCGTGCTCGACGGGGTGGACCTGGACGTGCGGCGCGGGGAGTTCCTGGCGCTGCTCGGGGCGAGCGGCACCGGCAAGACCACGCTCCTGCGCATCCTGGCCGGGCTGGACGCGGCCAGCGGCGGGAGCGTGCTGGTGCCGCCGGTGCGCACGGTCGTCTTCCAGGAGCCGCGGCTCGTCCCGTCCAAGCGCGCCCTCGCCAACGTGATCATCGGGCAGGGCCGCGCCGCCCGCGCCAAGGGCCTGGCGGCCCTGGCCGAGGTGGGGCTGAGCAGCCACGCCGACGCCTGGCCCGCGACGCTCTCCGGCGGCGAGGCCCAGCGGGTCGCGCTGGCCAGAGCCCTGGTACGCGAGCCGGAGCTGCTCCTGCTCGACGAGCCGTTCGCCGCGCTGGACGCCCTGACCCGGCTGCACATGCAGGACCTGATCGCCGAGCTGTGCGCCCGGCACCGCCCGGCCGTGGTGTTGGTCACGCACGACGTGGAGGAAGCGATCCTGCTCGCCGACCGAATCGCGGTGCTGCGCGAGGGCAGGTTCGTCACGGACGTGCGGGTCGGACTCGACCGGCCGCGCGGCCGCACCGATCCCGACTTCGTCGAACTGCGCCGCCGGCTCCTCGCCGACCTGGGCGTGGACGCTCACGCGGGAGCGACGCCATGACGACCACGGATTGGATCCGCGAGAACGCCGCAGCGCTGACCGGGCTCGCCGACCGGATCTGGGCCTACGCCGAGCCGTCGCTGCGCGAATGGCGCTCCGCGCTGGCCACCGCCGAACTGCTGCGCGCGCACGGCTTCACGATCGCGTGGGGCACGGCCGGCCTGCCCGCCGCGTTCGTCGCCACCCACGGCGAGCGCGGGCCCGTGCTGGGGTTCAACGTCGAGTACGACGCCCTGCCGGGCCTGTCGCAGCGGGCCGGCGTCGCCCGGCACGAGCCGGTCGCGTTCGAGGGCGACGAGTACGCGCCCGCCTACGGCCCCGGCCACGGGTGCGGCCACAACACTCTGGCGGCGGCGTCGGCAGGCGCGGCCATCGCCGCCGCCAGGGCCCTCGGGAACCGGGCCACGATCAAGGTGTTCGCCTCCACCGGCGAGGAACAACTCGTCGGCAAGGCGTACGCGATGCGCGACGGCGCCTACGACGGGCTGGACGCCTTCCTCGACTGGCACCCCTCCCCCGTCACCGGCACCGGCTGGGGCGTCACCAGCGCCCTGTACTCGGCCACGTTCTCCTTCCTCGGCTCTCCCGGCCACGGCTCGAGCCCGCTGGGCACCCGCAGCGGCCTGGACGGCGCGCTGCTGCTGGCGGACATGATCGAGCGCCTGCGTGCCGGCAACGTCTCGCCTTCCGGCCGCATCAGCTACACGATCAGCGGCGGCGGCGCCCCCAACGTCACCCCCGACCTGCAGACGGTGTGGGTCTACGTCCGCGAGTCCGCGCACACCGCCACCAGGACCCTCTACGACAAGGTCGTGACCTGCGCCCACGCCGCCGCTGCCGGCAGCGGAACCCGGCTGGAGCACCGCCTGGTCACCGCCATCAGGCAGGGGCTCGGCAACCGGGCGGGCGCGGAGCTGCTGCACCACACGATGAGCGAGCTGGGGCCGCCCGCGTTCACCGATGCCGACCACGAGTTCGCGCTGCGGCTGCAGGCCGCGATCGGCCGGCCGCCCGCCGGCCTGGCGACCGAGATCCTGCCGCTGCGGCCGCCCGCCGGGCCGGACCTCGGCGTGCCGTCCAGCGACACCTCCGAGGTGAGCTGGACGGCGCCGCACCTCAGCCTGGTCGCGGCCGTGGTGCCGCTCGGGGTGCCCTTGCACTCGTGGGCGGCCACCGCCGCGACCGGCACCTCGATCGCGCACGCCGGGCTGCTGGCCGCCGCCCGCTACCTGGCCTCGGCGGCTGTCACGCTGGTCGAGCAGCCCGAGACGCTGGCGGCGGTCAAACAGGAGTTCGAGGCCCGCGAACGGGAGCCCGGGCCGCTGCCGGCCGACGGCGAGCCGCCGTACCACCTGCCGCCACCCGAGTTCCTCGACGAGACGGGCCAGTCACCGCGGCCTTCCCGGACGCCGCCCGTTTCCGCTGAACCCCTAGGAAAGATCTGACATGTCCGTCCTGCTCATCTCCGGCAGCCCATCGGCCGCCTCCCGCACCGTACGTCTGCTCGACCACCTGGCCGGGCGGCTGGGCCGGCCGGCCACGGTCCTGCGCCTTCGCGATCTGCCCGCAGAGGCCCTGGTGCACGGTGACACCACCCATCCCGGGCTGGCGCGGGCCACGGAGCAGGTGGCCGCGGCCGGTGCGATCATCGTCGCCACCCCGATCTACAAGGCGTCCTACACCGGGCTGCTGAAGGCGTTCCTGGACGTGCTGCCGCAGGGCGCGTTCGCCGGCAAGACCGTGGTGCCGGTGGCCACCGGGGGCACCGCGGCCCACCTGCTGGCCGTGGATTATGCCCTGCGGCCGGTGCTGAGCGTGCTCGGCGCGCGGCACGTCACGCGCGGCCTGTTCGTGCTGGACACCCAGATCGAGCCGCTGGCGCGGGAACTGCTCCCGCGCATCGACGCCCTGCTGGAAGAGGTTCCGCTGGAGGCTGCGGCATGACGACGCACAGCACCGCGCGCTTTCACGTGGTCCTGCCCACCAGGAGCCCCGCCCCCGCCGGATTGCCGGCTTTCGTCACCGATGTGCGGCCGGTGCTCGCCGATCCCGCCGGGCGGACCGCCGTGGCCGCGGACCTGTCCGGGTGGGCGGGCGCGCTCGTGCCCTTCGACCCTGACGGGCAGGAGTCCCTCACCGTCGCCGCCGGCGCCCTGCGCCGCACCCGCCACCTGCGTGTCGTCGCCGAGTTCCACCCGGCCGTGGCCACCCCGGTCTACGCGGCCAAACTGTCGGCATCCCTGCAGCGATTCGCCGCCGGACGGCTCGGCTGGCGGCTCGCCGTGGACCTGGACCCGGCCGTGGCCAGGGCGCAGGGCGACTTCCTGACCGGCGCGGCCCGGTTCGCCCGCGCCGACGAGTTCCTGACCGTGGCCAGGGGCGTCTGGGGCGGCGGAAGCCCGTTGGACTTCAAACGCGCCTTCTACGAGGTGGTCAAGGGCGGCTTCGGAGGGCCGCTGTCGTCCTCGCCCTTCCCCGAGGTGCACCTGTCGGGAACCTCGCCCGATGCCCTGGAGCTGTCGCGCCGCCACGCGGACGTGCACGTCTTCTCCGCCGGCGACGACCTGACCGCGCTCATCCCCGAACTGCCGGGCCTGCGCTACGGCGTGCACCTGTCCTCGATCGACGCCGCCGACGAGTACGCTGCGCTCGGGGTCACCGAGTTCTTCCTCCAGACCGAGGACGTCTACCACCTCGGCGAGCACGTGAAGGAGCGGGCTCTTGACCGTTGACATCTACTGGCGCATCCACATGGAGGGCGACCAGCCCTCGCTGCGCCGCCGCGTCCGCAGCCGCGGTGGTTTCACCGCCGGCGGCACCGCCCCGGGCACCAGGGACGGCCGGGACGACGGCTACAGCCACGCCGACTACATGGCCGAGGTCGCCAGAGCCGCCGAGGACAGCGGCTTCGTCGGCGGGCTGCTGCCGAACTTCCCGCACACCGACGACCCGTGGGCCGCCGCCGCGACGCTGGCCCACGAGACCACCTCGTACCGCTTCATGGTGGCCTTCCAGCCCGGGTTCCTGCACCCCGTCCAGGCCGCCCGGATGACGGCCACGCTGCAACGGGCCACCGGCGGCCGGATCGTCTACAACGTCATCTCCGGCGGCGGCGGTCCCGCGCAACTCTGGTGGGGCGACAAGGTGGACCACGACGACCGCTACGCGCGGACCTCGGAGTTCCTGGACGTGCTCAAGGGCGTCTGGCAGGGCGGGCCCACCCGCGGTCACACTCACCGGGGCCGCTTCTATCAGGTGGAGAACGCGGGACTGCCGGAGGAACTGGCCGGCCAGCCGTTCCCGGAGATCTTCTTCTCCGGCTCCTCCCCCGCCGCCATCGACGCCGCCGGCCGGCACGCCGACTACTACCTGTCGTGGCTGGAGCCGTTCGAAGCGCTGGCGGAGAAGTTCGACGTCGTGCGCGCGCACAGTGCCGCGCCGCCCCGCTTCGCCGTGCGGGTGGACCTGCTGGCCCGCGAGAGCGAGCAGGAGGCGTGGGCGGAGATCGAGGAGGGCTGGCAGGCCAGGCCGCGCGAGCGCGACCTCAGTGAGGGCGACTCCGTCGGCGTGCGACGCAGCCGCGCCTTTCTCGCCGGAGCCGGTGACGACCCCCGCGCCCTGGAGGTCGCTCCCAACGTGTGGGGCGGGTTCAGCCAGTTGCGCGACGGCCCCGCCTTCGGCCTGGTCGGCGACTACCACCAGGTCGCCGAACGCCTCGACCAGCTCCTGGACCTCGGCGTGGACGCCTTCATCCTGGCCGGGATCCCCCATCTCGAAGAGGCCCGCCGCGTGGGCCGCCACGTTTTGCCACTACTGAAAGGACGTACCTCATGACCACCAAAGTCGGCTTCTTCCCGCAGAACAACACGCTCTGGGTGGCCCGCAACCGTGACCTGGTGCACGGCGTCGAGTGGGTGGACCTGAACGCCCTCGGCCGGGGCGAGCGCGTCGATCCGACCAAGTCGCTCCCGTCCGCGCACGGCGACCACCTGTTCGACGGCGGCTACGACTTCATCGGCACCGGCTCCACTCCCCCGGTCACCGCCCAGGCCAAGGGCCACGACATCGTGTACGTGGCGATCTCCGGCCCGCGCGTCGAGAACGGCCGCCTGGTGGTGCGGGACGACTCGCCGATCGGCTCCGTGGCGGAGCTGAAGGGCAAGCGGGTGGCGCTCGGGCACGGCTCATGGCAGACCACGCTGCTGCTGCTGGCGCTGGAACAGGCCGGGCTCGGCTGGGGCGACATCGTCCCCGTGGACGCCTACGGCAACGCCGCCGAGCTGCTGGTGAACGGCGACGTGGACGCCTGGGTGGGCTCCTACCCGTACCTGACGCCGGTCGAGTCGCGCACCCGGACGCTCGTGGAGACCGACGGCCTGTTCAGCCACCGCTCGCTCTGGTTCACCCGCCGCGACTTCGCACGGGAGCGGCCCGAGGAACTGGCCAGGATCGTCACCGCGCTGCAGCAGGCGGACCGCTGGACAGAGGAGCACCCGCGCGAGGCCGCGGCCCTGTTCGACGGCGACCTCGACGCGTGGGAGTACGCGCTGCGCACCCGCCCATGGGGGCTGCACCCGGTCAGCGAGGAGTTCGTGGCCGAGCAGCAGCACGCCGCCGACCTGTTCCACGCCAACGGGCTCATCCAGCAGAAGATCACGGTCGCGAACGCCGTGCTTCCCGAGATCGGCGAGCTGGTGGCGCGAACCCGGTGATCCCGGCGTGCCGCTGCCCACGCGCCCTCCTGCAGCGTGGCCGCCGGGTCACCAGGTGCTTGTTTCCACGGTGACGGCCGGAACCAGCTCGTTGCGCAGTGCCTCCAGGAACGTGACAATTTCGGCGGCGACCGAGCGGTGCTGCAGGTCGTTGAGCAGTCGTGGTGGGCGCCGCGCACGACGGTGAGCCGTGCCTTCGGCAGCGTCTTGGCCGCCCGCGCGATCGCGTCCTGGTCCGCCAGCGGGTCGGCGTCCCCGACCAGCAGCAGGTGCGGGATCCCGGCAGCACTCGCGTATGCCGCGTCCATCAGGTCCTGGGGCACGGCGCCGGCCAGTGCGCCGCGCCGGGACACCCTCATTGTCGTCTACGGCGACGCGGACGCACCCCCGCATCAGGCGATCAACGTCCTGCGACAGCTCGGCTACTCCCGGGTGCACGCGCTGCTGGGCGGGCTCGACGGCTGGATCGTCTCCGGCGGCGAGATCTTCCAGGACGTCAACGTGCCCAGCAAGGCGTTCGGCGAGCTGGTCGAGTCGATCAGCCACACACCCTCCCTGATCGCACAGCACGTGCAGGCACTCATCGACTCCGGCGAGCCTCCCGTCATCGTCGACGCGCGCCGCTTCGACGAGTTCCACACCATGAGCACCCCCACCGCCACCAGCATTGCGCCTGCCGAAAACTCCATCCATGCAGTTCAAGCCGCGTGTGTGGTGCCGGATCAAGACCCGCCTGGTTGAGGATCTCCCGTGCCGTGGACGGTGCGACCACGATGCCGAGGGTGGTGAGCTCTGCGTGGATCCGCCGGTAACCCCAGTTGGGGTTCTCTCGGATCAGGCGCAGGATGAGGGCGCGGGTGGAGTGGACGGTGGGTGGGCGCCCGGGCCGCTTCGGGTGGACGAGGAGTCGCAGTCGGCGCAGGACCTCGCGCGGCAGCGAGGTGAGGAGGGCGGCAAGAAAGGCTCGGTCCTCGGGTGCGAATCTCACTCTGGTGTCGGCGCCGAGTTGGCGTTCAAGGACGGTGATCTGGCGGCGCAGAGCAAGCATCTCCACGTCCTGGTCCCGATCTCCCCTGGGCAGTAACCGCAGTGCGGCGAACGTGTTCGTGACAGTGAGGTAGGCCAGGCGGGTCGTACGTGCAGTGGGACCCGTACCGGATGTTGCTCCTGGGCGCGGTGCCGTTCTGGCTGCGCTCCTACTGTCGGATCCACCTCAATCTGTTCTCCCAGGGGCGCGGTCACCCGGCGTCGTCCCGATCGAACGCTGGGAAGAGCTGATCAGCAGGCATGTGGCGGACACCGCCGAGATCATTGGGGTGAGCACCCCCGCCGACGCGGGACGACATCGCGCGCTTCCTCCACGAGAACGCCAGGCCGTACGCACTCAGCCGGCATTGAGTGTCTGGCCTGGTGGGTGTCGGCGTGAACGGAGCCGCCACGTCCGAGAAGCCGCTCGGTTCCGCAGTAGGGCTCGAGAAGGAAAAGCGCGTGACTCCTGGCGACGCCGACGGGACGAGCTCAGGAGCGTCCGCGGCCGGTCAGCGCGTCACGGATGCGATCCACCAGCCCGGTCCCGGGAGCCAGCAACTTGTTGCCGGGCGGAGTGTCGGGCGCGGACGGGTGGGGACGGGTCGGCGCCACCTTCTTGGCCCGCTGCACCTTGCCGCCCAAGTCCACCAGTTGCTCCTGTGAGCAGGCCTGCCGCAGCCGAGGGAAGAGATCGTTCTCCTCTTCCTGGATGTGGTGGCGGATCTCCCGCATCAACCGTTCCATCGTCGGCCAGAACTCCGCGTCGCCCGGCTCCAGCCGCTCCAACTGCTTCATCGTCTCCTCGGCCTCGGCGTGCTCGGCGATCTCCTCGTCAACCAGCGCGTCACCGCCCTCGATGTGCTTCCGCGCGGCCGGGTACAGGTACGCCTCTTCGGCGACCGAGTGCCGTACCAGCTCGATGACCACCTTCTCGGCCAGCGTCTTGGCCCGCTCGCCGCCATCGCCGCTCATCTGCTCCAGCTCGGTGAACATCTCCTCCACCTCGCGATGGTCGGTCACGAGTACCGCGATCACGTCCTGCTGCTCAACCATCTCAAGGGCCCCTTTCCTGATGAGACATCGGCGGCACGGCTACCGGCCGGGGCCAGTACGGTGACCACGGCCCAGCCTCGGCGCCTTCCATCACATTCCCGGTGATGACGGCTGAAACATGCAGGATTTCGCCATGTTCCTGGTGACGGGGAGCAAGGATCGCGCTCCTGGGGTTGACCGCCTCGCCGTCCATTGCCTCTCAGGCACAGTCCGATCAGCCGTGGTGGAGCTGTCTGTTCGCGTTATTGCGCGGTCAGGGCCTGGCGTATCTGGGTGAGGACGGCTCGCAGGATCCGCGAGACATGCATCTGGGAGATGCCGAGCTCGCCGGCGATCTCCGCCTGGGATCGGTCTGCGCTGAAGCGCAGCAGCAGGGTGTGCTTCCCTCGGGGTGGGAGAGCGTCGATGAGCGGCTTGACGGCGCGGGCGTCGATCAGGGCGTCCATGAAGTGGCCGGGATCGGGGATACTCGGAGGCACTTTCCAGGCTCCCCTGGCGAATCTGTGGCGTCTCCCGACCGAGCGACACAACGTCGATCAGGAACGTCGGTGCTCGCCGCTAGCGTGACGTCCACGCCATCGAACACACCTACCACCGATCGAGCGAGGCCATCCGTGACACGTGCGACAGCGCAGGATTACCTGTGGTGGGAGGAATTCCGTGGCGGCCTTGGCCTCTCGGGGTTCTGTTTCACCCTCGTTGCTGGTCTGCAGCCCGCGGAGGTGTTGGAGCGCCTCGCGGTCAAACCGGACGAAGCCTTGCAGGCAGAGGGCTACATCGAGGTGGGCCCCTCTGAGGGTGGCTCGGTCATCGTCGAGCCTGCAGGCTATATGGGGATCATGCGCGACGCGGTTCACCCACTGTCTGCGGCTACTGTACTGGCCAGCGTTCACAACAACGTCGATCAGCACGCCAGGTTCATCTACGCCGTCGATGGAAAGGTGATCACTGGTCTCGACCCGATGTTCCCCGATGAGGCGCGCTGGGGTGCCGAACCGGACCGGCTCCTGCCACATCTGGAAGACCTCGGGCTTGTCGATGAGTTCGATGAGGATGACGAGGAATGGCAAGCGCCCCGTGGGCGGTTCGTCGAGGCGGCGTTGGCGCTGGCCGAACGTTGTACTGGCATCCGGCTGACACCTGAGCAGGTACGCGGCCCGCTGCCCTATGCAGCTTCCGTCGCGCACCTGTATGAAGTCCGGGACGGGCATGCTCCCGCGCTGGCCTGGTGATAGCACCTATCTGCGGCTCCAGGGCGCGCTCACGGTTCGAAGGCGGCTGCGACCGCGGGTGCCGGCGCGCTGCAGCCGCACGCGGATCTGAAGAGCGATGGCCTCAGGGCATGGCGTAGACACCGTCTACTCGGCACTGGTAGACAGTGTCTATGCATGAGGAGGACGCCGGGCTGCGTGCCCGCCTGATAGAGGTCGGCGTGGAGCTGGTGACCCGCGAGGGGACGCAGGCGCTGTCACTGCGTGAGATCGCCCGGCGGGCCGGAGTCTCGCACGGCGCGCCGCGCCGCTACTTCCCCACCCACCTGGAGCTGCTCTCCGCCATCGCCCGCGAGGGGTTCGCGGCTCTGGGCGCCGAGGTCGCCCGGGCGCTGGGCGACGGCCGGGCGGATCCGCGCGCGCAGCTGACGACGCTGGGCCGGGCATATCTCGGCTTCGCGCTGGCCAACCGCGGCATGTACGAGCTGATGTTCCGCCACGACCTGCTCGAGAGCAACCATCTGGGCCTGCGGGAAGCCAGCCTGCCGCTGTTCCACGTCGTGACGGATCTGCTGACCCGGGCGGGCCTGCGGCCGGGCGTGGACCCGCGGATCGCCGCGGGCGTGCTGTGGGCGAACGCGCACGGCATCGCCCAGCTGTGGGCCTGGGGCAGCCTGCAACTGACCACCGGATCGGCCGAGCTCGAACCGCTGCTGCGGGCCACCCTGGAGGCACACCTCGGGCCGGAACCGCGGTGAGGCCGGGACACCACCGCCACCTGACTCTGGCCGCCAGCGTCACAGGGGAGGTCATCGTCGCCCTCGACGGAACCGTGCTCACCATCGCCCAGCCCGCCCTGCAACGGGACCTGCACGCCTCGTTCGCACAGGTCCAGTGGACCAGCACCGGCTACCTCATCGCCGTGGCCGCCCTGCTCGTCCTCGCAGGCAGGCTCGGCGACCGCTACGGTCACCGGGAGGTCTTCGCCGCCGGGACCCTGGGCTTCGCCGCCACCTCGGCCGCTATCGCGCTGGCGCCCGGCATCGGCTGGATCGTCGGCCTGCGCATCGCCCAGGGACTTTTCGGCGCGCTGCTGCAACCGGCCACCCTCGGGATGCTGCGCGCCGCGTTCCCGGCCGACCGGCTCGCGATGGCCATCGCGGTACGCAGCGGCGCCATCGGCCTGGCGGCCGCCGCCGGCCCGCTCGTCGGCGGCGCGCTGACCGCCCACTTCGGCTGGCGCTCGGTGTTCCTCCTGAACGTCGCTCCCGCGCTCGCGATCGGCGTGGCCGCTCTGGCCGTCCGCATGCCGGCACCGCGCGACACCGGCGCGGTCTGTACCGGCGCTGGCGTCGGCACCGGCGCGGAAGCCGGTGCCGGTGCCAGCGCCGGTGGCCGCACTGCCCGGCTCGGCCTGACGGGCGCCTGCCTGCTGGCCGCGGCCCTGGCGTGCCTGGTCAACACCCTGGTGGAGGTACCGCGTACGGGATGGACCGTGGGCACCGCGCTCGGGCTGACCGCGGCCGTCGCGGCGGGCGGCGCATTCGTCCAGCACCAGCGGGTCGCCGCCCACCCGCTGATACCCCGGCATGTGCTCGCGTCGGGGGCGCTGACCGCGGCACTGGCCGTCCTGCTGGCGGCCTCCGCGGCGATGTTCGGGGCATTGTTCGTCGGCAGCTATTTCCTGCAGGAGGTCCTGGCGCTGGACCCGCTGCAGAGCGGGCTGCGCGTGCTGCCGCTGGCGGTGATGATGGTGGTCGGCGCGCCGGTCGCCGCCGTGCTGCTGCGCCGGCAGGGTCCCCGCCGGACGGCCCTGGCCGCGATGGCCCTGCTCAGCTCGGGAATGCTGCTGCTGGCCGGCGTGGATCGATCGGTGGCCTCACCGGCGATGGCGGTGGCGTTCCTCATGCTGGGCGCCGGATTCGGCACGGTGATGGTCACGGCGACGGCCGTCGTCGTGCAACAGGCGTCCGCCGACGACGCGGGGGTGTCCGGCGGGCTGAAGCAGACCATCATGAACATCGGCCCCGCGCTGGGCATCGCCCTGGCCACCACGTCGATCACGCTGATCGCGCCCGGCCTGGCCGGTGAGGTGGGATCGCGGTGGACGCCCGCGGCCTTCGGCGGCGCGATGGGGCCCACGCTGCTGCTTCTCGCGGCCGTCGCCGCGCTCGGCGTCCCGGCGGCGGCCAGGCTGCCCTCGCGCGCTGCCGCGTGACCTGAAGGGAGATCATGGAGGCCGGTGGCCGCGCAGGACCGGGAGCCCGGTCCCGCAGTTGAGGTGTGGCTGGACAGCCGACGCGGGTCATGGCCGCATCACCTCTGGGGGTCATCGATGAGCGGGTGCTCTTCGCCCCAGACGAGCATGGCGTACAGGATGCCGCTGAGGCTCTGTCCCTGCTCGGTGAGCTCGTAGACGACCCGCGGCGGCACCTCCGCGTGCACCGTACGGGTGAGGATCCGCTGGTTCTCCAGCGCGCGCAGCCGGTCGGTGAGGGTCTTGGCGCTGGGGTCCCCCAAGGCCGAGCGCAGCTCGCCGAACCGCTTGGGGCCGGTCAGCAGCTCCCGGATGATCAACGTCGTCCACTTGCCGTCGAGGACCTTGAGCGTGCGCTCGACGCCGCAACCCCGCTGAGAGGCGGCGGCCAGGCGAGCGGCGACGTCCACCGCATCGGTTTCCATACGGAAACAATATTTCGTTCTAGGTACTACTTCATTTGGGAAACTAATGTGCCGCTTCATGAGCAGATCAACCGTTGTCGTCCATGGAGCGACCGGCACCCAGGGAAGTCCCGTCGTCCGCCGTCTCCTCGCCGCGGGCCACCGTGTGCGTGCCGCCGTCCGCGACACCTCCGCGCGCGGCCTGCCCGCGGGCACCGAGGCGGTCTTCGCGGATCTGTCGGTTCCCGCGTCCCTGACCGACGCCTACGCCGGGGCCGATGCGGTCGTCGTGCAGCTACCGCTGGTCTTCGCCGCCGAGGCGGCCGTACCGCAGGCCGAGGCGGTGCTGGCCGCGCTCAAGGGTTCCAGGGTGTCGCGGGCGGTGTTCAACACGGGCGGCCCACCGGCCCTCGAGCCCACGGGGGTGCCCTTCGTGGATGCCCGGGCGCTGCTGGCCGCCGAGCTGCAGGGGGTCGTGGACGTCGCCACCGTGGTCGGGCCGGCGTTCACGTACATGGAGAATCTGGCGGCCCCCTGGTCGCTGCCGCGCGTGGCCGCCGGGGAGATCGCCTACCCGCTGCCGGTACCCTGGCTCGCGGCCGGCGACCTGGCGGGCGTCATCGCCGGGCTCGTCACCGATCCGGCCCCGCCGCCGCTGCGGATCATGGCCGGCCCGCGGGCGCTGACCGGCGGCCAGGTAGCCGGGGAGCTCACCGCGGCGCTGGGGCGCGAGGTGCGGTGGCGGACCGTCGAACCGGACGAGTACGCCCGGATGATGGGCCCGTTCACCGGCGAGGAGGCCGCCGCGGGCGTCGCCGCCGCCTACACTCCGCCCTCGCCGGGAACGCCGCCGCCTCCTGCCCCGGACCCGGCGGTGATCAGGACCGGGACGACGACCGTGCGTGAATGGGCCACGCGCCAGGACTGGCGCTTCTGAGCCTTGGCAGTCAGCCAGGTCAGACGAGTGACCCGGCCTCAGCGGGCGGCGGCCGGGGACCTGAGTCTCATCGGGAAGCAGGGCGAACGCGTGCGGCCTGATGATCGGCCGTGCTCCTTCGCCTGGACTGTCACACCGTCACGAACACTTTCCCCGCGTCGCCGGCGCACTCGCCCCCCAGTTCGGCGAGCGCGGTGCCGATCTCGGCCAGCGGCCGAGCCGGTCGATGGCGCGATCAATCGCGGAGGCGTGGGCGCGGTGGGTGTGTGTGTGGGGGGTGGGCCGTGCGCTGGGTGGCCAGGAAGGCGTCGGCGGCCGCGGCGAGAGTGACGTGCCCGCCGCGCAGAGCGGCGACCTTCGGCACAGCGCTCAAGCCGGCCGCCGCGCGACGTCGGTGGTGATGTACCGGACAACGTGCCGGAGTCGAGCACCGCGGCGGCGAGGAGCTCTCGTGGTCGCCGGACCGGGCCGCCGTGATCGCTCATGTACGGGATAACCGGCCGTCATCACGTACTGGGCTTGAGCTCGCCAGAGCCGGCCGACGTCGGTCTGCGTCGACGCCGGTGCCCGACCACGACAGCCGGACCGGCTCGATTTTTCCGCGGCCGAGCAGGTGCTCGCCGGTCAGCCGGATGATGGCGCCTTCGATGAGCGGTAGCTCCATGTCGTGGGCGATCCACGCTGCCCGGCGGGTCAGCTTGGGACGCAGCCGGTCCGATGGTCATCGTGGGTTGGCAAGCGAAGTTGCTGGCCAGCCGTTTGGAGTCCTGTCAGGCACGTCATGCACGTAGACCGCGCGAAGGTGTGCGAGCGTGATCGATCAGCGATGGGCTGTTGCGATGAGGCGTCGCAGTGCCGCGTGGGCGGGTGGGCCCCACGTGGCCTTGCCGCCGGGCCGGCCGCGGACACCGGCTTCTCCGACGTGGATGCCGCCGAGAGCGCGACGTACTGCCCATCCGCGGGCGCGGCGCAGGGTCGCGGCGTCCGGGGCCGGCTGGTAGGCGGCATGGAAGCGGTCGGCGGCGCCGTCCGGCAGCAGGCTCCAGGCGGCGGCGAGGTCGCCGGCCGGATCGCCCGCGAAGAGGTCACCGAAGTCGATCACGCCGCAGAGGGTGCCGTCCGCGGTGAGGACGTTGGCCGGATGCAGGTCGCCGTGGAGCCAGAGCGCCGGGCCTGTCCAGTCGGGCGCGGCGACGGCGTCGTCCCAGACCGCGCGTACGGCGTCCGGGTCGGGAATCAACCCCATCTCGGTAGCCGAGGCGAGCCCCTTGAGGAACCCCTCGGAGTAGTCGGCCAGCGACCCTCCGCGGTCCCGGCCGACGGGTGCCTGTTCGGGGGCGGGTTGGTGCAGTGCCGTCAGGAAGGCGGCCAGGGCGTCGGCCGCCTCCGCGCCGCGCGTGACGGGGGCGCGGTCGGCGGGCTCTCCCGGCACCCAGGTGGTGACGATCCAGGGACGCGGGAACAGCGCGGAGGGCTCGCCGAGGCGTTGCGGGACGGGAACCGGCAGCGGGAGGCGCGGGGCGAGAGCGGGCAGCCAGGTGAGTTCCTTGAGCAGCAGCTCGTCCGCGGACTCCGTCGCCCAGGGCAACCGGACGGCCAGGTCGTCGCCGAGCCGCCACAGCTGGTTGTCCCAGCCCCGCGCGCCGAGACTCACCGGGCGATCAGCCAGGTCGGGGTGCTGGTCACGCAGCAGATCCCGCACCAGCTCCGCGGTGATCTCGATCTCGGTGTGCGTCATGCGGAGCAACATTAGCCGGATGGCGGCCCGCCCGTTTTCTCCCCGGTGCGAGGATTTCAGACCAGGAGACCCAGGGTTTCGGGTGCCTGCCAGGCCGTCTGCTGCCGCTCAGGATCGGCTTCTTGCGGCGAGAACTCGTTGATCAGGTCGGCGAGGGCTTGCCGGTCCTGCGCGGGCAACTCCTGCAGGAGGAAGGCCACCGGCTCGATCGCCTCCGTCCTGGCCGCGGGCGTGATGGCGTTGTGTCGTCGCTGAGGTCCAGCCTGATGACGACCTCGGTGAGGGCCTTGGCGAGGGTGCGTTCGAGCGGGGGTGATGACGGGTTCTTGGCCGATCGTGGGTGTGCGGCGTGTCCGGGGACGGCTGCCTTGACGCGATGACGGTCCCGCTCAGCCCGCCGCCGGCCGCTTGTCGCGTCCTATCCGACCTTGAGGGCCAGCTTCCCCACATAGTGATCGTTCAGGGCGCGATGCGCATCCTTGACTCGCTCCATCGGGAAGGTCCGGGCGACGTGGACCTCGAAGGAGCTCGCCTCAATGATCGCGTTCAGCCGATCGGTGGCGGTGCGGTCCCCGTCGTAGTAGGACACCGTCGCGTCCGGCGGCGTCACAGGCACGGGCACGCAACCGTTCGGCCAGGCGATCCGTCCCGAACTCTTGATCGCGCGAAGAGACCGTTCGGCGGTCTCGCCTCCCACCGTGACCAGAGCCCCATCGAGCCCGCCTGGCGCGAACTCGAAGGCCGCAGCCAGCACATCGACTTTGCGACCGTCGATGACGGCGTCGGCACCCAGCCGCCTGGCCAGGGCGACACCGTCGTCGCCGGAAGCCACGGCCAGCACTCGGATGCCGCTGTGCCGCGCCAACTGCACGGCCTGGTGGCCGATGCCCCCGCTGGCCCCGAAGACCATGAGCGTCTCGTCCGGTCGCAGGCCGAGCAGATCGAGACCGCTCAGTGCGGTCAGAGCATCCCACGCCATCGCGCCGGCCTGTTCGGTCGGCAGCCGGTCGGGTACGCGCGCCACGAACTCCGCCTCGACGACGGCGTACTCGGCGTAGGCGCCGCCACGTGGCAAAGGCATCGTCGAAGCGTAGACGCGCTCGCCCACGTCGAACCGGGTGACGTTACGTCCGACCGCGGCCACCGTGCCCGCCGCGTCCCAGCCGAGGACGTAGGGAAAGGTCGACGGGATGCCGAAAGCGCCGTCGTAGTCCCCCTCCCGCTCGACCGCGTCCCAGGACCCGACCCCTGCGAACTCCACCCGGATGAGAACATCGTCGTCGCCGACCTCTGGGAGCGGTATCCGGCGCGGCGAGAGTTCGTCGACTCCGCCGAACCGGTCAAGGACGACCGCGTTCATCTGCGGCACCACGATCGCGCCGCCCGCTGTGCGCTCGACTCTGCTGTCCATCGACCCTCCTCGTTTACTTGAGTGAATCAAGGATCATTGGACCACAGCTATTTGAGCGAATCAAGTAACTCCTCTAAGCTGGGGGTCATGGCGCTGCCGAACGGACCCGTAGCCACCTCGTCCGAGGCCGAGGCCGCCTTGTTCGACCTGGTGGACGTATATGACCGCGCCTACGAGGCGGCCGCGGCCGAGCTGTCGCTCAGCGCGGCGCAGGCATGTGTGCTCGGGCGACTCGACGAGCGGCGCGGTATGGGCGCCCTGGCCGAGGAGCTCGGCTGCGATGCCTCCAACATCACCCAGATCGTCGCGCGTCTCGAAGCGCTCGGCCTCGTGACCCGCGAACCGAATCCCCGGGACCGCCGCGCACGCCTCGTCGCGCGAACCCCCCGCGGAGACGAGATCAACCAC
>NZ_JBQQCB010000110.1:0-36145 GCF_052246675.1 Nonomuraea sp. KM90 | reverse complement strand
GATCGTGGTCTCGTCCTTGGTCACGACCACCTTGCGGGCGCGGCCCAGCAGGTCGAGGGTGGCGCTCTCGAGCTTGAGACCGACCTCCTCGGCGACGACCTGACCACCGGTCAGGATCGCGATGTCGTTGAGCATGGCCTTGCGGCGGTCACCGAAGCCGGGAGCCTTGACGGCGACGGAGCGGAACAGGCCGCGGATCTTGTTGACGACCAGGGTGGCCAGCGCCTCGCCCTCGACGTCCTCGGCGATGATCAGCAGCGGCTTGCCCGACTGCACGACCTTGTCGAGCAGCGGCAGCAGGTCCTTGTTGGCGGAGACCTTGCTGTTGACGATCAGGATGTACGGGTCCTCGAGCACGGCCTCCATGCGGTCCGAGTCGGTGACGAAGTACATCGACGTCATGCCCTTGTCGAAGCGCATGCCCTCGGTGAGCTCGAGCTCCAGGCCGAAGGTGTTGCTCTCCTCGACGGTGATGACGCCTTCCTTGCCGACCTTGTCCATCGCCTCGGCGATGAGCGAGCCGATCTCGGCGTCGGCGGCGGAGATGGAGGCGGTCGAAGCGATCTGCTCCTTGGTCTCCACATCCTTGGCCAGCTTGGAGAGCTCCTCGCTGACCCGCTCGACGGCCGCCTCGATGCCCTTCTTCAGAGCCATCGGGTTGGCGCCGGCGGCCACGTTGCGCAGGCCCTCGCGCACCAGCGCCTGGGCGAGCACGGTGGCGGTGGTGGTGCCGTCGCCCGCGACGTCGTCGGTCTTCTTGGCGACTTCCTTGACCAGCTCAGCGCCGATCTTCTCCCATGGGTCCTCGAGCTCGATCTCCTTGGCGATGGAAACACCGTCGTTGGTGATCGTGGGAGCGCCCCACTTCTTCTCCAGCACGACGTTGCGCCCCTTGGGACCCAAGGTCACCTTGACGGCGTCGGCGAGCTGGTTCATACCGCGCTCGAGACCGCGCCGGGCGTCCTCGTCAAACGCGATCATCTTGGCTGCCATAAGGCTAGACCTCCCAGATGCAGGGTGGCTTGTCGTGGACCGAGCCGACGCCCGCGACGGCATGGGTCCGCATCTCCGTTCGGCAGACCCCATCGTCTCGATCCGAGTTGGCACTCTGCTGCACAGAGTGCCAACGAACTGTTTAGCACTCTACCCTGCCGAGTGCAAGCGAACGCCCCCTGCCCCCCTACTCCCGCCCAGGTCAGTGCGTCGGTACGGCGAGCCGCCCGGAGCGGCTCGCCGCACGCGAGTCGGCGAAAGAGAGGTGACGGTTCGCACGGACTGCGCTGCCGTGCGATCCCGCCCGGTGCATACCAGTGATGAAAATCAGACCGCGCGGACAGACTCCGCCTGCGGTCCCTTCTGGCCCTGCGTGATCTCGAACTCGACGCGCTGCCCCTGTTCGAGAGATCGGTACCCGTCCATCATGATCGCTGAGTAATGGACGAATACATCCTTACCACCGTCTACCGCGATGAAGCCGTAGCCCTTGTCCGCGTTGAACCACTTGACGGTGCCCTGCGCCACTTCCGACTCCTCTTACTGGTCTCCCAGATCTCGCCCATTCCTCCGCGGGACCTGTAATCGCATGACTTAACGGAAAATCAGCCAGACGATCGCCCTCGACCATACCTGTGGCAAGGGGTTTGGCAACAGAGTCAATCTGCAAATCGCGTATTTCTTCGCAGCGAAGACCCTTCAACGTTGAATTACCCCAGGAAAAGCAGAAGGCGCCCACTAGGGGCGCCTTCAAGAGTGTGCTCCGCGGGACTCAGCCGCCGGCAACCGCCGGGATGATGGAGATCTGAGTGCCTTCTGGTGCGGGAGTGTCGAGACCCTCGGCGAATCGGACGTCCTCTTCCCCAACGTAAACGTTGACGAAACGACGAATCTTGCCCGATTCATCCAGAATTCTCGCGCCGATCCCCGGGTAGTCAGAGTCCAGCTTGGCGAGCACGTCACGAAGAGTCGCACCCTCGCCACTCACCTCGGCGTTACCCCCGGTGTACGTGCGCAGAATGGTGGGAATCCGCACAGAAACGCTCATGGTTAAAGTCGCCTTTCCTGATTGTCAGACAGTCGCGCGGAACGCGTCGAGAGAGGGCCGGATCACGGCCGTGGGCGTGGCGTCGTCGCTGATCGCGTCGAGCGTCTTGAGCCCGTCACCGGTGTTCAGCACCACGGTCTCGGCCTCGGGGTCGAGCCGGCCGCTCTCGGTGAGCTTCTTCAGCACGCCCACGGTCACCCCGCCGGCGGTCTCGGCGAAGATGCCCTCTGTCGAGGCCAGGAGCTTGATCGCGGCCACGATCTCCGGGTCCGTGACGTCCTCGACGCCCCCTCCGGTGCGCCGCGCGATGTCCAGCACGTACGGCCCGTCGGCGGGGTTGCCGATGGCCAGCGACTTGGCGATGGTGTTGGGCTTGACCGGCTGCACGACGTCGTGCCCGGCCTTGAACGCCGTGGACACGGGCGAGCACCCGGCGGCCTGAGCGCCGAAGATCTTGTAGGGCGTGTCCTCCACCAGGCCCAGCGCGACCAGCTCCTTGAAGCCCTTGTCGATCTTCGTGAGCTGCGAGCCGGACGCGATGGGAATGATGATCTGCTCGGGCAGGCGCCAGCCGAGCTGCTCGGCGATCTCGTACGCGAGCGTCTTGGAGCCCTCGGCGTAGTAAGGCCGCAGGTTGATGTTGGTGAAGCCCCACTTGTCACCCAGGGGGTCGCCGATCAGCTCGGAGCAGAACCTGTTGACGTCGTCGTAGGTGCCCTCGATCCCGATCAGCTTCCCGCCGAACACGCGGGCCATGGCGATCTTGGCCTGCTCGAGGTTGGCCGGGATGAACACGCACGCGTCGAGCCCCGCCCGCGCCGCGGCGGCGGTGACCGCGCCCGCGAGGTTGCCCGTGGAGGAGCAGGAAAGCGTGTGGAAGCCGAAGTTGCGGGCCGCCTCGACGGCCATGGCGACCACCCGGTCCTTGAAGGAGTGGGTGGGGTTTCCCGAGTCGTCCTTCACGTAAAGGGACTTGATGCCGAGCACCCGCCCGAGGTTTCCGGCCTTGACCAATTTGGTCCAGCCGGGGTTCATATTCGGCTTGGTGGCCACGTCGGCCGGCACGGGGAGCAGTGAACGGTAACGCCAGATGTTGGCCGGACCCGACTCGATGTCCGCGCGGGTCACGTCGCCGAAGGAGTAGGCCGCCTCGAGCGGCCCGAAACACTCCTGGCAGGCGAAGCTGGGACCCAGCGGGTAACGCGCGCCGCACTCGCGGCAGGACAGAGCTTCGGCGGGACCAAAGTCAAGCGACATGAAGCGAGGCCTTCCCTCATCTTCGCCCACGGCCACCTTGACCGCGAACCGGAATTGGCACCTTGTCCCGGTCGGCCTCGCAGGTCGCGAGTCGAAACCGGGAGGGTTGCCGGGGCTTCGCAGGGCCGGTCCCTCCACCCCTCTGGATGAGCAATATGCAGTTGTTGAAAAGGACTCTACCCGCTTAAGTGGCCGAAATTACCACCCGTCTCACCATGCGAGACGGGTGGTCTCAGCGATAGTCCTCACCCAGCACGCCCTGAACGTATTTGCGGGCCTGGTGGATGCGTGACTTGGCGGTGCCCAGCGGGATGCCGAGCTGCTCGGCCACCTCGTTGTAGTCCAGCTGGACGATATCGCGCAACACCAGCGCCTGCGCCAGGTCCGGCTTGTCGGCCTCCAGCGCCTCCATCGCGTCGAGCAGGTCGAGCCGCGAGCCCGCGATCACGCTGACCCGTTGCACGTCGGGCTTCTGCATCGGCAGTTCGTCCGAGCTCTGCTCGGCCGCCCGCCGCTTGAGCGACCTGTACGTGGTCCGCGCGCAGTTGGCCGTCACGATGTGCAGCCAGGTGCTGAACCTGGCCCGCCCCTCGAAGCGCCCGATGTTGCGCGCCACGGCCAGCAACGTATCTTGCGAGGCCTCCTCGGCGTCCTGGTGATAAGGCAGGATCCGGGCGCAGTGTCGCATCACATCCGGCTCTATCCGCGCCAGGAGCTCGCCAAGTGCGCGATGATCTCCAGCAGCGGCGGAGCGGGCGAGTTCCTCGGTTAGCTCATCAAGCGCCATAGCTGGGATCCTATGATCGAAGGGAGCCTTGATGAACAGCGTCCTGCTGGCCTCGAACAGAGGTCCGGTCTCCTTCACCGTCTCCGACGGCGGCGAGCTGACCATGAGGCGCGGCGGCGGCGGCCTGGTCTCGGGGCTGTCGGGAGTGGCCAAGGACGACGGCGTGCTGTGGATCTGCGCCGCGCTGTCCGACGGCGACCGCAGTGCCGTACGCCTGGCCTCCGGCGGCCGCATCGACCACGCCGGCTACGACACGGGCCCCCTGCGGATGCTGGACATCCCGCCCGCCACGTTCCACCGCGCCTACAACGCCGTGGCCAACTCCACCCTGTGGTTCATCAACCACCTGCTCTACGACATCCCCAACTCGCCCAACTTCGGCACGAGGTTCGCGCGCGAGTGGGAGTCCTACCGCGACTACAACGGCGCGTTCGCGCTGGCGCTGGCCGAGGAGGCCGGGCACGGCGCGCGCGTGATGGTGCAGGACTACCACCTGACGCTGACCCCGGCGATGCTCCGCGCCGAGCGGCCCGACCTGCGCATCGCCCACTTCAGCCACACGCCGTGGGCGCCGCCCGAATACTTCTCCCTGCTGCCCGACGAGGTGGCCGGCGAGGTCCTGGAAGGCATCCTGGGCGCCGACCACGCCGGGTTCCTCACCGACCGGTGGGCGCAGGCGTTCATGGACTGCTGCGAGCGGCTGCTCGGCGCGGAGACCGACCGCGTCGGGCGCAGCATCACCTACGACGGCCGGACGACCCGCATCGGCGTCCACAGCCTGGGCGTGGACGGCACGGCGCTGTGGGAGCGGGCCTGCGAGCCCGACGTCGAGTCGCACATGACCGCGCTCAGGGAGCAGGTGGGCGACCGCCGGCTGATCGTCCGCATCGACCGCACCGAGCTGTCCAAGAACATCACCCGCGGCCTGATCGCCTACCGCGAGTTCCTGGCGGCGCACCCCGAGTGGCACGGCAAGGTGGTGCACCTGGCCTTCGCCTATCCCAGCCGGCACGACCTGCCCGAATACCGCGAATACACCGCGTCGGTGCAGCGCCGGGCCCAGGAGATCGAGGCCGAATACGCCACCGAGGACTGGGACCCGGTGATCCTCAACGTCAACGACGACTACCCGCGTTCGCTGGCCGCGTACCGGATGGCCGACGTGCTGCTGGTCAACCCCATCCGCGACGGGATGAACCTGGTGGCCAAGGAGGGCCCGGTCCTGTCGGAGCGGTGCGCGCTGGTGCTGTCGCGGGAGGCCGGGGCCGCCGCCGAGCTGGGCCCGCACGCCCTCATGGTCAACCCGTACGACATCAGCGGCACGGCCGTCGCGCTGCACGACGCGCTGGTCATGCCCGAGGACGAGCGGCGCATGCGCCGCGACAAGCTGCACGCCGCCGCGACCGCGCTGCCGCCGCAGAAATGGCTCGCCGCCCAGCTCGACGCGCTCGCCTGACGCTCTCGCCTAGCATGGGAGCGCGACCGCGTCCCTCTGTCCCGCGGGAGGCTGCCGGGTGACCACGGTCTTACCGCCCGTCCGACTGATCAGAGACCGCCCGACCTGGCTCGTCTACCTGCTGCTCAGCACGTTCGCCACCTACCTGTACGGCCTGAGCGCCGCCCTGCCGCTCCTGCGCGCCGACCAGCGCACGTCGGCCACCGTGGCCGGCCTGCACGGCACCTCCATGGCCCTGGGCACGATCGCGGCCGGGCTCCTGCTCCCCCTGCTGACCCGCAGGTTCGGCCGGCGCGCGACCAGCTGGATCGGCCTGGCCGGGATGAACGCCGGCCTGCTCGTGGTCCTGCCCACCGACGCCCTGGCCCTGACCCTGCTCGGCTACGGCGTGGCCGGCGGCTTCAGCTCGATCCTGCTCTACACGTCCATGGCGGCGCTCAGCGACCACCACGGCCCGGCCGGGCCCGCGGCGATCAGCGAGGCCAACGCGGTCGGCGTGCTCGTGGGCATGGGGATGACGTTCGGGCTCAGCGTGGTCGCCCAGACAGCGCTCGGCTGGCGGGCCGCGCTGCTGCTCACGCCGGTCGCCAGCGTGCTGCTCGCGCTGGCCATGGGCCGGGTCTGGCCCGACCGGCGGGCCGCGGGCCCCGGCGCGGGCACGGAGGCCGTCGCCCGGCCCGGCTGGCGCTTCCACCTGGCGGGCCTGGTGCTCTTCTGCTGTGTGGCGCTGGAGTTCAGCTTCAACCTGTTTGCCGCCGACCTGTTCGCCGACCGTACGGGGCTGAGCGCGGCCACGGCGGCCACCGGGCTGACGGCGTTCGTGGCGGGGCTGGCGGCGGGCAGGTTCGCCGGGGCGCGTCTGGCGCTGCGCCTGCCGCCCACGCCGCTGTTCGCGGGGGCGCTGGCGGTGACGTTCGCGGGCTGGCTGCTGTTCTGGCTGAGCACCCAGCCGGTGCTGTCCTACGCCGGGCTCGTGGTCTGCGGGCTCGGCGCCGCCCTGCACTTCCCACTGGCGCTGTCCGCGCTGATCGCCGGCTCCGGCGACCGGGCGGACCTGGCGGCGGCGGCCTCGCCCATCTGGGCGGGCGCCGCCATGGCCGTCGGTCCGCTGGCGCTCGGCGCCCTCGCCGACGGCTTCGGCACCAGGACCGCGTTCCTGATGGTGCCGGTGCTCATCGGCCTGGCGGTCGCCGGGGTGCTCAGTTCCAGTCGGCGTGCTTGAGCGTGTCGGCCAGGCCCGGCGTGTTCCACTGGTCGACCACCAGGATCCTGCTCTGCGGCAGATACCACTCGCGCTGGGTGAAGTGGGTCCGCACCTTGGTCCCGGCGTCGGAGTAGGAGACGCAGGTGGACTTCCAGGCGTTGTAGGCGGCCTTGTGTCCCGGCCCGACCTGGCGCAGGCCCCTCGTCACCTTCGGGCCGATGAGCTCGTACCACTTCCGGTTGAAGGGGCAGGGTTGCACGTCCGTCGCCGTGTAGAAGGGGCGCTTGCCGGTGTAGGGATTGAAGCCCTCGGCGCCCTGCTTGATGTATTTGGGACCGAAGACGTAGAAGGCGTCGCACTCGGGCGTGCCCCATCCCTGCGCCTTGCCGCACTTGCCGGTGACGACCTGGACCGCGTCGGTGCCGGTGCCGTACACCTTCCACTGGATCGGGATGTAGAGGGTCAGGCCGTTGCGCAGCTTGAGCTGCTGGGCGGGAGCGGCGCTCGCGGGCAGGGCGGTGGCGAGGAGGGTGGCCGCGGCGACACCCGCGGCGGCGAGAAGGGCAGAGTGACGCTTGTGCATGCGCCCGACCCTAGAGATCGCGACTTGCAGACCAGTCACGAACGGCTGAACGCCGACGCCAGCTCACCCAGCAGCGCCACGACCCCCTCGGGACCGTCCACCACGATGTCGGCCCGCTCGGCCAGGGCGGTCACCTCGGCGGAGCCGCTGCACACGGTCACGCCCGGCAGCCCGGATGCGCGTACGGCGTCGAACGCCGCCAGATCTCCCAGGTCGTCACCGACGAACATCACCGACCGGGCGGCCCGCTCCGCCAGGAACAGGCTCAGCGCGTGCCCCTTGTCCATGCCCGGTGGCCTCAGCTCCAGCACCATGCGCCCGGGCTCGACCACCAGCCCGTGCTTCTCCGCCAGCTTGGCCAGCGGCTCGCGCAGGACGTCCAGCGCGCCCTCGGGGTCGGGGCTGCGCCTGGTGTGCACGGCCACGGCCCTGGCCTTGTCCTCGACGCGCACGCCCGCCAGCCCGAGCGAGTCGAGCAGCAGCGGCAGCTCCGCCTCGGCCCGCGGCACGCCCGGCGGGGGCGGGGGCGCGGAGATCCGCCCGTCCTCCCAGCGTTCGAAGCCGTAGTGGCCGAGCACGACCAGCCCCGGCACGTCGGCCAGGCCCGGTCCGAGCTCCAGTGCGGTGGCCGCGGGCCTGCCGGTCACGATGGCCACCGCGAGGACGCGGGCGCCCAGGTCGGCGAGAACTTCGGGCGCCTTCGGGTGGATCACGGCGGCGGCGGGGTCGGGCACGATCGGCGACAGCGTGCCGTCGAAGTCGAGCCCGATCACGGCGCCGGCCGGATCGCTCAAGATCGCTTCCATTCCAGGGATGTTCCTCACGCGGCTGCCGTACCCAGCCGGTCAGGGACGCATGCCAAGCCTTCTGGCGGCGCGCTCGCGCTGGCGGGTGGACCGTAATCTGCGCAGCCGCTTGACCAGCATGGGGTCCTGCTCGAGAGCCTCCGGCCGGTCGATCAGCTCGCCGAGCAACTGGTAGTAGCGCGTGGCGGAGATCCCGAAGGTCTCCTTGATGGCCTGCTCCTTCGCGCCCGCGTAGCGCCACCATTGGCGCTCGAAGGCGAGGAGCTCGTGATCGCGGTCTGAGAGTGGTTGGCGGGACGGGTCCTGGGCAGCATTGTCACCGCTGAGCGGTGCTCCCATGGTGTCCTCCTCGAAAGGGGCGGGCGACGATCACGTCGCACGCACGCGGCCCGTGGCCATCGTAATGTGCGGAGTGCGGCTGTTCACGGCGGAATGAGAGACGCGCCTGGCGGCGTGTTCCACCCCGGCTGTTCAGCAGCCTGACATCCGACTTTCTTTCACTTTATTGCCTAAAAGCCGACAGATCGGAACTACTCCGCGTATCGGTCTGTTTACCGAAGCGTCGGGTTGAGCGGGCGCTCGCGTGTCACAATGCACGAGCAGAATCGGCGGCCCCTCCCCTCCCGCCCGAGGTCCGACGTGTACCACCTGTCCGTTGCACTGATCTCCATATTGTCCGCGGTCTGGCCCGTGCCGGCGCCGCCCGTCTCAGAGCGCTGGCAGGCGTGGCCGGTGGCTCAGGTCTTCCCCGGCACGGTGCCGGGGCTCAGCCCTTCCGGGGCCCGGGTCACGTACGAGCTGGCCGGGGTGGCCCCCGAGGCGCCTTGCCGGGCCGCCTTCCAGCCCGCCGCCGTGCGCCCGGGCTGCCGCACCGCCCTGCGCGCCACCTACGCCGACAGCACGCAGACCTTCGTCGTCACGGTGGGCATCGCCGTGCTCGACCGGCCGGCGCTCACCGCGCTCGGGGCCGGCCCGCGGGGCGCCGGTCCCGCCGCGACGGCGCCGCCCGAGACCGTGCGACCTGGAACCGTGCGACCCGAGACCGTGCGACCCGAGACCGTGCGACCCGAGACCGTGCGGCCCGTGGCCTTCCCCGGCGGGCCGGCCGCGTGGTTCGGCGACCGGCAGTACTTCACCGGCGTGGTGGTCGGGTCCGGGGAGCACTACGTGGTGGCGACGGCCGCCGGATACGCGGACGGGCGGGCGTACCAGCCGGGCGACCGCGTCGTGCCGCGGCTGCGCGACGCCGCCCGGCAGCTCGCGGCGACGCTACACCGGGCACTGACCGGATGAGGCGGCTCCTCCTCCCGGTCCTGCTGGCCGGGCTGGCGGCCGGGATCGCGGCGGCCCCCACCGCGCACTCCGACGACGTGGGCGAGGCCGCGCGGGCCGGGCAGTGGCAGCTCGGCGCGCTGCGCCTGCCCGAGGCGTGGCGGTCGAGCAGGGGCGAGGGCGTGCTGGTGGCCGTGCTCGACACCGGCGTGAACGGCCACCACCCCGACCTGGCCGGCGCCGTCGTGCAGGGCCCCGACCTGACGGGCGCCGGCAGGGGGCTGTGGGGGCCGCACGGGACCGCCATGGCCAGCCTGATCGCCGGTCGCGGGCACGGCGACGGCCACCGGGGCGGCGTCCTGGGCGTGGCGCCCGCCGCCAGGGTGCTGTCCGTCAGGGTCACGCTGGAGAACGGCGACCCGCTGCGCCAGAAGCACCACTCGGGCTGGGGCGACGCGCTGGCCAGGGGCATCCGGTACGCGGCCGACCGCGGCGCCGACGTGATCAGCATGTCGCTCGGCGGCGGCAGCGGCGCGTGGGAGGGGTCGGCGTCGGAGGAGGAGGCCGTCCAGTACGCGATCGGCAAGGGCGCCGTGCTGGTGGCCTCGTCGGGCAACGACGGAGCCGCGGGCAACCGGAAGAACTTCCCCGCCGCCTACCCCGGCGTGATCGCGGTGGGCGCGGTGGACCGGCGGATGAAGGTCGCCGGGTTCTCCAACCGGCAGGACTACCTGTCCGTGGTCGCCCCCGGCGCGGAGATCGTCACGGCCGACGGGGACGACTCGTACGTGGTCGGCGACGGCACCAGCTCGGCCGCGGCCATGGTCGCGGGCGTCGCCGCCCTGATCCGGTCCGCGCATCCCGACCTGTCGCCCTACCACGTGCGGATGGCCATCGAGCTCGGCACCCGGCGGCGGCCCGAGGACGGCTACAGCCCCGCCTACGGGCACGGCGTGGTCGACGCGCCGCTCGCGCTGCGGGAGGCCGGCCGGCTGGACGTGCCGGTGCCCGGGGCTGCGCGGCCGGGGCCGTACTTCGGCGACGGGCCCGCGCCCGGCTCCCGGATGCCGGTGGTGGCGGGGATGTTGCTGCTGGTGGTCGTGATGTCGGCGCGGGTGGTCGTGCGGCATCGGGGGCGCGAAGGGGATTCAACCTAGCAAGCGCTTGTGTGATACTCCGGCTATGACGTACGCGATCGACGGCTGGTTCGCCATCGAGGGGGACGCCGTCCGCCTGCTCGGCACCAGGTGCGCGGCCTGTGACACGGTCTGCTTCCCGCCCCGGCGGGAGTCGTGCCCTAATCCGCGCTGCGAGGGGGCGGACATGGAGGAGTTCCCGCTGCCGCGGCGCGGGCGGGTCTGGTCGTACACGAACGCCTGCTACCCGCCGCCGGCGCCGTACGTGGCGGCGCAGCCGTACGAGCCGGTGACGCTGGCCGCGGTCGAGCTCGACGAGGTGGGCATCGTGGTGCTCGGTCAGGTCAGGGGCCTGACGGTGGACCAGCTCGCGGTGGGCATGGAGCTGGAGCTGACCTCGGGACCGCTGGCCGACGGGCCGCTGGTGTGGATGTGGGGGCAGGCTTCATGAGCGTCGTGGTGCTGGGGACCGGGATGCATCCGTGGGGGAAGTGGGGGCGGCCCTTCCTGGAGTACGGCGTGGCGGCCGCCCGCGAGGCGCTGCGGGACGCCGGGGTGGCGTGGACCGACGTGCAGTTCGTGGTCGGGGCGGACACGATCAGGAACGGCTACCCGGGCTTCGTCTCCGGCGCCTCCTACGCCAGGGCGCTGGGCTGGTCGGGCGCGCGGGTGGCCTCCTGCTACGCGGCCTGCGCGTCGGGGGCCCAGGCGCTGGACATCGCGCGTACCAGGATCCTGGCGGGGTTGTGCGACGTCGCGCTCGTGATCGGGGCGGACGCGGCGCCGAAGGGCTTCTTCAAGCCGGTGGGCGGCGACCGTCCCGACGACCCCGACTGGCTGCGCTTCCGCCTCCTGGGCGCCACGAACCCCGCGTACTTCGCCCTCTACGCCCGCCGCCGCATGGCCCTGTACGGCTCGACCCCCGAGGACTTCGCCGCCGTCAAGGTCAAGAACGCGCTGGCCGGGTCGCTCAACCCGCTGGCCCGCTACCGCAAGCCCGTCACCGCGGAGGAGGTGCTGGCCTCGCCCATGGTCGCCGACCCGCTGCGCCTCATGGACATCTGCGCCACCTCCGACGGTGGCGCGGCGGTGGTGCTGGCCTCGGAGTCGTACGCGCGCCGCCTGGGCGCGCCGCTCGTCCGCCTGGCCGCCATCTCCACGGTCACCCCCGTCTTCCCCAACACGGTGCTGGAGCTGCCGGACTTCGCCACCGACTCCTGCGTCGCCGTACCGGCCCCCGAGAGGCCCTTCAGGGCGGCGCTCGCGTACGCGGCCTACGAGGAGGCCGGGGTGGGCCCGGAGGACGTGTCACTGGCCGAGGTGTACGACCTGTCGACGGCGCTGGAGCTGGACTGGATGGAGGACGTCGGGCTGTGCCCGGCCGGGGAGGCGGACAAGCTGCTGCGCGAGGGGGAGACCGCGCTCGGCGGCCGGATCCCGGTGAACCCGTCGGGTGGCCTGGCCTCGTTCGGCGAGGCCATCCCGGCCCAGGCCATCGCCCAGCTCTGCGAGCTGACGGCGCAGCTCCGCGGCCGGGCCGGGGCCCGCCAGGTCGCCGGCGCCCGCGTGGGCCTGGCGGCCAACCAGGGCCTGTTCGGTCACGGCTCGGCCGTCATCGTCACCACGTGAGAAGGCCCCCCGGGACGACTCCCGAGGGGCCCTCCTGACGCGAGGTCAGCCGACGTGCACCACGTCGTGCGTCTCGGCGAAGTGGCAGGCGCTCTCGTGCGCCGTGCCCGGACGGATCTGCAGCAGGGGCTCCTCCTCCGCGCAGATCTCCTGGGCCTTCCAGCACCGCGTACGGAACCGGCACCCGCTGGGCGGGTTCGCGGGCGAGGGCGGGTCACCCTGGAGGATGATCCGCTCGCGCTGCTCGCGCCCCTCGGGGTCGGGCACCGGCACCGCCGACAGCAGCGCCTGCGTGTACGGGTGGGCCGGCCGGTCGTAGATCTCCGTGTCCTTGCCCAGCTCCACGAACTTGCCCAGGTACATCACGCCCACCCGGTCGGAGATGTGGCGCACCACCGACAGGTCGTGGGCGATGAAGATGTAGGCCAGGTTGAACTCGTTCTGCAGCCGCTCCAGCAGGTTGATGACCTGCGCCTGGATCGACACGTCGAGCGCGGAGACGGGCTCGTCGCAGACGATGATCTCCGGCTGCAGCGCCAGCCCCCGGGCGATGCCGATGCGCTGCCGCTGGCCACCGGAGAACTGGTGCGGGTAACGGTTGATGTGGTCGGGGTTGAGCCCCACCACCTCCAGCAGTTCCTGCACCTTCTTGCGCCGGTCGCCCTTGGGGGCGACCTCCGTGTGGATCTCGTACGGCTCACCGATGATGTCGCCGACGGTCATCCGGGGGTTCAGTGAGGTGTACGGGTCCTGCATCACCATCTGGATGTTGCGGCGCATGGCCTTGAGCTCGCCGCCCTTGGCCTTGCCGATGTCCCGGCCGTTGATCTTGACCGAGCCCGAGGTGGGCCGCTCCAGAGCCATCAGCACCTTGGCGAGCGTGGACTTGCCACAGCCCGACTCGCCCACGATGCCCAGCGTCTCGCCCTTGTTCAGATCGAACGACACGCCGTCGACGGCCTTGATCGCGCCGATCTGCTTCTTGAAGAGGATCCCCTGGGTCAGCGGGAAGTGCTTGACCAGATCGCGTACCTCGAGGATGCGCTCACTGCCGTTCGCCATCGAGGACCTCCCTCCAGTAGTGGCAGGCGCTGCCACGCGTGCCGCTGATCTCGTAGAGCGGGGGGACGTCGGTCACGCAGTTGTCCTGCCGGTACGGGCACCGGGGATGGAACGCGCATCCTGACGGCAGGTCCAGCAGGTTGGGCGGCAGGCCCTTGATCGCGTACAGGTCCTGGCCCTTCTGGTCGACCCTGGGGATCGAGTCCAGCAGGCCCTTCGTGTACGGGTGCGCCGGAGCCTTGTAGATGTCGTACACGGGGGCCTTCTCCACGATGCGGCCTCCGTACATGACCGCGATCTTGTCGGCCACGTCGGCGACGACGCCCAGGTCGTGGGTGATCAGGATCAGGCCCATCTGGCTCTCGCGCTGCAGCTCGGCCAGCAGTTCCATGATCTGCGCCTGGACGGTCACGTCGAGCGCCGTGGTCGGCTCGTCCGCGATCAGCACCTCGGGGTCCAGCGCGATCGACATGGCGATCATGATGCGCTGGCGCATGCCCCCGGAGAACTGGTGGGGGTAGTCGTGGACGCGCTGCCTGGCGGCCGGGATGCGGACCCGGTCCATCAGCTCGACGGTCCTCTTCAGGGCGTCGGACTTGGACATGCCCCGGTGCACCCGGAACATCTCGCTGATCTGCCAGCCCACGGTGAAGACCGGGTTGAGCGCGGAGAGCGCGTCCTGGAAGATCATCGCGATCCGCTGGCCGCGCACCTGCGTGCGGGCCTCCTCCGACAGCTTGAGCAGGTCGGTGCCCCTGAAGCGGATCTGCCCCTTGGGGATGACCGCGGGCGGCATGTCGAGGATGCCCATGATGGCCTGGGCCGTCACGGACTTGCCCGAACCCGACTCGCCCAGCACCGCGAGCGTCTCACCGGGGCTGACCGTGTAGCTCACGCCGTTGACCGCTCGTACGACACCTGCCCGCGTACGGAACTCCACGTGCAGGTCCTCGACCGCGAGCAGCGGTTCGTCGCCCAGCCCTCCCTCGGCGGGCAACACATCCGAAGACGTCTTCTTCACTTGATCCCCCCTTCTACCTGAGCTTCGGGTCGAGCGCGTCGCGCACGGCGTCGCCCATCATGATGAACGCGAGCACCGTGATGCTCAGGAACACGGCCGGGAACACCAGCGGCAGCGGAGCCTCCAGGAACCTGTTGCGCGCGTCGGCGATCATCAGGCCCCATGAGATGTCCGGCGACTGCACGCCGACACCCAGGAACGACAGCGCGGCCTCGGCCGCGATGAAGCCGCCCAGGTTGATCGTGGCCACCACGATGACGGGGGCCAGCGAGTTCGGCAGCAGGTGGCGGAACATGATCCGGCTGGAGCCGGCGCCCAGTGCCCTGGCCGCGACCACGAAGTCCTGGTTCTTCGCCGTGATCACCGCGGCCCGCATGATGCGGAACACCATCGGCCAGCCGAGCACCGCCAGCGCGAGGATCACCAGCAGGATGCTGTTGGCCCGGCCGCGGAACGTGGCCGCGATCAGCAGCGCGCCGAGGATCGGGGGGATGGCGAAGAAGATCTCCGTGACCCGCGAGGACACCGTGTCGACCATGCCGCTGCGGAACCCGGCGATGATGCCGAGCAGGCCGCCCACGAACGTGGTGATGATCGTGGTGAGCACGCCGATCACGATGGAGTTGCGGGCTCCGTAGATCGTCCTGGCGTAGACGTCGCAGCCCAGGTTGTCGCGGCCGAACAGGTGGCCCGCGCTGGGCCCCTGCCGCGCCGTGGACAGGTCACAGGTCCTGGCGACGGTCGGGTCGATCGAGCTGAACAGCCAGGGCATGGCCGACATGACCAGCAGGACCAGAACGATGATCACCGAGAGGATGAACATCGGCCGGCGCCTGAGGTCGTACCACGCGTCGGTCCACAGGCTGGCGG
Organism: Nonomuraea sp. KM90; assembly: GCF_052246675.1. Classification (NCBI taxonomy): domain Bacteria; kingdom Bacillati; phylum Actinomycetota; class Actinomycetes; order Streptosporangiales; family Streptosporangiaceae; genus Nonomuraea; species Nonomuraea sp. KM90. The sequence goes on along the minus strand of NZ_JBQQCB010000110.1, from coordinate 21,021 downwards.
GCTTGCCGCCCTTGGCCCGCTTGCCCGCGCGCCGCGGCGACGGTGCGGGAACCGTGTCCGGGACCAGCGTCTGCGTCTCCGGGAGCCCCGGCCCGACCGGCGGGGTTGGGTTACTCATAGCGGATCCTCGGGTCGAGCACGGCGTACAACAAGTCGACGACCAGGTTGGCCAGGATGTAGATCAGCACCAGCACCGTGATGATGCCCACCACGACCGGTTGTTCTCGCAAGTAAACCGACTGGAAGAGCTGATTGCCAATTCCCTGGAGATTGAAGATCGTCTCCGTGATCACCGCGCCGCCCATCAGGTTGCCGAGGTCGGCGCCCAGATAGGTGACGAGCGGGATCAGCGCGTTGCGCAAGCCGTGCCGGCCGATGACGCGCCGCCTGGACAGGCCCTTGGCCGTGGCCGTCCGGATGTAGTCCGCTCTCAGGGTCTCCACCAGGCTGGTCCTGGTGAGCCTGGTCAGGTACGCGATCGACGTTCCCGCGAGCACGAAACCGGGCAGCAGGTAGCTGCGCCAGCCCGCGAAGGTGCCCGCCACGGGAAATATGTCGAGTCCCGTCCACTGCTTGAGCTTCACACCCAGCAGGAGCTGCAGCACGAAGCCGGTCACCAGCGTCGGGACCGAGATCAGCAGCAGCGTCGAGGCGAGGATCATGGTGTCGGTGGCCCTGCCGCGGCGCAGCGCCGCCCACAGGCCCAGGCCGACGCCGATGACGGCCTCCATCACCAGCGCGGTCAGGGCGAGGTTCAGCGTGATCTGGAACTTGCCCGCCATGATCTGGGACACCGGGATGTCGGCGAAGTTCACGCCGAAGTCGCCACGGAAGAGCACGCCGCTGATGTAGTACCAGTACTGCAGCAACAACGGATCATTGAGGTGATACTGCTCGCGCAGGACCGCGGCGACGGCGGGGTCCGGGCGCTTGTCTCCGAACAACGCCGCGATGGGATCCCCGGGCAGAGCGAAGACGATGCAAAAGATGAGTAGCGTGGCGCCGAGCAGGACGGGTATCGCCTGGATCAGTCGCCTAATGACATATCGGCCCATTCAAGCCCTCCGGTACATACTTGGAGGCAGCCCCCTGAGTCCGTGGTTTACCCGGCCCGAGTGACTGCCTCCAAGCTCGGCCATCCAACGGGTGGGCGGCAAGTGCCGCCCACCGCGCGAATGACGTCAGGCCTTCTCGACGTCGGCCCAGTTGATCTGGTTGAGCAGGTTGAGCTTGACGTTCTTGACCTTCGTCGAGTGCCCGAAGTTGCTCCGGTAGAAGTAGATCGGGATGTACGGCAGCTCCTTCAGCAGGATGTCGTCCGCCTGCTGGTAGAACTTCAGGCCCTCGTTCGCGTCCGCGGCCTGGTCGCCCTTGGCCATCAGCTCGTCGAACTCCTTGTTGGAGTAACCGCCGTAGTTGGAGCCCGTCTCGATGGCGCCGGTGTTGAAGATCGGGGTCAGGTAGTTCTCCGCCGAGGGGTAGTCGATGGCCCAGCCCATGCGGAACAGGCCCTTGTACTCCTTGGCGTCCAGGGCGTCCAGGATGCCCTGGAACTTCTCGAACGGCTTCGGCGTGACCTCGATGCCCAGGTTGGCCCGCAGGTTGTTGGCGACGGCCTCGATCCACTCCTTGTGGCCGCCGTCTGCGTTGTAGCCGAGCTCGATGGTCTTGGGGCCGTTGGCGGCCTCGTACAGCTTCTTGGCCTCGGCCGGGTTGTACGTGCACGCCTCGCAGGCGCCCTGGCGGTAGCCGGGGATGGCCGGGTTGATGAAGTCGTCGGCCGGGGCGCGGGTGCCGGAGAAGACCGTGTCGGTGATCGTCTTCCGGTCGATGGCCATCGAGATGGCCTTGCGCACGTCGACGCTCTCGAATTCCTTGTTGTACTTCAGCGGCACGCCGATGTGGCCGATGGAGGCGTCGGGCTCGTCGAAGTAGCGGTCACCCAGCACCGACTTCGCCGTGGAGATGGCGGTGGCCGGCAGGGAGTCGTGGATGTCGAGGTTCTCGGCCTGGAGGTCGTTCCACGCGGTCTCGGAGCTCGTGTAGACCTTGAACTGGAGCTTCGTCCAGCCGGCCGGCTTCTTGCCCGGGAACTTGTCGTAGACCGACAGCTCGATGGTCGGGTCGGTGCCCTTCTTGTAGGGCTTGTCCAGCTTGAACAGGCCCTGGCCGATCGGCTGCTCGCCGAAGGCCTGGGTCACCTTGCCGTCGGCGCCGATGGCGCTCTTGGGCATCGGGTAGAAGGCGGTGTAGCCCAGCATCGTCTTGAACTGCGAGAACGGCGCCGAGAGCGTGACCTCGAGAGTGGAGTCGTCGACGACCTTGAGACCCTTCATCTCCTTGGCCGTCGGCGTCTTGCCCTCACCCGGGTGCACGTCGGCGTAGCCGTCGACGCGACCGAAGAAGTAGGACGAGCCCATGGCGTTGTCCTGGAGGGCGGCGTAGTTCCACGCGCGCGCGTAGTCCGCCGCGGTCACGGGGGTGCCGTCGTGCCACGTGTAGCCGGACTTCAGCTTGATCGTCCAGACCTTGCTGTCCGACGTGGTGACGGACTCGGCGGCCTCTTCGACCGGCTGCTTGTTCTCGTCGTAGCTCACGAGCGGCGAGAACACCGCGGCGAGCACCTCGGAGCCCTCGGTCTCGGTCGTGTTCTGCGGGTTCAGGAGCTCCTGAGGCTCACCGATCTCCATGCGGACCGGCGTCTCTCCGCCGCCCGCGGCAGTGCCGCCGTTGTCCGTGGCACCGCCGCCACACGCGGCAACCGCGAGGGCGAGCAGCGCGGTACCGGCGACGATCTGTGCGCCCTTAGTAACACGCATGGTGAAAGAATTCCTCCCTCTACAGGTGGGCGCCAAGCGCTGAGCTGCGGTGATCGTGAGCAGCCTGACGGGGGGTTCCTGGTATCCCCCCGGATTTGGCTGACATGGTCAAACCAGCCGACGCCCTGCCAGTCGATCGCGACTATCCCTTACTACTTGCCACCAGCGAGTCTCTGGCGCGTTGCAGTTCGGTCACACGTGTGCCTATCCAGCGTCACAGACATTTAGCACACAGAGCATCAAACAGTGCAAACCAGCCCCAACGGGTAGGGCCTGGACGTGAACAGTCGATGAAAATTACCCCCTACATGACGGTGGTCGCGCCCTTGCCAGCACGCCCCGGCTCGCTGGGCTACGGTTGAGCAGGTCTTGACGACGCCTTGGAACCCGGCGTCCGAAGACTCCGTCCAACTGTCTGTCGCCAACCCGCGCGACAGGCACCCCACCGACCGGGATCCAATAGAGTCCTTGCCATGAGCCAGCCGGAATCCGCTGTCGCGGACGCCCAGGCGGGCGGCCGAAGCGGGCAGGAGCCGCTGGCCAAGCTCGCCAAGAGATACGGACTTCGCCGTGCCATCGCCCGGCCGAGGTTCCCTGTCTACGTGCGCCAGCTGTGGCAGCGGCGACACTTCATCCTGACGTACGCGACCTCGCGCAACGTCACGAAATACTCCAGCTCGGCGCTCGGCCAGCTGTGGCAGGTTCTGACCCCGCTGCTCAACGCCGCCATCTACTTCCTGATGTTCGGCGTCATCCTGGGCGGCAGCAAGGACATCCAGAACTACCCGGCGTTCCTGCTGACCGGGATGTTCATCTTCACCTTCACGCAGCGGACGGTCACCGCCGGCGCCAAGTCGATCTCGAGCAACCTGTCGATGATCCGGGCGCTGCACTTCCCGCGCGCCTCGCTGCCGCTGGCCTACACGATCCAGGAGCTCCAGCAGCTCGCCATCTCCATGGGCGTGCTCCTCTCCCTCGTGGTCGCCACCCAGGAGTGGCCCACGTGGCACTGGTTGATGATCCCCGTGGTGCTCGCGCTGCAGACGATGTTCAACGTCGGCGCCGGCCTGGTGGTCGCCCGGCTCGGGGCCACGATGCGCGACCTCAACCAGCTGCTGCCGTTCATCACCCGCACCTGGCTCTACGCCTCGGGCGTGTTCTTCTCGATCCAGGACAAGGTGGTTGAGGCCGCACAGTTGCCCCAGTGGGTGGCCAACGTGATGTACCTCAACCCGGCGGCCTCCTTCATCGAGTGGATGCGGGAGATCCTCATCAAGACCCACAACCCCGAGTTCGGCCACCACCCGCCACCGATGGTGTGGATGTCTTGCGTATTCTGGGCGGTGTTCGCACTCGGCTTCGGCTTCTGGTACTTCTGGCGGTCCGAGGAGAGGTACGGGCGTGGCTGAACTGACCAAGGAGCTGTCACAGGTGAAGGGCGACAAGCCCGCCGACCCCGGCAAGGATGTGAGAGTGCATCCCAACCCGGAGCCCCCGGGCAAGCGGCCCCTCGACGTCCCCACAGGCACTCCCACCGTCATCGTCGACGATCTCCACATCGTCTACCGCGTCTACGGGGCGGCCTCGGACAACGAGAAGGGCAACGCGGTCAACGCCCTCACGCGCATTCTGAAGCGTCAGGGGCGCCCGCAGATGAAAGAGGTCCACGCGGTCAAGGGCGTGACCTTCGTGGCCTATCACGGCGACGCCATCGGCATCGTGGGGCGCAACGGGTCGGGCAAGTCCACGCTCCTGCGCGCCATCGCGGGCCTGCTGCCCCCGCACAAGGGCGCCGTCTACACCGACGGCCAGCCCTCGCTGCTCGGCGTCAACGCGGCCCTCATGCGCGAGCTGACCGGCGAGCGCAACATCGTCCTCGGCTGCTACGCCATGGGCATGACGCCCGCCGAGGTCAGGGAGAAATACCAGGAGATCGTCGACTTCTCCGGCATCGACGAGTTCGTCCAGCTGCCCATGTCCACCTACTCCTCCGGCATGGGCGCCCGCCTGCGCTTCGCCATCTCCTCCGCCAAGACCCACGACGTCCTCCTGATCGACGAGGCCCTGGCGACCGGTGACCGCGAGTTCCGCAAGAAGAGCGAGGAGCGCATCCGCCAGATCCGCGAGTCGGCCGGCACGGTCTTCCTCGTCGCCCACGACCTGCGGGTCATCGAGGAGACCTGTAACCGGGTCATCTGGCTGCACAAGGGCAAGATCAAGATGGACGGCGACCCGAAGGAAGTCATCTCCGCCTACAACAAGGGCTGACCCGTCCGAGGGGCCTTCCCATCTGTTACGCGGTGCCGTGGCGTGCCACCCGCCGCACTTCGGCCGATGGCCCTCCATGCAACGGTCACTGGCCCTTCAGTGGCGTGCCGCCGTTACGCGAGCCCAGGTTGCCCGGCTTCGTGGTGGTTCGATGTTCGATCTTGTGTGCGAAACTGCGGCGACCCATGGGGCAAATGACTGACACCGAGCCTGCCGTTCCGATAGGATTCGAACGTCAATTCGATCCGGGGAATGGTGATGGAGTGGGGGCGCGCCATGGGAGAGCTTGCGGCCGCGATTGACCACCTGGACACCGAGGACGTGTCCGAGATCCCGAGAATGCAGCTCGCCGAGCAGTTGATCGAGTTGCACTGGCAGATGGCCCGGCTGCAGGCCCAGATCGCCCGCCGCACCGGCGTCCGCCTCCCCTGAGGCCACCCGGACCGGCGACCCCCCAGACGCGGGCAGTTCCACACGGCCGTCCGACACCGGCCCGCGCGATGGCGACCCACTGGACACGGGTCGTTCCGCCGGCGGCCGCACGACAGCGGGCCCGTTCGACTCCGGCCGGCGAAGCCCGCGGGTGGCCGGGGAGTCGTGTGGGCGGTCCTGTGCGGCCCGTAGGGCCTGGCTCCGGTCTCCGGACAACGGCGGCCGGGAGATCACGGCCGCAAGAGCTTCTCGGCGCCTCGCACGGCTGTCCTGGGTGGGCGGCGATTCAGCCCTCGGGCGGGCAAGGAGGCGCGCGTGACGGCGGCCCGCCACGTGGCGGTCAGCGGGCGTATTCCTGGAGGCCACCAGCCACGTGCGGCGGGTGGCGGTGACGCCGGCTCCGCCGTAAAAGATCGTTTCTGTAAAAAGAGGGGATCATGAAAAGGCCGCCGGCCCCGGGGTGGGGCCGGCGGTGGGGGCTCGCGCGGCGCCGCTGCCCTGCAGTGGCGGCGCGGTACGCGAGCGCGCCCTGGGCGCGGGCGCGTCCGCCCGGGCCCGAGATGAGACCGCCCGCTTGCGCGGGGGACCTCGCAACCCACGCGCGTCAGTGCCTCGGGCGCCCGGCACCTTTGGGCGCCCCGTCGGCCTGCCGCGTCAGCGCGACGGCGTCCCAAGAGGCAGGGCCCCGGTCCTGAGCTCCGGACCGGCGGGCCCCGACCGGGGGACCCCGTTGGTGAAGGGGCCCCGGGCAAGGGGATACACGCCGTCAGGGAACTGCTGGGGCGCGTGAACGGGCCGCCTCGTCGCCGGCGGGGCCGGTGCCCGGGCGTCGGCACCTAGGACGCCCGCGAACCGTCCTGCCGGCCCTCGGCCGACCTCGTTCATCAGCGCCTCCATCGCGTCCTAGTCGCGAATCCAGGAGTTCCGCACCGAGCTCGTCAGCGCGTCGGTGGTCCAGCCGAGGGCGGTGATCACGTCGCTGTAGGAGCCTGCGGCCTTGGTCCCGGTGGCCGTGACGAAGGCCGAGGAGTCCTCGACGAGCGGGGTGAGCTCGTCCATGGAGGCGGCCTGGGAGGTGGCGGGCAGGACCTCGACGACCGGCGCCATCTCGGCGGGCGCGACCTGCCCGATCACCGGGGACAGCTGACCGCTCGAGGCGTGCGGCAGCGCGCGCCGGGCGGCCTCGGAGAGGCCGGCCACGACGGTGTCGGCCGACAGGGACTCGACACCCTTGGTGGTGCCGTTCATGGTCTTGGCCGTGGCGGTGCTGGTGTCCAGGACGCTGGCGCCGGAGGCCGGCAGCAGGTTGGCGCCGGGCAGCCCGGTCGTCGCGCCCCCGACGGGCGACCCCAGCATGCCGGTCATGGAGCCGACGGTGCCGTGCACGGTGGTGTCCGGGGCCAGGAGCTCGCCCTGGCCCTGCTTGGACGCCTTCACCGAGGGCATGCCGGGCTGCGCCATGCGCGCCGCGCCCGACAGGACCGGCAGCGACTCGGTCAGGCCGCCCCCGCCGAGCGGGATCCCCGCGACGATGGGCGACAGTTCGGGCAGCGGGCCTCCGCCGCGGAGGACGTCCTCGGCCGCGTTGGCCGAGCTGCCGGGCTCGGCCTGGTTCTCGCTGGCGGCGTCACGCTCGGCCTCGGTCATCTGGCCGCCCGGGTGGGCGCCGGACTTGGGCTTGGAGCCGCCGAGCAGGCCGTCCAGCACGCCGCCCCCGACCAGGCCGCCCAGGAGGCTGCCGAGTGGGCTGCCGGCTGCAGCTGTGGTGCCTCCGCCCGGGCCGTCGATAGGAGCGTACCTGGCGGTGTTGTATTGAACTTCCGCTTGAGCTGGCACGGCCATCGCCGCAGCCGCCAAGCCGAATGCTGTGACGGCAATCGCCGTCTTGACTACTCGATTCATGATTGCCTTCCCGGCTCGTGATCGATCGCTCTCGAATGCGGTGGAAATGCGAATCGATAACCCCCGTATGCCGTTGCGTGCGCGCTATGGGCACCACACTGAGCGTGCCGCCACGGCTGAGCTACGCAAGCAGTTCTATCACTCGGGTTGATCGGCCGCAGGCGCATGAATGCCCATGTAGCAGGGGTTTGCAGCCCGGTTACCGAGTAAAGGGGGAGCGTTGAGCGGGAAGACAAAACGGAAATAGGCGGGTCTTGTTTCCGATATTGCGCGCATACGCGCGGGCGCGTGGCCGAAGCGCGGAGGGCGCCCCGGCGGCCCGTGAACAAAGGGTCGTGAAAACAAATGTCACGGGCCGGGGGCGCCGGTTTTCGCCGGTCGCGGTGGACGCGCGCGGCCGATCAGATGGGCAGGAGAGCTTCCGCGGGTTCGAACGGAAAACGGTCGGCGAAGGCGGGACGCAGATCCGTCAGCCACACCGCGGACGGGTCGTAACGAGCGAAGAACGGCCGCCCCACCAGCGATGGGTCGCGGGCCTGGATGAAGTGGAGCACGAAGACCTGCTCCCCGGCGATTTCCATGACGCCGTCGACGCACACCTTGCCCGGCGTGGCCGACATCGACGGCCCGCGGACCGTGCGGCAGAGCCCCGACACGGTCGCGTACGCGTCCCTGAAGATCTCGTACGCCCGTGCCAGCGGCACCGCGAAGTAGTCCTGAGGCCCGGTGTCGCGCTCCACGAACATGTAATAGGGAATCATCCCCATCCTGAGCTGACGCCGCCACATGGCCGACCACACGTCCGGGTCGTCGTTGATGGACCTGATCAGCGGAGCCTGGGTCCTGATCGTGGCCCCGCTGCCGAGGATGCGCTCGACCGCCGACCCGACCAGCGGCGATTCCAGCTCGCGCAGATGTGAGAAGTGGGCCATGAACGCGAGGTTCTTCCCCGCGCCCACCACCTTTTCGAAAAGGCGCAACGTGTCGTCGGCGTCGGGGTCCGTGGTGAAGCGCTGCGGCCAGTAGGCCAGCGCCTTGGTGCCGATCCTGATGGATTCGAGCTGCTCGATCTCGATCAACGGGTCGATATATCGCCTGATCACCGGCTCGCCCATGATCATCGCATCGCCACCCGTGATCAGCACGCTGGTGACCTCGGGGTGCTGGCGGATGTAGCTCACCAGCTGGTCGATGTCGTCCGAGGCGAACTTCAGGTCCGCGTCACCGACGAACTGCGCCCACCTGAAGCAGTAGGTGCAGTAGGCGTGGCAAGTCTGCCCCTGCTTGGGGAAGAAGAGCACGGTTTCCGAATATTTGTGCTGCATGCCAGGAACCGGCTCATCCCCCATCTTCGGGACGTTGAGCTCCTTCTGGCCTGCGGGATGCGGGTTGAGCTGTGCGCGTACGCGGTTGGCCTCGGCCTGGATCTCGGTGTTGGGCGCCTCGGCCTTCAGCAGGTCGGCCAGGCGGGCGACGTCGGCCGCGGGCAGCATGTCCGCCTGCGGGAAGACGAGCCGGTATATGGGGTCGTCGGGGGCAGCCGACCAATCTATGAGTTCATCCACGACGTAGGCGTTCGTCCGAAAGGGCAGCACCGTGGCGACGGCGCGGACCTTGAGCCGCTCGTCGTCCCCCAGCCCCGCACGCTGCAGGAGCTGGTCGAGGTGCTTGGACGTGTACGCCCGGAAGCGTCGGGTGCCTGCTTGGTTCAAGATCACTAGGCCTTTCCCATCTTTTTTGTTCGATCGGGTGTAAACCTCACGACCCTGTCGCGCGTCTACGGTTCTTAATACCCGGACGCGCTTACCGGCGTCACCGGTTCCGCTGGGCTCCAAGTTTTCCTTGAGGTTCGGGACACTCGCGACATATCGCGTAGGGGCATAGACTGACTTATCGTGACCGATGACCCCGACCTGCGCGCCTCAGACGCCGACCGCGACCGCGTGGCCGCGGTGCTCGGCGAGGCACTCGCCACAGGAAGACTCACCAGCGTCGAGCACGCCGACCGCCTCGAGGTCGCCTACACGGCCAAGACGCTCGGCGAGCTCGTCCCCATCACCCGGGACCTTCCCGAGGTGTCCGCGTCCAGTGCGCCCGCCGCCGTCGAGCAGCAGGTGATCAGCTCCAAGTTCAGCAAGGTCGTCCGCAAGGGACGCTGGGTGGCTTCCCGGCACACCACGTTGTCGGCCAGGTTCGGGGCGCTCATCATAGACCTGTCGGACGCCGTGCTGCCTGGGCGCGAGATCACGATCCAGACGAGCGCCCGGTTCAGCAAGTTGATCGTCCGCGTCCCCGAGAACGCCCACGTGATCGACGAGGGCAGCTCGACCTTCGGCAAGCGCAACGTGACAGGCGGCTCCACGGGCGACGGGCCGCTGATCAGGCTCACCGGCTCCTCGATGTTCTCCAAGGTGATCGTCAGCCGCGGAAAGGACGACTGGAACCTGCACTAGGGCGTGGCCAGGACTGGAACGTGCTCTCAGGGGAACCAACAGGGCCTACCCGCCGGTTAACCTGGCACCTGCCTTGCCTGCGATGCGGACATACCGAGCCCGCGTTCCGGCCGAAGCCGTGACGGCGGGCTCGATGCCGTACGAGGTGATCATTGTCCGACAGCAGGCCCATCGCGCTCGACGCCATGGGCGGGGACCACGCACCCCACGAGATCGTGGCCGGGGCGGTGCACGCCGTGCGCGAGCGCGGCCTGGCCGTCGTGCTCGTCGGCTCGCCACGCGTCCTCTACGAAGCGCTCGCCGACCACGACGCCACCAAGGAGGTGCCGATCGTACGCGCCGAGGAGGCGCTGTCCATGGACGAGGGCGCGCTGGCCAGCCTGCGCCGGCCCCGCTCCAGCATCGCGGTCGCCTGCCACCTCGTACGCCGGGGCGACGCCGCGGCCGTCGTGTCCGCGGGCTCCACGGCGGGCATCGTGGCCACCGGCAGGCTGCGCCTCAAGGGCCAGCAGGGCGTGCTCAGACCGGCCATCGCCGTCGCCCTCCCCACCCTGCCGACCCCCGCCGTGCTCCTGGACGCCGGCGCCAACGCCGAGGTCAAGCCGGAGATGCTGGTGCAGTTCGCACACCTCGGAGCCACGTACGCCGAGCTCGCCCACGACATCCAGGACCCCAGGGTCGGCCTGCTCACGATCGGCAGCGAGGCCGAGAAGGGCAACAAGCTCGTCAAACGGGCCCACGAGCTGCTGCAGGGCTCCCCCGGCCTGAACTTCGCCGGCAACGTCGAGGGCCACGACCTGCTGACCGGCAAGGTCGACGTGATCACCACCGACGGCTTCACCGGCAACGTGGCGCTGAAGACCATGGAAGGAGCGGTCCGCTACGCGTTCGCCGAGCTCAGGGAGACGATCAGCGACAGCAGGCTGGCCCGGCTGGGCGCCGTCATGCAGCGATCGCGCATCCGCGACCTGCGCCGCCGCCTCGACGCCGAGGCGCACGGAGGAGCCGTGCTGCTCGGCCTGAACGGCACAGTCGTCATCGCTCACGGCGCCTCCAGGGCACAGGGGATCAGCGCCGCCTGCCGGCTCGCCGCGGACCTGTCGGCGGCCGGTGTCGTGCCCGCGATCGGCGACCGGATGACCTCCCAAAGTCGCTCCCACAGATTGTGGTGACCCCTTAGGGTGTGACCGATCCACAGATACGGGGGGTTATGTGGACGGGCTCACCTCGATGGCGCATGGCCTCACCTCGGCTCAGGCGGCGGTCGCGAAGGCGAACCACGTCCCGCGCCGGTCGAGCAGGTCGCTGAGCGCGATCGTCAGGGCGAACGTGTTCACCCTCTTCAACCTGGTCATCGGCGTGCTGTGGGCGCTGATCCTGGTCTTCGGCGCGTGGCAGGACAGCCTGTTCGGGCTGGTCATCGTGGCCAACGCGCTGATCGGCATCATCCAGGAGCTGCGGGCCAAGCGCACGCTCGACAAGCTCGCGGTGATCAACGAGGCTCCCGTACGCGTGCGCCGCGACGGCGGGGAGCGCGAGATCCACCCCCGCGACGTGGTCCTGGGCGACCTCATCCTGCTCGGCCCCGGCGACCGCCTGCTGGTCGACGGCGAGGTGATCGACTCCGACGGGCTCGAGGTGGACGAGTCGCTGCTGACCGGCGAGGCCGACCCCGTGCGCAAGCACCCGGGCGACCGGGTCCTGTCGGGCAGCTTCGCGGTGGCGGGCTCGGGGGCGTTCGTGTCCACAAAGGTGGGCACCGACGCGTACGCCGTGCAGCTCGCCGAGGAGGCCAGCAAGTTCCACCTCGCCCACTCCGAGCTGCGCGCGGGCGTGGCGAACTTCATCAAGTACATCACCTGGCTGGTCATCCCGATCGGCGCCCTGCTGATCTACAGCCAGCTGCACAACTCGGCCGACCTGCGCACCGCCATCACCGGCGCGGTCGCCGGCATCGTCACCATGATCCCCGAGGGCCTGGTGCTGATGACCTCGATCGCGTTCGCGGTCGGCGTCGTACGCCTGGGCCGGCGCAAGTGCCTCGTCCAGGAGCTGCCCGCGATCGAGGGCCTGGCCAGGGTGGACGTGCTCTGCCTGGACAAGACGGGCACGCTCACCGCCGGCGGCATGGACCTGGACCAGGTCCTCCCCGTACGCGACGGCGAGCCGGTCGAGGAGGCCCTGGCCGCGCTGGCCAACGTCGACGGCCACCCGAACGCCACCGCCGAGGCCGTCAGGGTCCGCTACCCCGCCGCCCCCGACGGCTGGACCGCCCGCTCCACCGTGCCGTTCTCCTCGGCCCGCAAGTGGAGCGGCGCCGACTTCGGCGAGCACGGCGCCTGGGTGCTCGGCGCGCCGGACGTGCTGCTGCACACCGGCGACACCTACGACAGGGCCGCCGAGCTGGCCGCCACGGGCACGCGCGTGCTGGCGCTGTGCCGTACCGACAGCCTGGCCGGGACGGAACGCGGCGAGGCGGCCGTCGAGCCCGTAGCGCTCATCACCCTCAAACAGCGCATCAGGCCCGACGCCCACGAGACCCTGCGGTACTTCGCCAAGCAGGGCGTGACGGTCAAAGTCATCTCCGGCGACAACCCGGTGGCGGTCTCGGCCATCGCGACGAGCCTCGACATCCCCGGCGGCGAGCGCTCGATCGACGCCAGGACGCTGCCGCACGACGACCCCGCCGCGCTCGGCGAGCTGCTGGACACCCACACCGTCTTCGGCCGGGTGACCCCGCGGCAGAAGCGGGAGTTCGTCACCGCGCTGCAGGCCCGCGGCCACACCGTGGCCATGACCGGTGACGGCGTCAACGACGTGCTCGCGCTGAAGGACGCCGACCTGGGCATCGCGATGGGCGCGGGCAGCCCCGCCACCAAGGCCGTCGCGCAGGTGGTGCTGCTCGACGACAAGTTCGCCACGCTGCCGCACGTCGTGGGCGAGGGCAGGCGGGTGCTGGCCAACATCGAACGGGTCTCCAACCTGTTCCTCACCAAGACCTTCTACGCGATCGTGCTGTCGCTGCTCGTCGGGGTGGCCGGGGTGGCGTTCCCGTTCGCGCCGCGCCACTCGACCCTGACCAACGCCCTGGTCATCGGCATCCCGGCGTTCTTCCTCGCGCTGGCCCCGACCCTTGAGCGAGCCAAGCCCGGGTTCGTGCCCCGGGTGCTGCGCTTCGCCGTACCCGCCGGGGTGCTGTGCGCGGCGGCGGTGCTGCTGTCGTTCTGGGCCGCGCACAAGAGCGCCGCCACGCTGCTGGAGAACCAGACGGCCGCCGTGATCACGCTCTTCCTCACCACGTGGTGGGTGCTCGTGCTCATCGCCAGGCCGCTGACCTGGTGGCGGGCGGCGCTGGTCGGATCCATGGCGGTGCTGTTCGCGATCGGCCTGACGCTGCCCTTCATCAGGGAGTTCTTCGCCCTCGAACCCGGCAACCTCGGCAACGACCTGACCGCCGTCGGCATCTCGATCTTGGCGGCCCTTATGACAAGCGTGGCGGTCAAGGTCGCCGGTACCCTTAGAACATGACCGACCCGCAGATAGTGCTCACCGAGCGCGTCCAGCAGGCGCTGGCCCGCGCGTTCGGCTCCGAGCACGCCGACGCAGATCCGCTGATCCGGCCCTCCCAGTTCGCCGACTTCCAGGCGAACGTCGCGATGAGCCTGGCCAAGCGCCTGCGACGGTCCCCGCGGGAGGTCGCCGAGGCCATCAGGGCGGAGCTGTCCGACTTCCCCGGCACGGTCGAGGTCAGCGGCCCCGGCTTCCTCAACATCACCCTCGCCGACTCGTGGATCGAGTCCGAGGCCCGCCAGATGCTGGCCGACCCGCGGCTCGGCGTCGGCACGATCACGCCGTCGCAGACCGTGGTGATCGACTACTCCGCGCCCAACGCGGCCAAGGAGATGCACGTCGGCCACCTGCGCACCACGATCGTGGGCGACTCGCTGGCGCGCCTGCACGAGCACCTCGGCAACACCGTCATCCGGCAGAACCACCTGGGCGACTGGGGCACGCCGTTCGGCATGCTCGTCGAGCACCTGCTCGACATGGGCGAGGAGGCCGCGGTCAAGCAGCTCGAGGCCGGCCAGGGCACCGAGTTCTACCAGGCGGCGCGGGCCAAGTTCGACAACGACGAGGAGTTCAAGACCCGTGCGCGGGTGCGGGTGAGCACCCTGCAGTCGGGCGACCCCGAGACGCTGCGGCTGTGGCACGTGTTCATGGACGCCACCGTGCGCTTCTTCAACAAGGTCTACGACCTGCTCGGCGTCACGCTGACCGACGCCGACATCGCCGGCGAGAGCATGTACAACCCGATGCTCCAGAAGACCTGCGACGACCTGGAGGCGTCCGGGACGGCGGAGATCAGCGACGGCGCGCTCTGCGTGTTCCCGCCCGGCTTCACCGGCTCCGACGACAGGCCGCTGCCGCTCATCATCAGGAAGAGCGACGGCGGCTACGGCTACGCCACCACCGACATGGCCGCCATCCGCTACCGCGTCAACGACCTCAAGTCCGACCGCATCCTCTACGTCGTGGGCAACGAGCAGGCGCTGCACTTCCAGATGGTGTTCTCGGCGGCGCGGCTGGCGGGCTGGCTGCCCGACACGGTCAAGGCCGAGCACGTGCGGATCGGCATGATGCTGGGCAAGGACGGCCGCCGGTTCAAGACCCGCTCCGGCGAGTCGGTCAAGCTGATGGACCTGCTCCAGGAGGCCATCGACCGCGCCGGCAAGCTGATCGAGGAGCGGGGTTACGACGAGGCAACCCGGCGGGAGATCGCCCACGCCGTCGGCATGGCCGCCGTGAAATACGCCGACCTGTCGGTCAGCCACGACAGCGAATACGTCTTCGATCTCGACCGCATGGTGGCCACGACCGGTAACACCGGCCCCTACATGCAATACGCGACGGCCCGCATCCGCTCGATCTTCCGTAGGGCGGGCATCGCACCGGCCGAGGCGACGGCCCCCATCGTGCTCGCGGCACCGGCCGAGCGCGCGTTGGGCCTCCATCTGCTGGGCTTCGGCGAGCTCGTCTCGCAGGTCACCGCCGACTCCGAGCCGCACCGGTTGTGCGCGTTCCTCTTCCAGACGGCGAGCCTGCTGAGCACGTTCTACGAGGAGTGCCCGGTGGTCAAGGAGGGTGTCGACCCCGAGACCCGAGCCCACCGGCTGGCCCTGTGCGCGCTGACGTTGCGCGTGCTGGAAACCGGCCTCGACCTTCTAGGCGTCCCTGTCCCCGAGCGCATGTAACAGGCAGTTGACTCAAAGTCTCCCGTTCCGTCGTGGGCGCGCCTCCACCGGGTTGGCGCGCCCCAACGGTTAGGCTTTACGCGGTCATGAACTGAGGCCGATTTGGGGGAGTTCTCTGCCTTGAGCACGGACCTGACTGCGAGCCCCCCAGCAGCGACCGAGTTGCATCGCTATGCCGAAGCGCTGCTGGCGCACCTCGCCGCCAAGGGCACCGCGCCTCCGGCCGCACCGAGCTTTCGCGACGTACCCGGCTACTGGCTGCCCCCGGCCGTCGAAGCGCTGGTCGCCATCCTCGCGGGCGAAGACCCGCTCGAACCGCTGAGCAGGGCCGCCGGCAGAGACCAGCAGCAGACCGCGCTCTTCCTCTGCCTGGCGCTGGCGGTGTCCGGGCAGGGCAGCCGCATCCACGCCTCCTGGCTCGGCACCGCCTTCGGCGAGCTGTCGCTCGACCGCCCGGTCTCCCACGGCCAGCGCTCGCTCTGGCTGGCCGCCGCCCGGGGGGCGTACGGCCCCGCCGGCAAGATCTTCGTGCTGCGCAAACTCGACGCGCTGGCCGTCCAGGAGCACGCCGACCCTCGTCAGTGGGTGCAGGCGATCGCGCCCGGCGAGCCCGCCGTGGTCGTGCCGCCGTCGCTGGTGGACTTCCCGGAGATGGCGGAGATCCCCGAGCTGGCCCGGCCCGCCGTGGCCGCCGCCCGCCTGGCCCGGCTACGCGGACGATGTGCGGAGATCACCTCGGCCCGGCAGACCGAGCACGACACCGCCACCCCGCTCGACAACGCCTCGGCCAGCCCCGCCGCGAGCTGGGCCGAGGACGAGCCGCTCGCCGTCCTGCGCGCGCTCATCGGCCAGGGCGGCAGCGCCGGGCCGATGGCCTTGCTGAGCTCCTACCTGCTCGACGACCTGCGCCCCGGCGCCGACCCGCACCTGGCCGCGATCGCGCTGCACGTGGCGGCGCCGATCCTGCGGGGCGTGGCCGAGGAGCTCGAGGCCGACAGCCGCCTGGAGCCGCCTGCCACGCTGACGGTGCCGCTGCTCGGCCACCGCATCCTTCTGCACCCGGAGGGTCCCGACCAGGCTTCGCTGGCCGCGGCCGAGGAGTCGATCGTCACCGAGGGCGTGGTGCCGCGCGCCCGCCCGTGGGCCGCCATGGTGCTGATCGTCGCGGGCGTCGCCTGCTTCATCGGCGCGGCCTTCGCCACCCGCCTGCTCGCCGCGGCCGCCGTGGCCATGATCGGCCTGGCCGGCTGGCAGCTCTGGCAGCGCCGCAAGCTCGTCGAGGCCGACGCCCGCTACGTGGCCGGCCAGGTCAGCGAGCTGAAGGAGCTGGCCGAGGGAGCAGTCTGGGCGCTACACGCGTACGCCCGCGAGTCAGACGCGCGCGCGAAGCAGGCCGCCGAGGACGCAGCCGAGCTGACCCGCCTGATCCGCCGCGGCCCCCGCGCCGCCCACTGACGGAACCTCAGAGACAGAACCTCAGGGGGAACACCACTCCTTGGGGGGAACACCACTCCGGACGGGATAAGCCGTCCTGGGCTAAGCCGCTTCCCCCAGGACGGGACGGGAGAAAAGCCCCCTGGCAGGACAGGAGGAAGGCTCCGCAGACCGGACGCGGGGGTAAGGCTCCCCGGACCGGAAGGCCGCTTTCTGGGCACGACACAGAGGCGGCCATTCCGATAAAACCCATCAAACCGCCCACCACAAGCACGATCTCACGAAGCCCGAGCCCTCCCCTGGCCGGCCCCGCCCGAAGATCCGCGCTCGGAACGGGGCTGGCCTAGGTGGTCTCGATCTCCACGTGAGCCGGCGCGAGCAGGAAGACGCGCTCGGCGATGCGCTCGATCCGCCCCTCACACCCGAAAGCCAGGCCGGCGGCGAAGTCCACCATCCTGGTCGCCTCGGACATCGACATGCCCGTGACGTCCATGATCACCGTCTGCCCGTCACGGAAATGCTGACCGATCAACGGTGCGTCGTTGTACTTGAGCGGCTGAACCATCACGATCCGCGACGAGTCGACGTTCGCGCGCCACCGCCGGGCGGCCCGCTCGGTCGCGGGGACGTACTCGTCCTCGTAGTGCTCGTCGTCGTCATAGCCCTCGTCGTAGTGATCGACCCCGCTCAGGCCAAGGTAGCTCACCACCTTGCGCACTGCCCCCATCGGCTTGTCCTTTCCTCAGGAACTCACCGTAATCGGCACGTCCCTACACATTGGACGGTAACCGACGATTCCGCATTCGCCACGCGACACGCCCAGCCCTAATTCCATTTTGTACGGCTTGCAGCCTGCTTGCAGCTGGATATCCGACCCCCGTATACCATCGGCCACATGCGCCTCTTCACCGTCGACGCCTTCACCGGCACAGCTTTCAAGGGTAATCCCGCAGCGGTCTGCCTGCTGGACTCTCCGGTTTCTGACCGATGGATGCAGAGCGTAGCCAACGAGATGAACCTCTCCGAGACCGCCTTCCTGCTCGGGGATTCGC
This sequence comes from Nonomuraea sp. KM90, assembly GCF_052246675.1. Taxonomy (NCBI): domain Bacteria; kingdom Bacillati; phylum Actinomycetota; class Actinomycetes; order Streptosporangiales; family Streptosporangiaceae; genus Nonomuraea; species Nonomuraea sp. KM90. The sequence goes on along the minus strand of NZ_JBQQCB010000110.1, from coordinate 3,409 downwards.
TGCGCTGGTTCACTCCGGCGGTAGAGGTTACGCTCTGTGGGCATGCCACTCTCGCGACCGCCCATGTGCTCTATTCGACCGGTGCGGCGACGGGCCAGCTGGAATTCAGCACGGCCAGCGGGACGCTTACCGTGAATCGGCGCGCCGACGACATGATCACAATGGATTTCCCGGCCAAGGTGGTGACCCCGGCCCCGGTTCCGACCGGCCTGGAGAAAGCACTCGGGGTCACACCGGTGCGAGTCGGTAAAAGCCACCTCGACCTGCTGGTCGAGGTGGAGTCAGAGGCAACGGTACGATCGCTGACCCCCGACATCGCCGCCCTGGCCGCCGTGGACGCGCGAGGCGTCATCGTCACGGCACCGGGCAAGGAGACCGACTTCGTCTCCCGCTTCTTCGCCCCGAACGTAGGCGTACCGGAGGACCCGGTCACGGGCTCGGCCCACTGCGCGCTGTCCCCGTACTGGTCGGCGCGTCTGGGCAGAGAGTCCCTCGTGGGCGCCCAACTCTCGGCCCGAGGCGGCCTCGTCCACGTCACCCACGCCGGCGACCGCGTCCACCTGGCCGGGCAAGCGGTGACCGTCATGTCCGGCACGCTGCACATCTAGGGGCGCGCTTCAGTAGACGTTCAGCCAGTCGCTGATCGCCGCAACGGCGACACCCGCTTCGCAGCGTACGGCGCGGTGCCTGCTTGCCGTGAGGCAATGCCGACGTTCGCGCTGAGCCGGCGAGCCGACCTCCTGCACCCCTGAACGCCTCGACGCACACGCTCGCCACCGTCCCGCCGCCATGTGCGTCCGCACGCACTATCCCCACCGCCATGTGCATCCGCACAGCTCCCCTCGCCCCCTCCGCCGCCATGTGCATCCGCACAGGCGGCCGGGACACCTTCCTGCCAGATCTTCATCACGCACGCTGAGAAGATTCCACGAACCTCGATTTCCACCGCGGCCCCACCGGGTAGAAACCGGTATGTCCGCCTTGCGGGTCCAACTGAGAGTCCGGGGAGGTGGAGGTGGCGGTTGTCCTGATCATCTTGGCGGCGGTTCTGGGAGCGGTCGTCATCGCCGCAGTCGTGGTCGGAGAGCGGACACAGGCCGAATTCCGGCGCAAAGCGCGCGAGCAGGAGGACACCGAACCGGACTACTACGAGATCGCCCACCTGGTTGGCGGTCCCTCGCGCGTGGCCGACACCGCGATCGGGTTACTGGCCGAGCAGGGCCGCATCCGTGTCTCCCGGGGCAGCACACTCCACCGCGTGTCCGGAATGGCGCCCGCCGAGCATCCCCTGGAACAAAGGGTGTTCAAGATGCTGCGCCGACGAGCGGAAGACCGGACGGCGTACAAGATCAGAGAGGCTCTGGCCAAGAGCGAGGAGGTCGCCGAGGTCGAGTCGCGACTGGCCGACCGGGGCTTGTTGATCCTGGGCTACTCCCCCACCGTAACGTTGCGCCAGTGCAACAGCGCGCTCGCCGTAATCCGCGTCCTCGCGCCGCTCGGCATCGTGGTTACCGGGATCACGATGCTGGTGACAGGCACGCCGCAGGCGATGATGCCCGGCCTGGTGGGGTTCGTCGCCTGCTGGGTCATCGCCCTCGCGGCCAGAACCCTCTACGCCACGGATCCCTACATCCGTTACTCTCGCGAGGGACGCCGCCACCTGAAGAAGGCATTACGCAGGCGGACGTACGACTCCGACACCGACGCGATCGCCATGCCGCTGGCATTGCACGGACTGGGCAAGATCAGCGATCCCGTCGTGTTCGTCGAGCTCATAGCCCCTCCACCCCAGCCCGAGAAATCGCACGGCAGCCGCCGGTCCGACGCGGGCTCCTGGTCCGGCGGCAGCGACAGCAGCGGCACTTCCACAGTCGGAGGGGGATGCGGAGGGGGCTGTGGCGGGGGATGCGGTGGCGGGGACTGACCCCGTACACATGCGGTGACCACAAACGTCCACCGAAATGACCGTGCCCCGGGAGCCGCCCGACTCGGAGAATCAGCGTGACCCCGGCAGCTGTAGCCCCATCGTCAGTCCTCACCCAATGGGGCTTCCGATTCCAGGCCAAGTACAGCCGTGGCAGCACGGACACCGATCACAGCACCGCTGACCGCCAGCACCGACAGGCCAGCCAGGGCGCCGTGGTAACCACCGCCACCAAGCCCCGTCCGCACCTCCGAGCGCGCGCTCGTTCGCACGCTCGCCCGCACCTTCGTCCGCGAGCAAGTCTTTGTCATCCTGCACGGTTCACGCCGCCACAACTGCCGCCGCAGCGCGACGCCGGCACCAGCTGGCGTAGGCACGCCCACGACCAGGATGCCGATCCAAAGCGCTGTCGCCGCGCATCGTGGTGGGCGTGCGCACTCGGGCCACAGGGTCGCGCAGCAGTCGTACGGCCCCACCGAGGTTGCCGACGGCACCCAGAGCCAGGGCCCCATACGCGAGTACCGGCCGCCGGACATCAACTCTGTGATCGTGGACCCTGACGCACAGACCGCAACGGTGAGCGGGAAGCTCGTCAGCCCGCAAGAGCGCTGACCCCGTGAGCCCTCTGTGGTCATCGAACCGGGTCGAGTTTCCGAGACCGCGTGACGCCTGCCGCAGCGCACGGGCTCCAGGACCCACGTGGGATCTCCGAGACCGGCGGAGGCGAAGTCGAGACCATGCTCTCGATGCCGGACGCGAGCCCTCGGGCACCCGAACCGGCCAGGGCGAGACCTGGCACCGGCCGGAGTCGATGTCGGCTACCGCATCGACCTCATCCCCCGCACGATGGACCGGGCGACACAGACACCCAAGGACGCCCACCCACTAATCACCAAGTCCTCAAGCCACGGGCCAGGAGAACCTTCGTCGACCGAACCAGCCGGCGCGGGGGCCATATCCGGCTGTGCAAATTCGCCTGGTGAATCGAGGCCAGCTGCAACATCCGCGCCTACGCTACGACGCACCCACGTCTTTCACCACGCGAACGACCACGCAATCGTAGGACACCGAGCAATTCGAAGCCGCCCACCACTGAACTCGGCCACGCAGCCGTTACCAAAGCCATCACGAAGGCCAGGGTCCCGAGCCCACTCCCGGACACGCAGCCCCGGATCATGCCGAAGCCTCTCGCCCCGGTGCTGCTTCCCACGGACCTACCGAACAGCGAAAAGACATCAAGCACCCACCTGACAGCCCAGCCGACAGCCAGAAGGCCAGAAGGCCAGAAGGCCTCCACTCGGGAAGCGTAAAGCTCTACAAACGCAGAAAGGGCCCCGACGCGTTGGCGTCGGGGCCCTCCCAAAAGATTGTCCGGCGGTGACCTACTCTCCCACACCCTCCCGAGTGCAGTACCATCGGCGCTGAGAAGCTTAACTTCCGGGTTCGGAATGTAACCGGGTGTTTCCTTCCCGCCATAACCGCCGT
>NZ_JBQQCB010000109.1:0-36506 GCF_052246675.1 Nonomuraea sp. KM90 | reverse complement strand
TCTACCACTACATCGGCAACAACAACCAGGAATGGAACGCCATCATGGCCACCGCCGTGATCGCCTCCATCCCCGCCACCATCCTGCTCGTCATCGCCCAGCGCTACGTCGCCGCCGGCGTCACCGCGGGCGCCGTCAAAGACTAAGAAGGGACCTCGTTTCATGACCGTCGCCGCCTCAGGCCCGGTGTTCTCCCTGCGAGACATCCCGTTCAGCTATCGCGGCTCCTGGTTCGGCTTCTCGCCCGTGATCGCCAAGCACACCCACGCCGAGGACGTACATCTGGTCTCCCACCAGAGCGGCATGCACGCGATCCTGCGCCTGGTCCCTGACGCCGAGAGCACCATCAGTGCCACGCCGCACCAGCTCACCTGGAGCCGCGACGGCGGACGCGTCGACCTCGCCTACGACAACGCCGACACCGTACGGCTGCGCGGCCGGGGTCTCGGCCTGCGGCTGCTGGCCGCCGACCCCGTGCTGACGCCGTTCAGCGGCCCGTACTTCTACCACGATCCCGTCGACGGATCGTACGTCTTCACCCTCTACCAGACCGGACGCCGTTACCGGATCACCGTGCTCGGCGGACAGGCCGAAGCGCTCGGCGTGGAGGCGCTCGGCACCGCCGACCGCGGCCTCAAGCTGACGGGCGACTGGGAGATCGCCGTCGAGGAGTACGAGACCGCGCGCACGCCCTATGCGGGCACCGACACCTTCGAGCAGGTGGTCAAGGCGGCGCGCGCCGAGTTCGACACCTTCGCCGCGGCGGTCGCCCCCTGGCGCAGCGACGCCACCCCCGCCGCCGACCTGGCCGCCTACGTCCTGTGGTCGGCCACCGTACGGCCCGCCGGGTTCGTCACCCGGCCCGCCGTGCTGATGTCCAAGCACTGGATGGACAAGGTGTGGAGCTGGGACCACTGCTTCAACGCCATCGCCCTGGGCGGCGGGCTGCCCGAGATGGCGTGGGACCAGTTCCACCTGCCCTTCGACCACCAGGACGGCGCCGGAGCGCTGCCCGACTCCGTCACCCACTCCGAGATCCTCTACAACTTCGTCAAACCCCCCATCCACGGCTGGACCCTGCGCCACCTCCCTCCGGCGGCCGAGCCGGAGGAGGTCTACCGGCTCCTGGAACGCTGGACCGCCTTCTGGCTGGATGCCCGCCGGGTCCCCGGCCACGAGCTGCCGCACTACCAGCACGGCAACGACAGCGGCTGGGACAACGCCACGACCTTCGACCCGGAGCGCGTCGTCGAGACCGCCGACCTGGCCGCCTTCCTCGTGCTCCAGATGCGCGAGCTGGCCCGCCGCGCCCCGGATCCGGCCACGGCGGCCCACTGGTCCGCCGCCGCCGACCGGATGCGCGACGCGCTGCTCGCCGAGTTGTGGACGGGGGAGCGGTTCTTCGCCCGCAGCGCGCGTTCCGGACAGAGCTGGGCCAGTGCCAGCCTGCTCGACCTCATGCCGATCGTGCTCGGGGACGAACTCCCCGAAGCCGTGCACACGGCGCTCGCCGCACGAATCCAGGAGCACCTGACCGCCTTCGGGCCCGCCACCGAACACCCGTCGTCGGAGCACTACCAGGACGACGGCTACTGGCGCGGGCCGATCTGGGCGCCTTCGACCGTTCTCATCGAGGACGGCCTGCGGCGCGCGGGCCACACTGCGCTGGCCGACGAGATCAGCGCCCGCTTCCGCAAGCTCTGCGAGCGGTCCGGGTTCGCCGAGAACTTCGACGCCCGCACCGGCGAAGGGCTCCGCGACCGCGCCTACACCTGGACGGCCAGCGCGTACCTGATCCTCGCCGCCGCCCACGAGCAGCGCAGACAGCGGCTTTGACGCAGGCGCGCACGGCCGCCCAGGCTGGTGTCGAATCGGTTCGACGCAGGTCGCGCTGCTCCGAACGCCAACCCGCCTCCAGGACACCCCGGCGGACCGGCTGCGGTCGGAGTCAGCCGTAGAGGTTGACGGTGTCACCGGACGGATGGACACATTGGCCGCGGGGTTTGACGTCCCGCGCGGTCTGCACGACCATGCACTCCCACGGAGCTCCATCCACCTGCACGGTGAAGTCCACGGGGTCGATCGACAGGGCTCCGGATGACGGGAAGTTGTTCTGGTAGGCGACCGCCACGTCCATGGCGGTCTCGCAGGCCTCGGCTCGTTCGCCGTCCATGTCCGCCTCGACGATCGCCCCGTCCGGGGATCGGCCGCAGTTCTGTTCCGCCTGAGCCGCCGGGCCGGCGGTGAGCGTTCCCGCCGCGACCAGAGCCGCGACGCCGTGTCTGGTGATCGCAACCATGTGTCCTCCCATGCCGCGTGGTCTGGACACCTCCAGGGTCGCCCGGCCCGCCCCCGCGGCGGGTCATGGCGGGCCGAGGACTGCGCCCGGCCCTGGAAAAGCCCGACCGCGCAACGGTGATCCAAACCTGACGGGGCATCTGGAGTCCGTATGAGCGATGCGTCCGGCCGGAACGGCAGAGTCGTTCTTCATCGGGGCGTTGCCCTGCGATGACCGTTGTCCGGCCCATGCTGGTGGCAGAAGAGACCACCACGTTCGGGGGTGATGGTGATGATCCGTATCGGTCTGACCCTGGCGGCCGCGGCCATCGCCGGACTGTTCCCGGCCACCCCGGCCGGTGCCGAGCCCGTGCCGCAGCAGTTCGTCTCCTGCGAGCGCGGCTCCGGCAACCAGAGCCTGACCATCGCGACCACCCGGGACAAGGACGAGGCCTGCACCACGGCGGCGAAGGTCTCCGACGCCTTCAGCACGGAAGTCGACATGCTCGACAGCAAGGTGCCGTTCACCGTCGAAGCCGACGGCGGCACCTGGAGCTGCGACACGGATTCCACCGGCGACACGCGCTGTGTCTCCGCCGATGAGCAGGTCTGGCTTTCCTCCACCTGACAGCGAGCAGGTCGACGAAGGGGGCGTGCTGGATCCCGCGGCTTCCACCTGAGAGAGAACCGCATGGACGCCGCCGCGCCGTAAATCCGTGGCGGGGTGGAGCGTGCCGCACTATGGTGAGGCACGCCTTCACCTCGCGGCTGCTGACCCACGAGGCCTGTGGCGACGGTCTGTTCCGTCGTCTTCTGTGGCGCGCTCCCAACCGCGCCACCTTCTTGCGATTCTCTTCAGCAGCCCAAGGACTTCCCCATCATGCGTATCCGTCAGGATCGCCGTCTCGTCCGCCATGACGAGCAGTGGCTCACTCTCCCCAACCCCTGGAACGTCCCCGTCGACATCTGCGCTGACGAGCGCGTCCCCCTCGAACCGGCGGCCGTCGACGAGGTGCTGTCCGTCCTTGAGACCGCCGGCACCCTCGCCCGCCTGGCCGAGGCCGTGCCCGGCCACGACGGCCCGCCGCCCCGCCTGATCCGTCTCGTCCTCACACCCGACTTCCACAAGGGAGCGGGCATCCCGATCGGCACGGTCATCGAGACCGAGGGCGCGCTGCTCCCGCAGGCGGTCGGCAACGACGTCAACTGCGGCATGCGACTGGAGGTCACCTCGCTCACCGTGGAGCAGGTACGGCCCCGCCTGGACGCCCTGGAACGGCGGCTGCGGCACCTGTTCTTCGAGGGAGGCCGCCGCATCGCCCTCACCCCCGCCCAGCGGGAGGCCCTCCTGCGCGACGGGCTCCCGGGACTCCTGCTCACCGGCGACGCCCCCTGGCAGGGTCACCAGCCGACCGATGCCGAGGACTGCCTGGACCGCATGCACGCTCCGGCGCACCCGACCGGCACCGCCGCGGCGTTCGCCGACTGGATCACCAGCGCGGGCGGCACCGCCGCCGCCAGCCACGACAGCCTCATCGGCAGCATCGGCGGCGGCAACCACTTCGCCGAGCTGCAGTACGTGGCACGGGTCCACGACCCCGCCGCCGCGTACGCGTGGGGCCTGGCAGAGGGCGCGGTCGTCCTGATGGTGCACAGCGGTTCGCTGTCACTGGGGCACCAGGCCAACGCCACAGCGCTGGATCGGCTGCGCCGGACCTGGCCGCCGGGATTGTCGCGGCCCCGCAACCAGATCCTGCCGTTCCTGCTGGACGAGCGTACGGCCGCCGCCCGACGCCGGTACCTGGACGCGTTCGGCAACGCCGCCAACTTCGCCTCAGGCAACCGGTTCTTCCTCGCCCTCACCATGCGGGCCGGGCTCGCCGCCGAATGCGGTCAGATGGCGGCGCGGCTGGTGTACGACGCGCCGCACAACCTGCTGTGGCAGGACGGGGACCGCGTCGTCCACCGCAAAGGCGCGACGCCTGCGGGCGGTCACGAGCAGATGACCGGCGGCCCGTACGCGATGTGGGGCGAGCCCGTGATCGTGCCCGGGTCGATGGGATCGTCCAGCTACCTGCTGCGCGGGCACGGCAACACCCGCACGCTGACCAGCGCCTGCCACGGCGCCGGACGGCGCGTCCCCCGCGGCGCCACCGCACGGGCCGGCGACCGTGACCTTGACGCGTTCCTGCGGGATTTCCGCGTGGTCACGCCGCTGGACCACCGCGATCCGACCGTGGCGCGCCGCGCGGACGTGATGGCCGCCTGGCGGCGCGACCTCAAGCAGGAAGCTCCGTGGGCGTACAAGGACATCGGGCCCGTGGTGTCGAGCCTGCACGCGGGCGGGGTGGCGGACCCGGTGGCCGAGTTGCGCCCCCTCCTCACTGTCAAGGGCTGACCGCCTCCGGGTGATGTTCCGCGTCGAGGACGGCGGGCCCGGCCGCTCCCGGGTGTGAAGCTTTTCGGGCCCGGGCGGTAATGACACATGACAGGGCACGCCGAGAAAGGCTCCCATACATGATCATCCATAGCGAGATCGTCGAGGCCGACGACGCCAGCGTGATCGGGCGGTCGTTACACGAACCGGACGTGTTCGCCGTCCTCTTCGACCGGCACGCGCCGCTCCTGCACCGCTACGTGGCCAGGCGCCTGGGCCCGGCCGAGGCCGAGGACGTGGTGGCCGACGCCTTCCTGGCCGCCTTCCAGCACCGGGCCGAGTACGACAGGACCCGTACGGACGCGCGGCCCTGGCTGTACGGCATCACCTCCAACCTCATCGGCAAGCGGCGCCGCGCGGAGACAGCCCTGTACCGCGCCTACATCCGCAGCGGCGTGCATCCGGCCGTGGCCACGGCGGTCGAGGACGGCGTCAACACGCTGGCCGTCAACCGGCCGCTGGCTCGGGCCCTGCTGGCACTCAAGCCGGCCGACCGGGACGTGCTGCTGCTCGTGGCGTGGGCCGAGCTGAACTACCGGGAGGTCGCCGAGGCGCTCGCCATCCCCGCGGGCACGGTCGCCTCGCGACTCAATCGGGCCCGCCTGCAGATCCGTGAAGCACTTGGAGAAAGGGAATGACGATGGACGAGTTGACGACGATGTGGCGGTCGATCCCGCCCGCGACCCCCGAGCAACTCGCCGGGGCGCGGCAGCGGCTGCTCGACGGGATGCGTGCGCCGCGCAGGCGGGCGATCACCGGTCCGCAGCTGGTCGCGGCCGCGGTCGTGGCGGCGGCCGCCGCCACGACGGTGGTCCTTCAGGCCGGATCACCCGTGTACGCGGTGGCCAGGAGCGCCGACGGCACGATCACGGTGACCGTCCGCGAGCTGCGCGACCCGGAGGGGCTGCAGGCCGAGCTGGGCGCGGCGGGTGTCAAGGCGGACGTGACCTTCCTGGACCCGGGAGAGCGCTGTCGGACGCCGCGGTTCACCGGAGCGGACCCGTCGTACGGTGGCCCGCCGGTGTCGCAGGAGGAGCTGAGGTGGGGGGCCGAGCATTGGCGCTCTTCCCGAGCCGTCAGGACGGAACCCGGGCGCGGCTTCGTCATCCGTCCGGAGCTCGTCCGAGAGGGCGAGACGCTCGTCATGGAGTTCAGCGAGCACCCACGGGCCGGCGTGAAGTGGGAGATGGGCGCGTGGCTGGCCGCGGCGGGCTCCCCGGTGACGCCGTGCGTGCCGGTGCGGAGCACGAGCTGATCGCGTACGACGTCGCCTCGACACTGGTCGTACCGGCGCCACTACGGGAGGTGCAGCATCGCTCCCTCCCGTGGACGGTTCCGGCGAACTCCGCGCGAGTCACGCCCGGGGCCGTGGCCGTGCCGCAGCACACCAGGCACGGCTCGCGCGCTCCGGATCATCTCCGGAGCACCGATTCCGCAGCAGCAACGCAAAAGCGGTCAGGCGGCGAGGTGCCGCGACTCGGAAAATAGCGGTATGAGCAAAGCCGACAAAGTTCCCCCTGATCGGTTGCGGGAGCTGGTGGACACCATCCTGGCCGCGTTCGACGAACGGGTCGACGGATGGCAGATCGCCGGCCGGGCCTACACCAGCCGGTTCCACTTCGACCGGCTCGTGTCCGCCGGGCTCGGTGAGGCGCCCGCCGCTTTTCGCCGCCGCCTGCTGCTGGAGCGCGCCGCGTGGCGGCTGACCCAGGGATGTTCGGTGACCGACGCCGGGTGGGAGGCCGCCTACAACTCGACGGAGGCGTTCTCCCGCGCCTTCCGGCGGGCGTACGGCCGGCCGCCGAGCGCCTTCGGCCGCGTGCGTGCGGACTTCCGGCTGCCCGCGCGCAACGGCGTCCACTTCCATCCTCCCGCCGGGATGTTCCTGTCCGACCGAACGACGACGGAGACCGACATGGACCTGACAGAACGCCTCCTGGACCACGACCTCTGGCTCACCGGACGCCTGCTGGACAGCGCCCGCGAGCTCACCGCCGAGCAGCTCGACCGCGAGATCCGGCCCGGTCACACGGTGCTCGACTTCGACGGGCCGGAACCGAGTGTCCGGCGCATGCTCGAACGGCTGGTCTGGACCAAGGAGGTCTGGACCGCGGCCATCGCCGGGCGGGCCCTGCCCGACGGCGGCGACGACTCGGTCGAGGCGCTGCGGGCGCGCTGGGCGCGGGCGGGCGCGGAGTTCCGAGCGCTCGCGGCCGACGTCGACCGGCGGCGGGCCTGGGACGACACCTTCATCGACGCGTTGTGCGATCCGCCGCAGAGTTTCACGCTGGGCGGCGTCATCACGCATGTGCTGACATTCTCGGCCTACCGACGGCAGGTCCTGACCGAAGCCCTTGCCGCGGTCGGCTGTCACGACGTACCGCCCGCGTGCCCCATGGAGTGGGAGCGCGGGCAGCTCGCCGAACGGCCGCTCACCTCCGACCAGCTGCGAGGGCTCGGGGAGGCCGGATGACCGCCACACCCCAGGCCGCCGTCCGCGCGTGGTGGCAGGCCATGCAGGACGGGGATCCGCACACGCTCGGCGAGCTCACGCTGCCCGACTACCTGTCCTCGGGCGGTCCCGCGGGCCGGTCCGTCGGCCGGGCCGCCCTCCTCGCCGAGGCGAGCGCCTTCTTCGCCCAGGCCCGGATCGACGCGTGGTCGCTGGACGACGTCGAGGTGCGCCAGTACGGCGACACGGCGGTCTGCGCCTACCGGTGGAGCGAGACGGGCACCCACCTCGACGCCCGGTTCGAACTGCACGGTCTGGCCACGGACGTCCTGGTCCGCCGGGACGGCCGGTGGCTGCATCTGGCCCACCACGTCAGCGCGCTGCCGGCGACGGCGGGCGCCAGCGGCGGCCAGAGCAGCACTGTTGACGGGTCGGCCATGACGTCCTAGACCAGGACAGACACGAAGGGCGGACTCGGCCAGGATGGCGGGCGGTCCACACCAGGGCCATGACTCAACGCGTCGGCGAGGTCCTCGATCGGGGAGGTGCCGGGTGGGCGGAGCGGGCGGCCCCCGGCGATCATGACAGCGACGGGCGATCAGTGGACGCCGCGGATGGTGCCGCCGTCCACCCGCAGGGTGGTGCCCGTGACGTAGTCAGCCAGCGGGCCGCTCAGGTAGAGGACGGCGGCGGCGATCTCCTCGGGACGGCCCATCCGGCCGACGTCGTTGGGCACCAGTTCCTCGATCGCGTTGCGTTCGATGTCCTCCCACGCCTCGCCCCAGCCGCGGGCCGGAGCAAGGTCGGTGAGGAATCGCTGGACGCTGTCGACCAGGATGGCGCCGGGGGCGACGGTGTTGGCCGTGATCCCGGTCCCCTTCAGCCGGCGGGCCAGCGAGACCGTGAGGTTGTGGCGGGCGGCCAGCGTGGCGGTGTAGTGGGGCAGGTCGGCGCTTGGCTGCAGGGCGAGCCCGCCGCCGATCTGGATGACGCGACCCCAGCCGCGCTCGTGCATGCGGGGAACCAGGCGCAGGATCATCCGGACCCCGGAGATGACGTTGACCTCGTAGGTGCGGCTCCAGTCGGCGGGGGTGGCCTCCTTCCATGAGCGGTGGGGGTAGGCGCCGGCGTTGTTGACCAGGATGTCGATCGGGCCGCCGGTCAGCGCGGCCGCCGCCACGGCGTCGGCGCCGTCGTCGGTGGCCAGGTCTCCGATCGCGACATGAGCGCCGCCGCCGGCTGTCCGGATGGCGGCGGCGACGGTATCGGTACGCCGGCGGTCGCGGCCGTGCACGACGACGTCGGCGCCCTCGGCGGCCAGGGCCTTGGCGATGGCTTCGCCGAGGCCGGAGCTGGAGCCGGTGACCAGGGCGCGCTTGCCCGTAAGTTGAAGATCCATTTCATCCTCGCATCGTGGTCCGGGGGCAAGACGCATCGCGCTCCCGATGTCTACACTCGTAGACTTTCACTTAAGTATACACTCGTAGACATGAGTGATGTCGCCCAGCCCAGCTCCCCCCACAACCGATCGCAACCTCAGGACTCCACCCCTGCCAGACGCCGGCGCGACGCCGCCGCCACCCGGCAGGCCATCCTGGACGCTGCGGTTGTCGCCTTCACCCGGTACGGCTACGACGGGGTGGGAGTCCGCGACATCGCGCAGAGCGCGGGCGTGACCGCGATGCTCATCAACCGTTACTTCGGATCGAAGGAACGGCTGTTCGCCGAGGCCGTCGACGTGGCCTTCGAGCCCCGTACGGTGATCGCGGGCACCGGCGCGGAGCTGCCCGGCGAGACCGCGCGAGCGCTGGTGGCGCGGACGGCGCCGGAGGCGGAGGAGCTCGGGCCGTTCCTGCTCATGCTGAGGTCGGCGGCCAACCCCGGAGCCGCGCAGATCATGCGCGAGGCGATCGGGCGGCACGCCGGGCGGCACCTCACCGAGGAGCTGTCCGGTTCCGCAGCCGGCGTCCGGGCGGAACTGATGCTCTCCCTGCAAGCGGGGGTATGGCTCATGCGCAGCGTTCTCGGCACGACGGCGCTGACCCAGGGACGGCCGCAGGAGCTCGCCCAGTGGATCGAATCGCTCTTTCACGTGCTGGCCACACCCGCCACCGCCGCATCGCCACCGCCGGAACCAGAGGGGTCATGAAGGCTCGGCAGCCCCGCAGCGGCGATCCCGGCCCTGCCACTCACACCGTCCGGATGCGGGCCCGCGACGACCCGGCCGAGATGCGGTGCGCCGGCCCAGCAACGCAGTGCACGACTACCGGGGTGGCCTGACCTCGCGATGCCGCACGGCCGGGGCGCCGCCCAGCTCGTCCAGCAACTCCGCGAGCAGCGCCCGGCACTCCTCCAGCCGCCGCTTCCCGCCGCGCCCGGACAGCCGGGCCTCCAGCGCCTCCCGTGCCCGCCTCGCCGCCGCCACGGCCTCCTGGCCCCGCCGTGTCAGGTGCACCCGCCGGATCCGGGCATCACCCGGGTCGGCGAGGCGCTCCACGTAGCCGAGGCGTTCGAGCTCGGCGACGGTCTTCGACGCGGCCTGCTGGGTGACGCCCAGCTTGGGGGCCAGCTCGCCCACGGTGGGCCCGCCGCCGCCGACGAGGTGCTGGAAGACGTACCCGTGCGAGAACCGCAGCCCCGCGAAACCCTGGTCGGCCAGGCTTTGCTGGACGACCTCGGCGGCCGCGAAGCCCACGAACAGGGCGAGCGTCCCGGTGTCCAGATCACCGGTCAGGACAGGCTGCATGCGCCCATTCTGCACTCGACAACCATAGTTGTGCAACGGCAGTTGTACAACTATGGTTGTCGGCATGGCGAACCTTCAACAGAATCCCAACGTGGACCTGGCCGTCCGCTACCACGAGGCGGTGGCCAAGGGCGAGAGCGCCGACCGGTTCCTCCATCCCGACGTCGTGCACCGCGAGTTGCCCAACGCGCTGTTCCCCGACGGGGTCGTGCGCGACCTCGACGGCCTTCGCGCCGCGGCGGAACGCGGCCGCACCACGATCCGCGACCAGCACTTCGAGGTGCTCAACGCGATCGCCGCCGGCGACCAGGTCGCCCTCGAGGTGCTCTGGACCGGCACCCTGGCCGTCCCGGTGGGCGACCTTCCCGCGGGCCACACCCTGCGCGCCCACATCGGCACGTTTCTCCGCTACCGCGACGGCAAGATCATCGCTCAGCGCAACTATGACTGCTACGAACCCGCGAGCCGGCCCGGGCCCGCGCCGAACGGGCCGCGTTCGGCGTGTGCAGCCTGACCGACCCTTGAGCGCAGCGAGTACAACGTCCCCCTGGCCGGGCTGCCAACTGTCGGCGCCCGGCTCATTCTCCGCACGTATCGATGGCGTCGATCGGACGGGGATCGCGGACGGATGTGGCTGGTTCAGAAGCGCCAGCGGGTTGCGCTGAAGCCTTCCTCCTTGCCGAACGCGAACACCACCGTCGGCGCGACCGCGAACACGTGCTGAGGATCGCTCAGGGAGGTGTCGGCCGGATCGTGGAACTCTTCCTCCCGTGGCCGCTGACACGGTCGGCGCGCCCTCGAGTGAAGTCCGGTCACAGTGAGCACGGGTGTCAGCCGAGGCCGGATCGGGCGATGACGTTGGTGATACTGATGCGAACTGCGGTGAATCCTTCCCGTACGAATGATTCGGCGATGTCCTCGGCGGGTTGGGAAGGGTAATAGCGGTCGGCGATGCCTGCGGCGATGTGTTTGATCTGGTCCGGCTCGGCGGAGACGTGTGCTTCTCCTTCGATGGTGACGAAGCTGTAGGGTTGCCGGTCATCGCTGACGCAGAGTGCGATTCGCCGGTCGTGGGCCAGGCTTTTGCCCTTGACGCTCCCAGGGGACAGGGCGAAGGCGAGTTCGTCGCCGTCGAGAATGAAGCAGACCGGGGTGACGTGGGGTCGCCCGTCGCGGCGGGTGAGAGCTACGTGGGCGAGCCTTGTTCCCGCTGTGAGGAAGGTTCGCCATTCGTTGTCGGTCATTGTTTTCATCGGTGTGTTTCCTTTCTTTCGACGTTGCGATCTCTGATCGTGTGTTTTGTCGCCGCCGCCACCGGTCGCTGGCCGGCAACCAGCGGCGTCCGGTCGGCTCTTCCCTGAGCTCCTGGCTCCCGCGAGCGCGGCCGTCATGACCGACCTGCCTGCCGCTCGCGCAGGGATCCGGCGACGGCTTGCTGCGCCGAGAAGAGCAGGAGCCCCGTAGCGAGGGCGGTGGCGCCCAGCCAGGTTCTGCCGGTGTGCTCCAGCAGTGCCGTGCCGACCACAGGGCCGAGGGTGGCGCCGAGACTCCAGGTGCTCGACGCGACGCCCATGTATCTGCCGCGCAGATCGGGCGGCGCCAGGTCAGCGAACGTGGCGCCGAACTGTACGGCCATCCCGATCTGCCCGAGGGTGAGGGTGAGGACCGCGGCGGCATGGCCGGCGCTGCTCTGGGTCACGGCGGCCAGGCCGCCGCCCAGGCCGACCAACAGCATGGAGGTGGCGAGTACTGTCCCGCGGTCGCGATGCGCCAGCACGACGACGGCCGGCGGCTGCAGGATGACGATGGCGAGCCCGTTGAGGGCGAGCACGGTGCCGTACGTGGCCGCGCCGTGCCCCTGCGCTGTCATCAGCAGCGGCAACGTGGTGAACGCCTGCATGAGCAGCGTGAAGCAGGCCACGTGGATCAGCGCCATGGTGACCATCAGGCGATCGCCGAGCAACGCCGGCAGTAGCGCACGTCGAGGGTGGTCCGAGGCAGAGCGGGTCTCCGGCACCGCCGCTACCACGATCAGCGCCGCGACCACCATGGCGACCGCGTTCAACCAGAACAGCAGGCCGTAGCCGCGACTTACCAGGACCCCGGCGCCCGTTGCGGCGATGGAGTACCCGAGGTTCGCGGCCCAATAGAGCAGGCTGTACGCCCGCACCCGCTGTTCGGGCGGGAGGTCCGCCACGGCCGCCGAGCCGGCCGGCCGGAAGAGCCCCGCGGTCAGGCCGTAACCGACCGCCGCGGCCCAGATGACCGGCGTCGTGTCGGCCGACCCCAGGGCGACCAGCGCGATCGACGTCCCAAGGAACCCCAGGAGCATCGTCCGCCGACGCCCGAACCGGTCCCCGAGCCATCCCCCCCAGCAATTGCGACCCGAAGTCGCCGACGCCCACAGCCGCCACCACGGCACCGGCCACCGTCGGAGTCATCCGCTGTTCCTGGGTCAGGTACAGCACCAGCATCGGCTGGACGAACGAGCCGGCTCGAGCAACGAGGTGGCACGCCCCGAGGGTCCACGCCAGGGCTGGTAGCCCGGACGGTGGCCTGCGGGTGCGGTTCCCCGCACCGGTGTCGACTCTTGTGGTCGGGACTGTCATGTCGTCGACGCTAGGAGCGATGAGCGATCGAGAAAAGCGAATGTTTACGATCAAATCCATCGGAATGTGTTATATATGCAGCTATGGCGGACGTCGACCTGCGGCAGCTGATGACGATGATCGCGATCGCGGAGGAGGGGACGTTCTCCCGAGCGGCGAACAGGCTGGGCTACACCCAGTCGAGCGTGAGCCAGCACATCGCAGTGCTGGAGAAGACCCTTGGCGGCTCGGTGTTCGATCGGCCCGGCGGTCCAAGGCCGGTGCGGATAACTCCTCTCGGAGCCGTGGTGCTCGAGCAAGGCAGGGAGCTGCTGGCGAAAGCCGAAGGGCTGGCACGTGCGGTCGATCGATTCAAGGCCGGCGACGGCCGCATCGACGTCGGCACCCTCCAGAGCGTCTCCAACGTGATCCTTCCCACCGTGCTGCGCCGCCTTCGGAACGAGCATCCCGACTGCGAGATCCGGCTCTCGGAAGCGGAGCCGGACGAGGCGCAGCTCGGCGAGCTCGACCTCCTGTTCTACGACGGGCCGATCAGCGATGAAGCGGAACACGTCCTGCTGATGGAGGACCCCTACTTGGTGGTGGCGCATCCAGGAGACCTGCCGGCCGGCCCGGTGCCCGCGGAGAGGCTGGACGGGAAGGCGATGGTGGCCTGGCCGGCGACCTGTGACCAGCCCAGACTGGAGAAGTTCCTCACGGACGCGGGTGCGCAGCCGCGCATCGTGTTCCGCTCGGCGGGCAACGAGACGATCCTGTCGATGGTGCGCGCCGGGATGGGGCTCGCCGTTCTGCCCTGGCTCGCGATTCACCACGTCGTGTGCCGCTCCTGCGGCGCGATTCATGGACCCGAAGGTTGGCCAGATCTGCAGGTGCACGAACTCGACCCCACACCCACGCGCGAGATCTACCTTCACCGGCGGCCTGGACGCGGCGGTCAGTCGCCGCTCGCGGCCCGCACCATCGAGATCGCCGTCGAAGTCGCGCGTGAGCTGGCTCAGCAGGCCCCGGCACCCCGGCCAGGAGAAGGTTGAAGAAGTCAGGTGCACCCGCGCTCTGCGGGTGGGTCGGCCGACCTAGGAGCCCGTCGGCGGGGCGACGACGAGCTCGGTCTCCGGGTCGTGGTCGATGTGCGGAGGGCCGGCGACGATCATGGTAGCTCGGGCCCACGGCCGTTCTCGCAACATGAACGGCAGCTCCTCCAGCAGCCAGTTCGCCACGTGCGCCAGTTGCTCGGGGGAGTCACCGTCGCGGACGACCGACAAGCGCTCTTGCTCGTCCAGGTCACCCTGCATCCACACCGAGGCGTCCAACCACGGCGCAAGCTCTTCGCGGATGATGCCGGTGCCCTCGACCCAGACGCAGTCGGTGCCGGCGGGGATGGCGATCGATCCGGGCCGGCCCCGGGCGATCCAGGCATCAGGGCGGAAGTCCACCGCCTCACCCCGGTGCAGGGGTTGCAGGATGTTCTCGACGAGCACGGCGCCCCAGTCGAAGTAGGCGTGGTTCCAGGCGATGTCGTCGGTGTGCACGACGGCGGAGTCGGGCACCACCTTGCGCAGCCGCGCGGCCAGGGTCGTCTTTCCGGCGCCGCCCCGGCCGTCGATCGCGATCAGCCGCGGACGTCCGGTGACGCCGGGTGACGCGTCGCGCAGCTGCCGGACGGCCTCGAGCACGGTGACCACCCGCCAGCCGGCGGCCTCGGTCTCGCCTGGATGTAGACGCATCGACAACCTGTCTCCGGAGGTGAGGGCCCGGATCGGGCCCGCCGCATTCCCATGGTCTCTCAGAGACGGTCAGCCACGAGTCCATGGGCGCCAAGCCAACCGTCCGGCAACCTCCGCCGCTGCCGGGTCGAGCGCCTCCAGGTTCTCCGCGGCCGGGGCACGCGCCACTCGCAGAGCGCGACGAGAGCTCGCCGATTCTCCTCCAGGAGCCATGCAGCGGCATTGTGATCTTGGATGCGAGGGCGTCGTCGTCGCTGTGATGAAGGCGTGCTCGTGCGATGCCTCCTGGAAGGATGGGGGGTGTGGCGGGCGATGTCCAGGAGCGGGGCATGTCGGGGGAAGCTCAGGCGTGAGGACGTGGTCGAGGAGTTACGGCGCAAGGTTCCGATCGCGGCGGTCTGGTGGTCGGGGCCATCGCCGGGGCGGTGACTCGCCCCGGCGATGGCGCGTGGTCCGCGGTCACAGGCTGTCAGACGCGGGTCCACCTCTGGTTGGCGCCGCCGTGGCAGGTCCAGATCTGCAGCCTGGTGCCGTTGGCGGTGCCGGAGCCGGAGACGTCCAGGCACTTGTTCGCTCCGACCGCGGTGATGCTGCCGTCGGCGTTGAGGCGCCACTTCTGGTTGTTCTGGCCGTTGCAGTCCCAGATGATCACCGCGGTGCCGTCCGCGGTCCCGGCGCCGTTCACGTCCAGGCACTTGCCGCCGTAGACCCGCAGCTCACCGGCGCTGGTGGTGGTCCACTGCTGGTTGGGCTGCCCGTTGCAGTCCCAGATCTGCGCCGCCGCGCCGTTGGCCTGCGAGGCGCCGCTGACGTCCAGGCACCGGTTCGATCCCACACCCCGCAGCGCGCTCGTGTCCGGCGGATCCGGGTCGCCGCCTCCCAGTTGCGTGAAGAACTCCCAGACCACCGGCCTGGTCCAGGAATTCTCGCCGGGCTCGAAGTCGCCGGGCCTCCCGTCCACGGGACCCGGGGTGTGGCCCGCGTCGAACGCCGCCCACGCGACCGGATACCCGGTTCGGCATCCCGAGTAGTAGGTGACGATGTGCGTCAGGCTCCCCTGCGCGGGCTCCGGCGGGTTCTGGGGCGTGCAGCCGTTGTTCCGGACGAACCTGTCACGTAGCGACCGGCCCGCGGAGATGTTGAGCACCGGATCCCTGAGACCGTGCAGTCCGATGTACGCGACGGGCTCCGTGCCGCCGCTGCACCCGCTGAGCTGCCCGCCCGCGTAGACCGCCACCGCGCGGAAGACCGTCGCCCGGGCGCACGCGAGCGCGTAGCTCATGCCGCCGCCGTAGCTGAAGCCCAGGGCGAAGCGCTGCGAGGTGTCCACACAGAGGTCCGCCTCGATCCTCCGGATCATGTCGTCGACGAAGGTGACGTCCTCACCGCCCGAGTTGGCCCAGCCGTTGTTGAGACCCTGAGGCGCGACGAAGATCGCGGTGTTGTTCGACAACGCCCTGAGCCCGTAGTAGGACCACGGATAACCACTGGTCCCGCCCGAGTCGACATCGTTGGCGGTGCCGCCGTTCCAGTGGAATCCGAAGATCAACCGGTAGGGAGTCGTGTTGGTGTAGTTGTCGGGAATTCTCAGGATGAAGCTACGATTTCTGCCGTTCGTGGTAATCGATTGGTTACCGCTTCTGAGGGTCGGGGCCTTGCCGCATCCCGCAGTGGGGGCGAGGGCGCTCTGTTTTGCGAGCGAGGGGGTCGCGCTTTCGCCCAGCGCCGGCTGCGCCGTGGCCGGAACGAGCAACAGTGCCGCCGACACGACAGCGGTGAAGAGAAACCTAAGTCTCGACATCACGCAAATTCCTTTGCCCTTCTCGTGGTGACACACGTGAATAGGAAGCGCGCTTTCATCGGCTTGCGGGCGCCACCGGCGCGCATTTGCCGACTGGTCGAATTTCCTGGATGTTAGCGCTAACTCAACGCCGCTGTAATCGGCACTCCCTTCATTCGGGCGGCTGACGGCGATGGTGCAGCGGAGCAAATATGACCGTGACAAGACCTGTCAAGGCTCGGCCTGCTCGACGTTGGGCGCCCGCGCCCGGGAGGGCCCGGTCGCTCGTCCTCCTGACCAGGACAGGCGGCCGCGGCCACCGCTGGTCTGTCGCGATGAAACTTTCACAGGTGCCCGGGCGGGGTGGCCGGTCTCCCGGGGTGCGTCCGTGCGGAAGCCGCGGCTACGGGATCGGGTGGCGGGCGATCCGGCGGAAGCGCCTACGACCGGCGGCACTCATCGGCGATGCTCGCACCCCGTCGAGCCGGTCCGGCCAGGCCGGATCAGTGGGACGAGAAGAAGAGCCGCTGCTGGATCTCCCTGCGGTAGTCGTCGAGGGTGTTGTCGATGTGCATGGCCGCGGCCTGGGCGGCCGCTTCGGGGTCGCCGGCGCGGATGGCCTGGTAGATGGCGTCGTGCTCCTCGACCGCCTTGGCGGCGTGCCCGCCCACCGAGCCGCGCAGCCCGATGAGGCTCGACTGCGCCTGTAGCCTGCGGGCCTCCCGCACGGCGACCTGGAGGAACATGTTGTGCGAGGCCGTGGCGATGGCGGTGTGAAAGGCGTCGTCGCCCTCGTTGAACATCTCCTCGCGTCCGGTCTCGAAGCCGCGGCGGCACAGGTCGGCCGCTTCCTCGATGGCCCTCAGCTCGGCAGGGGTGGCGCGGCGGGCGGCCAGCCGGCTGGTCTCCATCTCCTGCGCCCGGCGGAACTCGAACAGCATGTAGACGTGGTCGAGGTCGGTCGGGAGGAAGAAGGATCCCCAGCGCCCGGTGCCCAGCATTCCCTCGTCGTCGGCCACGTACAGGCCGCGGCCCTTCTGGGCGCGTACCCGGCCGAGCGCGGAGAGTATCTTCACCGCCTCGCGTACCACGGTGCGGCTGGTGCCCAGTTGCTGGGCCAGCTCGTTCTCGGTCGGCATGCGGTCGCCCGGACGAAGGCCGAGCCGGACGATCAATTCCAGCACCTGCTCGGCCGCTACCTCGTAGCCCGGCCGGTATCCGCTCTCGCGCGGGGTGTCGGTCACCGTGCTTCCTCCTCGCCGTTCCCTGCAAGAGTATGACTGATGAGACGGCCCTCCCCGGCACAGCCGTTCCCCGATGAGTACGACTCATCTGAACGGTTCATCCGAGGTTGATCGCCACTGGCGCACGCGGTGACAGGCATCACTGCTGGTGAAGCTGTAAAATGCCGCACCATGGCCGGTCCCGCAGTGTGCGAACGATGAAATAAGCGGGCTTAAGGTCTTGACGGGTATCCCCACTCCCAACGTAATTAGAAGCGAGGCCCCGGGGAACGCGCTCCTGCCGGAGCCTCCGCGGCCGGATCGCATGGGCGCGGTGTGGAGGCGTCCCGCGGACCGCTGTCGCAGGAGCCCGCCTCCGCTCCACCCCGGAAAGGCGTCACCTGCCTGAGGGTCAGGGCGTGACCTGGCCATACCCCTACCCCCCAAAGGAACGACTGTGCCATTACCCTCGCCCGTCACGATGCTGAAACCGATCCTGATGGGCATCGCCGCCGCCCTGGCCGCGGCGTCCGCCCTCGTCGCCCCCGCCACCCCGGCCTTCGCGGCCACCACGACCCTGTACGCCTCACCCGCCGGCACCGGCACCGCCTGCACCTCGACCCAGCCGTGCTCGCTGTCCGCGGCGCAGACGGCGGTACGTTCGCTGAACGCCGGGATGTCCGGTGACATCGTCGTGGAGCTGGCCGGCGGGGTGTACCGGCTGTCCGCGCCGCTCCGGCTGACCGCCGCCGACTCCGGGAACAACGGCTACTCCGTGAGATGGCAGGCCGCGGCGGGAGCCGTCCCGGTCATCAGCGGAGCCAGGGCGGTCACCGGCTGGACCCTGGCCGACTCGGGGAAGAACATCTGGCGCGCCAACGTCGGCACCGGCATCGACACCCGGCAGCTGTACGTCGACGGCGCGCTCGCCACCCGGGCGCGCACCGCCGTCAACCGGTCCGACTTCACCGCCAGCAGCACCGGGATGAGGTTCACCAGCGGCGCGCTGAGCTATCTGAACAACCTCGCCAACCAGGGCCGGGTGGAGATGGAGAGCGTCGGCTCCTTCACCGACCGCTACGCGCCGGTGCAGAGCATCAGCGGCAACCTCATCACGATGCGGCAGCCCGCCTGGAACAACAACAACTTCGGGTACGACACCTTCACCAGCCCGCACCGGGCGGGACCGCTCTACCTGGCCAACGCCTACGAGTTCCTCGACTCGCCGGGGGAGTGGTACCTCGACCCGGGGACCGGCGCCCTGTCCTACATCCCGCTCGCCGGGCAGAGCATGGGCAACGTGAGCGTGGAGCTGCCGGTGCTCCAGTCGCTGGTGCACGTCGGAGGCACGTACGACGCGCCCGCGCACCACATCACGTTCAGCGGGATCACCTTCACCGGCACGAGCTGGCTCGGCCCCAGCGGCAACCAGGGTTACGTGGACCAGCAGACCGGCGCCTACATCGCCGGCAACTGGAGCTGGCCCGCCTTCACCTCCTGCCACCAGGGCTGCCGGCAGTTCGAGGCGACCCGGCCGAACTGGTACCAGATGCCCGCCGCCGTGCAGGTCTCCGCGGCGAACACCGTCACCTTCACCGACTCGCGCTTCGTCAACCTGGGGCAGACGGCCATCGGCATCGGCAACGACGCCAACGCGCACGCCAGCGGTGTCGGCCTGGGCGCCGCCGACATCACGGTCACCCGGTCGGAGATCGCCCGCAGCTCGGCCGGCGGCATCGTGGTCGGCGGGGTGCGCGCCGACGCGCACCACCCGAGCGACCAGCGGATGGTCAACCGGAACATCACCGTCAGCGACAACCGCATCCACGACCTCGGCCTGGACCACCGAGGCGTCGTCTCGGTCCTGACCACCTACGTCACCAACACCAACGTGTCCCACAACGAGATCTACAACCTGCCGTACACCGGCATGTCGATCGGGTACGGCTGGGGCGCCAACGAGCCGGGCGGCAGCACCCACTACGCCGACCGCGGCCTGTACGACTTCCAGCCGCGCTACACCACGGCCACCACCGCCTCCGGCAACCGGCTCATCGGCAACTACGTGCACGACGTCATGCAGCAGATGACCGACGGCGGCTGCATCTACACGCTGTCGTGGAACCCGGGCGCGGTGATCAGCGACAACCACTGCCTGCGCACCAACGGCTGGTTCGGCATCTACTTCGACGAGGGCTCCAGGTACTACACCGTCAGGAACAACGTGCTCTCGAACACCGGCACCTGGGCCACCGCCAACTACTGGTACGGCGAGAACATGGGCAACTTCACCGTCACCGGCAACTGGTCGACCAACGGCAGCACCAACGTGACCAACGGCGACCGCGGCAACGTGGTGAACAACAACGTCACCGTCACCAACGGCGCCTGGCCGGCCGGAGCCCAGGCCGTGATCGCGTCCGCCGGCCCCCAGGGCCAGCCCTCGGGGAGCACGAGTGCGTTCAAGGGTGTGGGGTCGAACCGGTGCCTGGACGTCAGCGGCGCCTCGCAGGCCAACGGCGCGGCGGCGCAGATCTGGGACTGCAACGGGCAGCCCAACCAGCAGTGGACCACCACCAGCGCCGGTGAGCTGCGGGTCTACGGCGGCAAGTGCCTGGACGTGAACGGCGCCGGGACCGCGGACGGCACCGCGGTGATCATCTGGGACTGCAACGGGCAGAACAACCAGAAGTGGCGCCTCAACGCCGACGGCAGCATCACCGCCGTCGGGGCGAACAAGTGCCTGGACGTCTCCGGCGCCGGCACCGCCAACGGCACCAAAGTGCACATCTGGACCTGCACCGGTGGCGCCAACCAGAAGTGGACCCGCGCCTGACCCCGTCCGACGACCACGGCCTCGCCTCCGACCGTCGGGCACGGGAAGCGGGTCCCCCCGTCACCTGAACCGACGTCGGCCTCCGACGGCTCTTCCCGCGCGACATCGATCGGCAACCAACACCTTCCTCACGGCCGGCCGCCGCAACCGGCGCCGGCCGTGAGGGAGCCAGAGGCGGCACTCCTCTGGGCACGAAGCGGAACCCCGGCAGGCGCGCGGTGGCGCGCCTTGCCCTGACCGATTTTCCTGTGTCAGGAGGGAACACTCATGTCCCGACGTCCGTGGCTCACCTTGCTGACCACGATGGCGCTGATCATTCCCGGAGCGCTCGCGCTCGACGCCTCCCCGGCGAACGCTCTCGTCATCCCGCCGGCCGACTACCAGCAGGTGTCTCTCGCGTCCGGCGGAGCGGAGCTGGGTGAGGCGATGTCGCTGGCCGTGATGCCGAACCGGTCGGTGGTGCACACGGCGCGCGACGGCACGGTGCGCGTCACCGACGCCAACGGCAACACGAAGGTGGCCGGCAGGCTCAACGTCTACACCCACGACGAGGAGGGCCTCCAGGGCGTGGCGGTCGACCCCGGCTTCGCGTCGAACCGGTACCTCTGGCTCTACTACTCCCCGCGGCTGAGCACGCCGAGCGGTGACGCGCCCAGCACCGGCACGCAGGCCCAGTTCGACCAGTGGAAGGGCGAGCTGTACCTGTCCCGGTTCACCCTGAAGACGGACGACACCCTCGACATGGCCAGCGAGAAGGTGGTCCTGCGGGTCCAGAACGACCGCGGCCAGTGCTGTCACGTGGGCGGGGACATCGACTTCGACGCCGCCGGCAACCTGTATCTGACGACCGGCGACGACACCAACCCGTTCGAGTCGAGCGGCTACTCCCCGCTGGACGAGCGGACCAACCGCAACCCGCAGTTCGACGCCCAGCGCTCGTCCGCCAACACCAACGACCTGCGCGGCAAGCTCCTGCGCATCAGACCGCAGCCCGACGGCACCTACACGATCCCCAGCGGCAACATGTTCGCGCCGGGGACGGCGAGGACCCGGCCGGAGATCTACGCCATGGGCTTCCGCAACCCGTTCCGGATGAGCGTGGACAAGGCGACCGGCATCGTCTACCTCGGCGACTACGGGCCGGACGCGGGTGTGACCAACTCCAACCGCGGGCCGAGCGGGCAGGTGGAGTTCGATCGCATCACCGGTCCGGGCAACTACGGCTGGCCGTACTGCACGGGTACGAACACCACCGGCGAGACCTACAACGAATGGAACTTCGCCACCAACAGCACCGGCCCGAAGTACGACTGCGCGGGCGGCCCGACCAACAACTCCTTCCGTAACACCGGCCTGACCACGCTGCCCCCGGCGAAGCCGGCGTGGATCAGGTACGCGGGGGACGCCGGAAGCCCGCCGGAGTTCGGCTCCGGATCGGAGTCGCCGATGGGCGGCCCGGTCTACCGTTACGATCCCAACCTGAATTCGGCCATCAAGTTCCCCCAGGTGCTCGACGGGCGGTATTTCGCCGGTGAATACGGCCGGCGCTGGATCAAGGCGATCGAGGTCAAGCCGGACGGCGCCTACGGGGAGATCTCGGCGTTCCCCTGGTCGGGGACACAGGTGATGGACATGGCCTTCGGTCCTGACGGCGCCCTGTACGTCCTCGACTACGGCTCCGGGGCGAACAACCAGGCGCTGTATCGCATCGAGCACATCGGCAACGCCAACCGCAACCCGATCGCCAAGGCGGCCGCCGACAAGACGTCGGGACCGGCTCCGCTGACGGTGAACTTCTCCTCGGCGGGCAGCTCCGATCCGGAGGGCGGCGCGCTGACCTACTCGTGGAGCTTCGGCGACGGCACCACCTCCACGGCGGCGAACCCGAGCAAGACCTACACCACCAACGGCGCCTACACGGCGACGCTGACGGTCCGGGACCCGCAGGGTCTCACCGGCACGGCGAACGTGATCGTGACCGTCGGCAACACCGCGCCGACGGTCAGCCTCACCACCCCTGCCGACGGGCAACTGTTCTCCTTCGGTGACACCGTGCCCTTCCAGGTCACCGTCAGCGACCCGGAGGACGGCACGATCGACTGCACCGGCGTAACCGTCGCCTACTTCCTCGGCCACGACAGCCACCGCCACAAGATCACCTCCTCGACCGGCTGCTCGGGCTCCATCGCGGTGCCGGTCGACGGCGAGCACGACGCCGGTGCCAACATCTACGGCGTCTTCGAGGCCTCCTACACCGACAAGGGCGGTCTGACCTCCACCAGCGCCCGTACGCTCCAGCCCCGGCACCGGCAGGCGGAGCACTTCGGCGCCCAGCAGGGCATCCAGACGGCTGACCACGCCACCGCGGAGGGCGGCAGGACGGTCGGCTTCACCGACGACGGCGACTGGATCTCCTTCCAGCCGTACAACGTGGGTAACGCGACGAGGATCACCGCTCGGGTGTCCTCGGCCGGGGCGGGTGGCCGGATCGAGGTGCGGGCGGGCTCGGCGACGGGCACACTGCTGGGCACGGTGAACGTGACGAGCACCGGCGGCTGGGACACCTTCGCCGACGTCTCGGCGAACCTCAGCGGCGCGCCGGCCGGCACGACGACGCTCTATCTGGTCTTCCGCGGCCCGACCGGACAGGGCTACCTGTTCGACGTGGACGCCTTCACCTTCGACACCGGCACCCCGCCCTCGGGGAGCACGAGCGCGCTGCGGGGCGTGGGGTCGGGCCGGTGCCTGGACGTCAACGGCGCCTCGCAGGCCAACGGCGCGCTGGCGCAGATCTGGGACTGCAACGGTCAGCCCAACCAGCAGTGGACCACCACCAGCGCCGGTGAGCTGCGGGTCTACGGCGGCAAGTGCCTGGACGTGAACGCGGCGGGGACGGCCGACGGCACCGCGGTGATCATCTGGGACTGCAACGGCCAGAACAACCAGAAGTGGCGCCTCAACGCCGACGGCAGCATCACCGCGATCGGCGCGAACAAGTGCCTGGACGTCACCGGCTCCGGCACCGCCAACGGCACCAAGCTGCGCATCTGGACCTGCACCGGAGGAACCAACCAGCGCTGGACCCGCGTCTGAAGGGACACTCATGCCACGACATCTGACCCCCGCCGCGCTCGGGCGCACCGCGGGGAGCGACCGAAAGACATCCGTGCTGCGCCGCCTGTCAGTGGCGGTGGTGGCGTTCATCGCCGCCGCGACGATGATCCCCGCCATCCCCGCCCAGGCCGCCGCCTTCAAGGTGCTGGTGTTCTCCAAGACGGTCGGGTTCCGGCACGACTCGATCCCCGCCGGGATCCAGGCCATCCGCGAGCTGGGCACCGCCAACGACTTCGCCGTCGACGCGACCGAGGACTCCACCGCCTTCAGCGCGGCCAACCTGGCCCAGTACAAGGCGGTGGTGTTCCTCAACACCACCGGTGACGTGCTGAACGACAGCCAGCAGGCCGCCTTCCAGACGTACGTGGACGGCGGGGGCGGTTACGTAGGGGTGCATTCGGCCGCGGACACCGAATACAACTGGGCGTACTACGGGCAGCTGATGGGGGCCTGGTTCAACAACCACCCGGCGATCCAGCAGGCCACCGTGCGGACCGAGGACCGGGCGCACGCCGCGACCGCTCACCTCGGGGCGACCTGGTCACGTACCGACGAGTGGTACAACTACCGCTCCAACCCCCGCCCGAACGTCCGGGTGCTGCAGAGCCTGGACGAGGGCAGCTACAGCGGCGGCGGCATGGGCGATCACCCGATCACCTGGTGCCGCCCGCAGTCCGCCGGCCGCGCCTTCTACACCGGTCTGGGGCACACCCAGGAGTCGTACGCCGATCCGGGCTTCCGCACGCTGCTGCTCGGCGGGATCCGGTACGCGGCCAAGGCCACCAACGCCGACTGCCGTCCGGAGACCGGGTACACGACGCTGTACAACGGCTCGACGACGGGCTGGTCGCAGGCGGGGCCGGGGTCGTTCGCCAACAGCGACGCCACGCTGACCTCCCAGGGCGGCATGGGGATGTTGTGGTACAACTCCAAGGAGTTCCGCTCGTACTCCCTCAAGCTCGACTGGAAGCTGACCGGCGACTCCAACTCCGGCGTGATCGTCGGGTTCCCGGCCACGAGCGACCCCAACGCGGCGCTCAACACCGGGTACGAGGTGCAGATCGACGCAACCGACACCGCGGACAGGACGACCGGGGCGATCTACGGGTTCAAGGCCGCCGACATCGCCGCCCGCGACGCGGCGCTGAACCCGCCGGGGCAGTGGAACACCTACGAGCTGCTGGTGGAGGGCGAGCGGCTGCAGGTGTTCCTGAACGGCAGCAAGATCAACGATTTCACCAACACCGATCCGGTCCGCTCGCTTCAGCAGGGCTACCTCGGCATCCAGAACCACGGGCCCGGCGACGTGGTGTCCTTCCGCAACATCCGCATCAAGGAACTGACCAGCACACCGGGCAGTACGAGCGCGCTGCGGGGTGTGGGATCGAACCGGTGCCTGGACGTCAGCGGCGCCTCGCAGGCCAACGGCGCGGCGGCGCAGATCTGGGACTGCAACGGGCAGGCCAACCAGCGGTGGACCACCACCAGCGCCGGTGAGCTGCGGGTCTACGGCGGCAAGTGCCTGGACGTGAACGGCGCCGGGACCGCGGACGGCACCGCGGTGATCATCTGGGACTGCAACGGGCAGAACAACCAGAAGTGGCGCCTCAACGCCGACGGCAGCATCACCGCCGTCGGGGCGAACAAGTGCCTGGACGTCAGCGGCACCGCCAACGGCACCAGGGCGCGCATCTGGACCTGCACCGGCGGAGCCAACCAGCGCTGGACCCGCGTCTGACGCCATCCGTCCCACTCCGGAGTGCGTCAGCACTCCGGAGTGGAGCCGTGCCGCGACGGCAGGGACGGCCACGGGCCCGTACTGTCGACGGTCACGCATAAGCGGGCTGATCGCTGTCCTATCGCCCCGATGCCACATCGTGGATCGGCCCGATATCCTTCGCAATCTCCCCCCCATTATGTCGTGCCGGTTCGAACTTTTGCTTGACCCTCGATATAAGCCCGCCTAGCATCCCGCATCATGAGGCACATAAGCCTGAAACTTTTCGAGGCGGGCCTGCTCGCGACGGCGCCGTTCGTGTCCCGCTTCCACGACCGTTCCGGCGCCGTGCTCACGTCCGCTCGGGCGAGAAGGCGGGCCACGTGCTGAGCATGCGCGGCATCGGCAAGAGCTTCCTGGGCGTGCGGGTGCTGTCCGGGATAGACCTGGAGGTGACGGCCGGCGAGGTCCACGCCGTCGTCGGCGAGAACGGCGCCGGCAAATCCACCCTCATGAAGATCATCTGCGGGGTGCACGCGCCGGACGAGGGCACGATCGAGATCGACGGCCGGCCCGTCTCCTTCGGCCACCCGATCGAGGCGCAGCGCTCCGGCATCGCGATCATCTACCAGGAGTTCAACCTGCTGCCCGAGCGCACCGTCGCCGAGAACGTGTTCCTCGGGCGCGAGCCCGTCAGGCGCGGCCTGGTCGACCGGGCCGCCATGGAGGAGGCGACCGCGCGGCTCCTCGACGAGCTGGGCGAGGATCCGTTCGGCCCCCGCGACGTCGTCAAGCGCCTGCCGGTGGCCCAGCAGCAGATCGTCGAGATCGTCAAGGCGTTGTCGATGGACGCCCGGCTCGTCGTCATGGACGAGCCCAGCGCGGCGCTCGCCGAGCACGAGGTCGAGTTGCTCCACCGGCTGATCGGGCGGCTGAGGGAACGCGGCGTCGCCGTCGTGTACATCTCCCACCGATTACGCGAGGTGTTCGACCTCGCCGACCGGGTCACCGTACTGAAGGACGGCTCGCGCGTCACCACGCTCCCGATCGGCGAGGTGACCTCCGACGAGCTGATCCGCCTGATGGTGGGCCGCGACCTCGGCACCTACTTCCCGCCCCGCTCGGCGGGCGCCGGCGAGGTACGGCTCAGCCTGCGCGCGGCCGGCAACCACAAGCTCCGCGACATCGATCTGGACCTGCGCGCCGGGGAGATCGTCGGCATCGCGGGGCTGCAGGGATCCGGCAGATCGGAGCTGGCCAAAGCGATCTTCGGCGCGGAGCCGTTCACCACGGGCGAGATGATCCCGTCGCGCCCGCGCACGGTCCGGGAAGGCGTGGCCATGGGCATCGGGCTCGTGACCGAGGACCGCAAGGCCGAAGGGCTCGCGCTGCGGCAGTCCGTGCGCGACAACGTCCTGCTCGTCGCCCGCGCGGTGGGCGCCGGGAACCGCGACGGCGTCCGCGACCTGCTCGAACGGGTACGCCTCTCGCCTGCGCGCCGGGAACAGGAGGTCCGCTACCTGTCCGGCGGCAATCAGCAGAAGGTCGTGCTCGTCAAATGGATGACGATGGCGCCGCGGGTGCTGCTGTTCGACGAACCGACCCGGGGGGTGGACGTCGGGGCCAAGGCCGCGATCCACGACCTGATGCGCGAACTGGCGAACGACGGCGTGGCCATCATGATGATCTCTTCCGAGCTGCCCGAGCTCATCGGCATGAGCGATCGCGTCGTCGTGCTGCGCGACGGCCGCGTCGCGGGCACGCTGCCGGCCGGGGCCTCCGAGGAGGCCATCATGCGCCTGGCCGCAGGAGAGGTGGCCTGAATGAACCTGCTCACGCGCGCCCGCCGCCCCGCCCGCCGCGGCCGGGCGCACGGCGGGCGGGGTGGCGGCCTGGCGGCGCACCTGCGCGAACCCACGCAGGTGGTGTTCCTCGCGCTGCTCGGCCTGGTCGCGGTCGGCTGGGTCCTCGTCGCGCTCGACGGCGGCCAGTTCCTCACCATGGAGAGCGTCGTCGGGATCCAGCAGCGTTCCGCGGCCCTCGGCATCGTGGCGATCGGGCAGACGCTGGCGATCCTGGCCGGCTCGCTCGACCTGTCCGTGGCGTACCTGATCAGCCTGTCCTCGCTGGTCGCGGCGGAGATCATGGCGGGCCAGGACGGGAACGTCGGGCCGGCGATCGCCGCGGTGCTGGCCATCAGCGCGCTGGTGGGACTGGTCAACGGGCTGGTCATCACCAGGCTCCAGGTCCACGCCTTCATCGCCACGCTCGGCGTCGCCCTGATCATCAAGGGCATCGTCGACCACCTGTACGACGGCCCGGCGGGCAAGGTGCCCGAGTCGTTCCAGCTCCTCGGCTACTCCCGCATCGGGCCGATCCCCGTCTCCGCCCTGCTCTGGGCGGGCGTGGCCGTCGTGGCCTGGTTCCTGCTGAGCAGGACCCGGCTGGGATACCGGATCTACGCGGTGGGCGGCAACGAGGAGGTCGCCCGGCTGTCCGGGATCCGTACGGGCCGGGTCATCGTGCTCACTCACGTGCTCTGCTCGGTCTGCGCCGGCATCGCGGGTCTGCTGCTGGCCAGCAGGCTCGGGGCGGGGGCGCCCACGGTGGGCACCGACGGCGGCTACGACCTGGAGTCCATCGCCGCGGTCGTGCTCGGCGGGACCGCGCTGGCCGGAGGCAAGGGCGGGGTCGCCGGAACCGTGGGCGGGGTCCTGCTGCTGGCCGTCCTGGACACCATCTTCAACCAGCTCGAGGTCAACTCCTTCGTCAAGGACGTGGTCCGCGGCGTGGTCATCGTCATCGCGGTGGCCGTCTACGCCCGGCGCGGAACAAGGCGGTCGGCATGAAGCGGGCACTTCCCATCCTCGCGGTCCTCGTGGTGCTGCTGGCCGCGATCGCGATCGCCAACCCCTACTTCCTGGAGCCCGCCGGGTTCCTGGCGTTCCTCAAACGGGCCGCGCCGCTGGTGATCCTCGCCGCGGGACAGTATTTCGTCATCGTCTCCGGCGAGTTCGACCTGTCGGTCGGCTCCCTGGTGACGGCCGAAGTGGTGATCGCCGCGCGGCTCATCGACGGCGACGAGTCCGCCACCTGGCCGGTCCTCGCCCTGCTGATCGTCGTCGGGCTGCTCGTCGGGCTGGTCAACGGCGTGGTCACCACCAAGCTGCGGGTGCCGTCGTTCATCGTGACGCTCGGCATGCTGCTCGTCCTCAGCGGGGCGGTCTTCCTCTGGACCGGGGGCGCGCCGCGTGGAGCGCTGTCGGAGAGCTTCCGGGTCTTCGGCCGCGGCGGCCTCGGGCCGCTGCCGTGGTCGGTGCTGATCCTGCTGGCCGCGGGCGCGGCGGCGATCTGGCTCATGCGCGCCGACTTCGGCAGGACCCTCATCGCCACCGGCGACAACGAGCGCGCCGCGGCACTGTCCGGGGTCCGGGTCGACCGGGCCAAGATCTTCGCCTTCATGCTCTCCGGTCTGTCCGCCGCCGTCGCGGGGATCCTGCTCGGCGGTTTCGCCGGGGTCTCGGCGCAGGTGGGCCAGGGACTGGAGTTCTCCGCCATCACCGCGGTCGTCCTCGGCGGCGTGGTGCTCGGCGGCGGCCGCGGCTCCGTGCTGGCCGCCATGGCCGGGGCCGTCACGCTGGAGGCGCTGTTCACCCTGCTCAACCTGTACGGAATCTCGGGGGCGCTGGAGTTCACCGTGCAGGGCGTCATCATCATCGCCGCGGTCGCGGCGGGAGCCATCCGACTTCCCTGGAAGTCCACCCCCCGAAGAGGAGACGCACATGCCGCGTCATAAGGCCGCAGTCGCCGTGTTCACCGCGCTCGTCCTCGCCGGCTGCACCACCGACAAGCCGACGGCCACCGCCCAGCCCGCGACGCCCGCGGCGAGCGCCGGCCAGAGCGCCCAGGGTTCCGGCACGGGCGCGCAGTCGAAGTTCTTCGTGCA
The DNA here is from genome assembly GCF_052246675.1 of Nonomuraea sp. KM90. NCBI lineage: Bacteria > Bacillati > Actinomycetota > Actinomycetes > Streptosporangiales > Streptosporangiaceae > Nonomuraea > Nonomuraea sp. KM90. The sequence goes on along the minus strand of NZ_JBQQCB010000109.1, from coordinate 7,645 downwards.
GGCGGACTTCGACGCCCAGCTGTCCATGCGCTCCCAGGCACCGCAGGGCCCCACGGACAAGCCCTGGGAGCAGGCCATCGCCCCGAAGATGATCGACACGGCACAGTACAAGAAGGACGGGCCGTACCACCTGTGCTTCTCCAACGCGGCGGTCAACAACCCCTGGCGCCAGGTCGGGTGGAAGACGATGCAGGCCGAGGTCGGCCTGCACAAGGAGATCGACAAGTTCACCGCGCTGGATGCCGAGGGCAAGGACGACAAGCAGATCTCCGACATCGCCGAGCTGCAGGCGAAGGGCTGCGACGCGCTGATCATCTCGCCGAACACCACGGCGACGCTCACCCCCGCCGTGACGGCCGCCTGCGGGAAGGTGCCCGTCATCGTGTTCGACCGGGGCGTGGAGACGGACTGCCCGGTGACGTTCATCAAGCCCATCGGCGGCTACGCCTTCGGCGCCGACGCCGCCGAGTTCCTGGTCGAGAAGGTGCCGGCGGGCGGGAAGGTGCTGGCGCTGCGCATCCTGCCCGGCGTGGACGTGCTGGAGACCCGCTGGTCGGCCGCGAAGGTGGTCTTCGACAAGAGCAGCCTCCAGGTGGTGGGGGTGGAGTTCACCGACGGCGACGCCGCCAAGACCAAGAGCATCGTCAGCGACTACATCCAGCGGCACGGCAAGATCGACGGCGTCTGGATGGACGCCGGCGCCACGGCGGTGGCCGCGATCGAGGCGTTCGAGGACGCCGGCCTGCCGGTGCCGCCGATCAACGGCGAGGACCAGCAGGACTTCCTGCAGAAGTGGAAGGACGCGAACCTCGCCGCCGTCGCACCCACGTACCCGACCTACCAGTGGCGCACCCCGATCATCGCCGCGCTGAAGATCCTCAAGGGCGAGGAGGTGCCCGAGATGTGGAACCTGCCGCAGCCGAAGGTCACCAGCGAGAACCTGTCGGCCTACCTCAAGCCCAACATGCCGCCGCTGCACTACGCGCTGTGCGGTTGTGAGGACCTGCCCGGGTTCCCGGAGACCTGGGGCGGGAAGAAGAGCTGATCGGCTCCTTCCGCGAACCGACGACGAAGAGGGACGCCATGTTCTCCATCGGAGTGAACACCTGGGTCTGGGTCTCCCCGCTGACCGACGACGACCTGGCGCGGCTCGCGCCCCGCATCGCCCGGTGGGGCTTCGACGTCATCGAGCTGCCCGTCGAGCAGCCCGGCGACTGGAACCCGGACAAGGCCGCGGCGGTGCTCGCCGAGCACGGGCTGGCCGCGTCCGTGGTGCTGGTCATGCCGCCGGGGCGCGAGCTCGTGGCCGCCTCCCCGGAGATCGTCCGCGACACCCAGGACTATCTGCGGCACTGCGTCGACGTGGCGGTGACCGTCGGCTCCCCGGTGATCGGGGGGCCGGCGTACGCCTCGGTCGGCCGTACGTGGCGGCTGTCGCCGGACGAGCGCCGGGGGGTCTACGCCGAGCTGCGTGAGCATCTGCGGCCCGTCCTGGACCATGCGGCCGAGCGCGGGGTGAAGCTCGCGGTCGAGCCGCTCAACCGGTACGAGACCAGCCTCGTCAACACCGTCGAGCAGGCGCTCGACGCGCTGCCCGAGGACTGCCACCTGGCACTCGACGTCTACCACATGAACATCGAGGAGAAGGACCCTGCCCAGGCGGTGCGGGTCGCGGCGGATCGCATCGCGCACGTGCAGGTGTGCGGCACCGATCGCGGCACGCCGGGGGCCGACCGCTTCGACTGGCCCGGCTTCACCCAGGCCCTGCGCGACGCCGGTTATCGAGGGCCGCTCGTCATCGAGTCGTTCACCGCGCACAACCGGACCATCGCCACCGCGGCCTCCATCTGGCGGCCCCTCGCGGAGAGCCAGAACGCGCTGGCCGTGGACGGCCTGGCCTACCTGCGCACCCTCTGACGCCCGCCTCCCCGGGCCTGAAAGTTTCATACTCATTCTCCCTTCGAGCGCTCGAGACGCGACAACCGATGGTTGTCGCGTCAGGAGTGGCGGAACGGCCAGGAGGCCATTGATATGGCTTCTACCTGCAGATTTTCGAGATGGGCGGCGAGGTCCTCGCTCGGGAGGAAAGCGAAGACGGCCCCCTGTTCGCCGGATAAGCGTGCTTGACAGTCATCTTGTGCAGGCTTATTTTCATTCCGAATCGATCAGTTGCATGGTCAGGCCCCGCACCCACCGCGCCACGCGCCATCCACCGATCATGGCGTCCTTGCCGCAAGACCGGCCCGGCGAGCCGAGACGACGCATGCCTTCCCATCGCCACCCGTCAACTCCGACCGTTGCCGGTAACCCCCCAGGAGATCCTTCATGCGAAGATCACGCCTGTTCTCCGCCCTGGCCGCGGCCTTGTTAGGGCTGTTGGTGTCCTCGGCGCCGCTGGTGGCGCACGCGGCCGCTCCGCAGTTCAAGGTGCTGCTGTTCTCCGAGACGGCGAGCGGCGCCTACAGGCATGACTCCATCCCCGCCGGCGTCGCGATGTTCCAGCAACTGGCGACCGACAACAACTTCCAGGTCGACCACAGCGAGAACTCCGCCGTCTTCACGAGCGCGACCCTGAACACCTACGACGCGGTGATCATGTTCCAGACCAGCGGCATGGTGTGGGACAACGACGCCCAGCGTCAGGCCTTCCAGGCTTATGTGCGCAGCGGTCGCGGCGTCGTCGCCATCCACAACGCCACCGACATGAACATCGAGACGCAGTTTCCCTGGTGGGACCAGGTCGTCCTGGCCGGCGCACACATGACCGCGCATTCGGCGGTCCTCCAGGGCACCGCCAAGGTGGCCGACAAGGCGCACCCCTCCACGAAGGGCCTGCCGGATCGGTGGGTGCGCTCGGAGGAGTGGTACAACTTCGACAAGAACATGCGGGGCTCGGTGCACGTCCTGGTGACCGCGGACGAGACCACCTATGACGCGGGGCCGAACAAGATGGGCGCCGACCACCCGATCTCCTGGTGCCACAACCCGGAGGGCGGCCGGGTGTGGGCCACCGCGATGGGTCACCAGGCGTCCTCCTACTCCGAGCCGCAGTTCAAACAGCACCTGCTGGGTGCGGTGCAGTGGGCGGCGGGCGCGGCGCCGGGTGACTGCGGCGGCACGGTCGCGGCCCGGTTCCAGAAGGTGACCCTCGACGGCGCCCCCGACCAGCCGATGGAACTGGACGTGGCCGCCGACGGCAGGGTCTTCTACATCTCGCGCTCCGGCAAGGTGAACCTGATCCCCGCCAATGGCGGGGGCACGCGCGTCATCGGCACCCTGTCGGTGTACGACGGCGGCGAGGACGGCGGCATCGGGCTGGCGCTGGATCCGAACTTCGCCACCAACGGCTGGATCTACGTCAACTATTCGCCGTCCAACGGCGGTGAGGTGAACCGGGTGTCGAGGTTCACCTTCAACGGCACCAGCCTCGACCTGGCGAGCGAGAAGAAGATCATCGAGGTTCCGGCGTACCGCAACGTCGACGAGCCCGGCCACACCGGCGGCTACCTCGCGTTCGGGCCGGGCGGCAACCTGTACATCGGCCCGGGTGACGACACCAACCCCAACGGCTCCAGCGGGTACGCCCCGATCGACGAGCGGCCGGGCCGGGAGCATTTCGACGCCCAGCGGTCCTCGGCCAACACCAACGACCTGCGCGGCAAGATCCTGCGCATCCACCCCGAGCCCGACGGCACCTACACGATCCCGTCCGGCAACCTGTTCACGCCCGGCACCGCCAGGACCCGGCCGGAGATCTACGCGATGGGTTTCCGCAACCCGTTCCGCTTCTCGGTGGACAAGGTGACAGGCTGGATCTCGGTGGGTGACTACGGCCCCGACGCGGGCGCCGCCAACCCCAACCGCGGTCCCGAGGGCACCGTCGAGTGGAACCTGATCAAGCAGCCGGGCTTCTACGGCTGGCCGTACTGTGTGGGCAACAACATCCCGTTCAACGACTTCAACTTCGCCACCAACACCTCCGGCGCGAAGTTCAACTGCTCGGCACCGGTCAACGACTCGCCCAACAACACCGGCCTGAACAGCCTGCCCGCGGCCAAGCCCGCGACCGTGTGGTACAACTACCACGCCTCGGCCGAGTTCCCCGAGATCAACTGCTGTGGCGGTGCCGCACCGATGGGCGGCCCGTTCTACCACTACGACCCGGCCAGCAGCTCGGACCGGAAGTTCCCCGCGTATTTCGAGGGCACGCCGTTCTTCTATGAATGGAGCCGCAACTTCGTCAAGGAGCTCCGCCTGGACTCCGCGGGCAACCTCCTGAAGATCAACCCCTTCGTGGCACAGCTCGCCCCGCGTGCGCCGATCGACATGAAGTTCGGCCCGGACGGCGCCCTGTACATGGCCGACTGGGGCAACGGCTTCGGCCACGCGAACACCGATGACAGCATCTACCGTGTCGACTACGTGGCCGGGAACCGCGCGCCCCTGGCCAAGGCGAGCGCCAACCCCGACTCGGGCACGGCACCGCTGGCGGTGGCGTTCTCCTCGGCCGGTTCAGCCGACCCCGACGGCGACGCGATCACCTACGCGTGGGAGTTCGGCGACGGCGGCACCTCCACCAGCGCCAACCCCTCCCACACCTACAACACCAACGGCACGTACACGGCCAGGCTGACCGTACGGGACTCCGGCGGGAAGACGGGCAGCGTCACGTTGCCCATCGTCGTCGGCAACACCCGTCCCAAGGTGGCCTTCTCGGCTCCACCCGACGGCGGGTTCATCGACTTCGGCGACCAGGTGGCCTACACGGTGAACGTCACCGACGCCGAGGACGGCTCCGTCGACTGCACCAAGGTCAACGTGATCACGGCGCTCGGCCATGACCAGCACGCCCACGACACCGGCCAGTACACCGGTTGCTCCGGGACGGTCACGACCACCGCCTCCGGCCATGACGAGGCCTCCAACGTCTACTACGTCCTGTCCGCCGACTACACCGACACGGGCGGCCTGAAGGGCTCCGCCGGCCTCACCCTGCAGCCGAAGCACAAGCAGGCCGAGCACTTCACCGGCTCGTCCGGGATCCGCATCGTCGACGAGTCCGGAGCCGAAGGCGGCAGGCGCATCGGCGACATCTCCAACAACGACTGGATCTCCTTCAGCCCGATCAACCTGTCCGGGATCGACACGGTGTCCTTCCGCGTCTCGGCACCGTCCAGCACCGGGGCGTCCATCGAACTGCGCGCCGACTCGCCGACCGGGGCCCTCCTCGCCTCCAGCCCCGTGCCGGCGACCGGGGGATGGAACACCTACGTGTCGCTGCCCGCGGCGCAGGTCACCGACCCCGGTGGCACCCGCAACGTCCACGTCGTGTTCAAGGCGCCCACCGCGAACTCGTTCGACGTGGACTCCATCACCTTCAACGGCAGGGGCGTCGGGCAGGGTGACGGCCCGCCGCCGGACAGCACGAGCGCGCTGCGGGGTGTGGCCTCCAACCGGTGCCTGGACCTCAACGGAGCCACGCAGACGAACGGCACGCAGGTGCAGATCTGGGACTGCAACGGGGGGCCCAACCAGCAGTGGACGTCGACCGAATCGGGTGAGCTCCGGGTGTACGGCAACAAGTGCCTGGACGTGAACGGGGCCGGGACGGCGGACGGCACCGCGGTGATCATCTGGGACTGCAACGGCCAGAACAACCAGAAGTGGCGCCTCAACGCCGACGGCAGCATCACCGCCGTCGGGGCGAACAAGTGCCTGAACGTCACCGGCTCCGGCACCGCCAACGGCACCAAGGTGCAGATCTGGGCGTGCAACGGCCAGAACAGCCAGAAGTGGACCCGCGTCTGATCCCCGTGTGACGCCCGAACCCTGGAGCCGGCCCGCCTCCCTGCGGCCGGCTCCAGCCTCCTCGCCGCGAGGGCGTCGGTCCGGAGTGCGACGTCCAGGGCGGCGACGCGCTCGATGAGTGCCAGGCGGGTGCGGGCTACGGCGGCCCCGGCGCGTCTACCAGCGCAACTCCCCGTTTTCGTCCTGGAAGGTTCCCGTCGGACCGTCCGCGTCGAGAGTCGCCAGACGCACGACAGTTCTGGCGCTCTCCTCCGGTGATCTTCCGCCTCCGAAGGCCGCGGTCATGTCGGTGGCGGTGAAGCCGGGCTCGAGCGCGTTGAACCTGATGCCCGGCTGGGACTTGGCGTACTGGACCGTGAGCATGGTGGCTGCCGCCTTGGACGCGGAGTAGAGCGTGGCCGTCAGGTGGAACTCCGGCCGTTCGGGGTTGTTCACCGCCCAGAATGACCCGGCGCTGCTCGAAACGGTGACCACGTTAGGGTTCGGTGATCTGCGCAGCAGGGGGAGTGCCGCCTCCGTGACGCGCACGATTCCCACCGCGTTGGTGTCGAAAACCCGGAGAGCCGTGGGCCCGTCGACGACTCCGTCCTCCAGGATGCCCGCGTTGTGCACCAGCACGTCGAGCCGGCCCTCGGCCGAATCGATCGTCGCCAGCGCGCGGCTCACCGATGCGTCGTCGGTCACGTCGAGCTGCACGAATCGTGCGCCAAGCTCTGCCGCGGCCTTCTCGCCCCGCTCGACGTCACGCGCGCCGATGTAGACAACGTGGCCCAGCTCCAGAAGCTGTTTGGCCGTCTCGAAGCCGATGCCCTTGTTGGCCCCGGTGATCAGTGCGATGGTCATGTTATCGCCTTTCTGTATTACAGAATCCAAAATTTGGGCAAGCGGATGCCCGCGTGACCGGGGTGCTCGTTCTCAGCCGAGGAGTGAGCGCAGGCCGTCGAGTGCGATCCGCCGCAGCAGCCCGGACTCGACCCCGGCCTGCGCGGTCACCCGCAACCCGGAGATGACCGTCATCACCAGCAGGGCCCCCTCGTGCGGGTCGGCATCCGCTCGGATGCTGCCGTCGAGGCGCCCGGCCCGGATCGCCCCCTCAAGGAGGTCCAGGTGCTCGCGCAGGTTGCGATCGAGGATGCGGGCCACGCGCTCGTCCCGCTCGCGCAGGTCAGGGGTCATCATGCTGTGCACCACCATGCATCCGGCCGCATGCCCCCGCTCGCGTGCCGCGCGCTCCTCCTCGACGACGCCCTCCATCAGGCCGCGAAGCCGCTCGGCCCCGCTGAGCCGGTCATCGGCGAGCACCTGCGCCCGACACTCCCGGAACCCGGCCACGTACCGCTCCAGTGCGCGCACGAACAGTTCGTCCTTCGAGATGAAGGCGTTGTACAGGCTGCTGCGCCGCACCCCCGCCGCCTCGCAGAGCTGCTCGGTCGAGGTATCGGCGAAGCCGTGTATCCGGAACTCCGCCGCCGCCGCGTCGAGCGCGGCGGTCTCGTCGAAGGATCGTGGCCTGCCCATGTGGGGGATGCTACCAGGTTTTGTATTTAATAATCCAGAACCAGCCCCTCGGGATGGTTGCGGCGGGCGAGCAGAAGGCCCTCGCCGGTCGCGCCGTACGCCGCCCGCTCCTGAGCTGAGGAGGGGCGGCCCGGACAGCCGGGCCGCCCCGAGACGATTCCGGTTCTTCGGAGCCGGATCCGTGTCGCGCCGTCAGCGCTGCAGTGTCAGCACGCCTGGCCGGTAGGGCAGCAGGCCGTAGTCGCCGCCGGAGTTGGGGCTGCGGCCCTGGTAGAGCAGTTGCAGGTTGCAGGGGTCGATGGTCATGGTCTGGTCGGCG
>NZ_JBQQCB010000108.1:0-37454 GCF_052246675.1 Nonomuraea sp. KM90 | reverse complement strand
CGGTTCCTGGCGCTGGCCCGGGCCGTCGCCGACGGCGGCAGCGTCACCAGCTCCGGCGGCACCCTCCAGGTCAGGGCCGCGAACAGCGTGACGCTGCTGGTCTCCATCGGCTCCAGCTACGTGAACTACCAGGACGTCGGCGGCGACTACCAGGGCATCGCGCGGAAGCACCTCGACGCCGCACTCGAGCGGCCCTACGACAAGCTGCGCGACCGGCACGTGGCCGACTACCAGCGGCTGTTCGGCCGCACGACGCTCGACCTCGGCCGTACCGCGGCGGCCGACCAGCCGACCGACGTCCGCATCGCCCAGCACGCGAACACCGACGACCCGCAGTTCGCCGCGCTGCTGTTCCAGTTCGGCCGATACCTGCTGATCTCCTCCTCACGGCCCGGCACCCAGCCGGCCAACCTGCAGGGCATCTGGAACGACCAGATGCGCCCGCCGTGGGACTCGAAGTACACCATCAACGCCAACCTGCCGATGAACTACTGGCCCGCCGACACGACGAACCTGTCCGAGTGTTACGCGCCGGTGTTCGACATGATCAAGGACCTCACCGTGACCGGCGCCCGCACCGCCGAGGCGCAGTACGGGGCGGGCGGCTGGGTCACCCACCACAACACGGACGCGTGGCGGGCCACCTCTGTCGTCGACGGCGCGTTCTGGGGCATGTGGCAGACCGGCGGCGCCTGGCTGGCCGGCTTGATCTGGGACCACTACCTGTTCACCGGCGACGCCGCTTTCCTGCGCGCGAACTACCCGGCCATGAAGGGCGCCGCCCAGTTCTTCCTCGACACCCTGGTGCCGGAGCCGGAACTCGGCTGGCTGGTCACGAACCCGTCCAACTCGCCCGAGCTCAGCCACCACCCGGATGCCAGCGTGGCCGCCGGCCCCACCATGGACATGCAGATCCTGCGCGACCTGTTCGACGGCTGCGCCGGGGCGAGCAAGGTGCTCGGCGTGGACGCGGACTTCCGGGCCGAGGTCGAGGCCGCCCGCGCGCGGCTGGCGCCGATGAAGATCGGCTCTCGCGGCAACATCCAGGAATGGCTCCACGACTGGGTGGAGACCGAGCGCACCCACCGGCACGTCTCACACCTGTACGGCCTGCATCCCAGCAACCAGATCACCAGGCGCGACACCCCCGAGCTGTTCGAGGCCGCGCGCCGGACGCTGGAGTTGCGCGGCGACGACGGGACGGGCTGGTCGCTGGCCTGGAAGATCAACTACTGGGCCAGGCTGGAGGAGGGTACGCGGGCGCACGACCTGGTCCGCGCCCTCGTCTCACCGGCCCGGCTCGCGCCGAACATGTTCGATCTGCACCCTCCGTTCCAGATCGACGGCAACTTCGGCGCCACGTCCGGCATCGCGGAGATGCTGCTGCACAGCCACAACAGCGAGCTGCACCTGCTGCCGGCCCTGCCGGCGGCCTGGCCGAAGGGACGGGTGAAGGGCCTTCGGGGCCGTGGCGGTCACACCGTCGGCGCGGCGTGGAGCGAGGGGCAGGCCGACGAGTTCCTGATCACGCCCGATCGCGACGGCACCGTGAGGGTCCGCGCCGAGATGTTCACCGGGCGCTACAAGGTGGTCGACGCCACGCGCGGCGGCCGGGCCCGCACCAGGAAGGTCGGCCCCGACCTGATCGAGCTCACCGGGAAGGCCGGCCACACCTACCGCGCGTACAGCTTGCAGAAGGTCCGGCTCGGCGCACCGGCCGAACTGATTCCGGGTCAGGAGGCCCAGGTCACCGTCACCGTCCGGGCGATCGACATGCCGCTGGCCCCATCGGCCACGGTGTCCGTCGAGGCTCCGGAGGGATGGAGCGTCACGCCCGCCCAGGTCGTGCTGGGGCCCCTGAGGCCCGGCTCGGAACGCACCGCCGAGTTCAAGGTCACCCCTGGCGCGGACGAGCCCCTGGGCACCGCGGTCCTGACCGGCAAGGCGGCCGGCCGTGACTGGACCACGTCGGTGAAGGAAACGGTCCGGACCTCCGCCGGGAACCTGGACGGTGCCGGCACCCCCACCCAGGCGCCGGCCGATTCCGGGGTGACCCCTGGCCTGGCCGTCAGCCCGGGCGGGGGGGACCTCACGTAGCCCGAGCTCGAACCGGAGCAGGTCCGCCGGGCCCGTTCCCTGCGCTGGAGCCGATCTCCACCGCAGGGAACGGGCCCGGACGCGAAGGGCCGGCATGTGTCGCTAGGCAGCGGGGGAGCAGGCCGTGCCGTTGAGGGCGAACTGCGCGGGTGCCGTGTTCGTCCCGCTGTAGGTGGCCTGGAAGCCGAAGGTGACGGCGGCTCCGGCGGCGACGGTGGCGTTGTAGGGGGCGTTGCGCGCGGTCACCTGGGCGCCTTGCTGGGTGGCGGTGGCGTTCCAGGCGTTGGTGATCCGCTGGTTGCCCGGCCAGGCCCAGGTCAGCGTCCAGCCGTTGACGTCGGCCGGGCCGGTGTTGGCGATGGTGACGGCGGCGGTGAACCCGTTGTTCCAGGTGCTGGGTGTGTAGGTGACCCGGCAGGCGCCGGTCGGGGGAGTGGGGGTGCTGGTGGGGCCGCTGTCGGTGAGGCCGAAGAACTGGATGGCGGCCGCGGCCATGCCGCTCGACGGGAGGCTGTGCCCGGCACCCTGGATGCCGTACGCCTCGACCTTCACCGTCCCGGTGGAGTCGGCGTAGCGGCGGCGGTTCCAGTTGGCCTGCGGTGTGTCGGTGCTGGTGGGCGTCTGGCTGAGGCCGAAGACGTTGGTCCACTGGTCGATCTGCTGCTGCAGCGTGGCGTAGTAGACGAGGGTGTCGTTCGTGCCGTGCCAGAGCTGCACGCGCGGCCGCGCGCCGGTGTACCCCGGATAGGCGGCGCGCACCAGGTCCCCCCACTGCTGCGGCGTCCTGCTGACGCGTCCGGAGGCGCAGTCGCTGGCGCCCGGTGAGGGGATGTAGTCGGCCTCGTTCGCGAAGCAACTGTGCGGCACGCCCATGAACACGGCGCCGGCCTTGAAGACGTCCGGGTAGTTGCCGAGCATGATGTTGGTCTCCATGCCGCCGGCCGAAGTGCCGGTGACGAACACGCGGCCGGCGTCGCCGCCGAAGCGCTCCAGCGTGTACGTGATCATGGACATGAGCGAGACCGGGTCGCTGCCGCCGCCGCGCACGTGCGACTCGGCCGACCAGGAGTCGAAGCAGTTGCCCTTCTTGGAGGCCGACGGGTAGACGACGACGAAGCCGTACCGGTCGGCGAGGGAGGCGAACTCCGAGCCGGAGTAGAGTCCGGGTCCGGAACCGCCGCAACCGTGCATGGCCAGCACGATCGCGGGTCGTGCGGGGCGGTTGTCCGGCGCGTACACGTGCATGCGGAGATTGCCCGGGTTGGCGCCGAACCCGGTCACCTCGGTCAAGGTGGCCGCGGCGGCCTGGTGGGGGAGTGCCGCGGTCAAGGCGGCGCACAACACCGCGGTGCAGACACCGGCCACCCACGCGGTCAGTCGTTTCATTCGCCCTCCTCTGCTCGGTGCCTGAGGTGCGGCGGCGTCGGCACGCGGCCGCATCGACGTTGGTTGCTGGACCATAGGAGCGCCCCGATCGGCCGTCAACGTCCGGCCTTCGCGGGGTCACGGCGAGAAGATCGCGCGAAAGCGCATTTCCGCTGCGTATCAAGCAACTTGTTATCAAGTAGCTTGATACAGGCGGCGGGAAACTTTCATCGCTGCGGGCGAGCGATATCGTCTCCCCGTGACCGACCGCGAGATCTCCCCGGCCGCCTCGCCCGACTCCCCGGCGCCGCGGGTGAGCTATCTGGTGTTCCGGCTGGAGCGCTACATCCGAGGCCGCCTGGACGAGGCCCTCGCCCGGCACGGCGTCACGACCACCGAGTACATGGCGCTGAGCGAGCTGCGACTGCGCGACGGGCCGTCCTCGGCGGATCTGGCCCGCATCGCCTTCGTCACGCCGCAGGCGATGAGCCTTGTCATCCGCGACCTCGAACGACGCGGTCTGATCCGGCGAGACCCGCAGCCCGGCGCCGGCCGCGTGCTGCGTGCCCGCCTCACCCGTGAGGGCCTGTCCACCTTGCGGCGCTGCGACCGCTCCGTCGACGAGATCGAGGCGCTCATGTTCGCCGAGGTCGACGACACCGCGCGCAAGACGCTGGCGGAGAGCCTTTCGGCGTGCGCGCGCGGCCTGCACCCCTGATCCGCCGGGGAGCGGCGCTGGTCGTCGTACCTCGCGCACGACTTCGGTGCCAGGACCCGCGATGCCGTGGCGCGGTCATGCCGACTGGCGCAACGACATCACCGCCCAGGGTGCCAGCTCGACATCGAGGTCCAGCACGCCGTCGTCGGGCACGGTCAGCGTGAACCTGAGGAGAGAGTCGGCGACCTCGCTCAGGTGCGCGCTCTCGGCCCGGGACGGGTTGAGCGGCGACCCGAGCCGGTACCAGGCCTCGGCGACGTTCCCGTGCTCCCAGTCCAGGACCTCGACCAGGAACGTGGTGCCGGGCTCCAGGCCGCCGATCGAGTGGTGGATCCTCCGGCTCGGCCCCACCTCCGCCAGCGCGCGTGTCGCCGGGTACGCGTTCTCCGAGGCGAGACCCCTCATGGCCATGCCGTCGGGGTAGTTGAAGAACACCGCGGACACGGCCGACGTCCGGCTGTCACGGGTCACCACCCCGTCGGACGTCGCGAGGAGCAGCCGGTCGCCGAGCCGCTCCAGCATCGTGAACGCGTGGAACGTGGGCTTGTGGATGCCCGCCTCGTTCACCAGCCCGAACCCGCCGTGGAACGGTCCGATGCCGGCGCCGCCCTCCTCGAACACGTCGGTGAAGGTCCAGTAGGCGATCGAGTCGGCGAGGGTGGCGCACTTGAGGTACGACCGTGTGATGTACGTCGCCGCGAACAGCGTGTCGTGGATGAAGTCGCGGGCCGACGGCGACGTCGACCACTCGGTGATGTGGATCTCCGCATCGGGATACGCGCTGTTCCGCACGAGCTTGCGAAGGAGGGTCAGGTCGTCGAACGTCGCGTCGGCGTACCGGGTGATCTGCACCGCCTCGCCGTCGGCGCCGAACGCGAAGTCGGTGGGGTACAGGTGGGTCGAGATGAAGTCGATCGGGAGCCCGCGCTCCGCGCACCAGGTGAGGAACTCCTCGATCCACACCGGGCGCCAGTCGAGCGCGTCCACGTCGGCCGCGGCGGCCGTCTCGCGCATCGCGGAGCGGTCCTCGACCTCGCCCTTGTAGCGGTCGTCGGGCACGAAGACGCTCGTCGCGGGCCCGCCCACCTTCAACGCGGGATCGATCTCCTTGATCGCTCGCACGGTCTGCTCGTAGAGCTCGAAGTACTCGGTTCTCGTGCCGGTCCAGAAGTGGGGGACCAGGTTCGGCTCGTTCCACACCTCGAAGCGCCACTCCCGCACCTCGGCGAGGCCGTACCGGTCGATCCAGTGCTCGACCGACCTCGTGACCAGCTCGACCCAGCGCGCCATGTCCTTGGGCGGGCTGCAGTGAGCGCCCCACCAGAACACCGTCTCGGTCTCCGTCGCCAGCTCGCGCGGCATGAAGCCCAGCTCGACGAAGGGACGGACACCGCTGTCCACAAGGAAGTCGAACACCTTGTCCACATAGCTGAAGGTGTACACGGGCGCGGCAAGGGGCGCGTTCGGCCCGAAACCGCCGCCGTAACTCTCCCTGTACACGAACATGTCGTCATGAAAGACGCCGTGAAAGCGGATGTACTGGATTCCCGATGCGGCGACGACCTCGGCGAACTGCTGCCGCCAGTCCGCGCGCAGCGCCTCGTTCGCCCGTCCGGCGCCGACGCACCTGCTCCAGACATGCGGGAGCGCACTCTCGTCGCACCGCTTGCCGTCGATCCGGAACCGGGCTCCGGGCACACTGTCGCTCGTCATGCTCTCACTTCTCCGCACAGAATCGTTGACGGGTGGGGAATGGCCGGCGGCAGTCGCGCGCCGGCATGTCGCCGCTAGCCCTTGACGGCGCCCAGCGACAAGCCTGACTGCCAGTAGCGCTGCAGGCTGAGGAACGCGATGATCAACGGGACGATCGTCAGCAGCGCGGACGTGATCACGAGATTCTGGATGAGGGCGCCGTTCCCGGCCGTCGAGCCCAGCTTGTTCCACTGGTTGATGCCGATGGTCAGCGGATACCAGTCGGGGTCCTTGAGCATGATCAACGGCAGGAAATAGTTGTTCCAGATCGATACGAACGAGAAGAGCAGGACCGTCACGCTTGCCGGCGTGAGCAGCGGGAGCGCGATCTGGAGAAACGTCCTGAACTCCCCGGCGCCGTCGATCTTGGCGGCCTCGAGCAGGCCGGTCGGCACGGCTTCGGCCGTGAACACCCACATCAGGTACAGCCCGAAGGGGTTGATGAAGGACGGGATGAGGATCGCCCAGGGGGTGTCGGTCATGCCGAGCTGCGCGAACAGCAGGAACTGCGGGATCGCCAGGGCGATGCCGGGGACCGAGATCGACCCCAGGACGACGAGGAGGAACACCCGCTTGCCGGTGAAGTCGAGTTTCGCCAGGGCGTACCCGCCGAGAGCGGCCAGGAAGGTCGACACGTCGCGCCCACGACCACGTAGAGAACGGTGTTGAGCAGCCACCGGGAGAAGATCCCGTCCTGATAGCTGAACACCTGCACGATGTTGTCCCACAGGGCGAACTCGCGACCGGGTGCGAGCCCGAACGACGACACGAAATCGGCCTGCGACTTGGTCGCGTTGATGACCAGCCATACGAGCGGCAGCAGGCAGTACAGGGTGAACAGGCCCGTCATCACGGTGAGAGTGGTGCTCTTCCTGGGATTGGCCACCGTGTGGAGCCGGCCCCCGCGGCCGGAGGACTTCCCGGCCTCGGCCGGCCGGCTAGTGGTCCGACGCATTGCGCAACCCCCTGATCTGAACGGCGTAGGCGACGGCGATCGTGATCGCTGCCATGACGAGTGCGAGTGCTGCCGCGTAGCCCTGCTGGGACCCGGTGAACGCCAGGTTGTAGGCGTACAGGTTGGGCGTGTAGAAGGTGGTGACGCCGCTGTTGGCCACCATCGAGGGCAGGATCTGCGGCTCGTTGAACATCTGGAACGTGCCGATGATCGAGAAGATGACCGTGACGACCAGCGATCCGCGCAGGGCCGGCAGCTTGATCGCGCGGACGACCTGGAACTCGTTCGCGCCGTCGATCGCGGCCGCCTCGTACAGCTCGCGCGGGACGGCCTTGAGCGAGGCGTAGAAGATGAGCATGTTGAAGCCGGTGAACGCCCACGTCACCATCACCCCGATGGAGATGAGCGTAGTGCCGGGGGAGAAGGGGTCGAAGTCCGTGCCCAGGGCCTCGTTGAGGCTGCCGAACAGGCCGTACTTGATGCCCAGCAAGAATCCCCACATGAGCGTCGACACGATCGCCGGCACCGCGTAGGGCAGGAAGATCGTCACCCGCAGGAACTTGGTGCCGTGCAGGCGCATGGAGTCCAGCGCGAGCGCCAGCGCCATGGCGAGGATCAGCATGATCGGCACCTGGACGAGCGTGAACCAGAAGACTCGTCCCACCCCGTCCCAGAACTGCGGGTCCCGGAACAGCTTGCCGTAGTTGGCGAATCCGACGAACGTGTTGCCCCCGACCAGCTTGTCCTGGAAGAAGCTGAGGTAGGCGGCGTACCCGATGGGCACGATGAACACGAGCGCGAACAGCGCCGCGAACGGCGCGATGAACGCCAGTCCGATCTGTGGCCTGCGCCGCTTGCGCGTCGGCGCCGGATGCCCTGCCGCCTGCGGCGGTGCCATGGCCGAAGCGGTGACGTCGAGGTGACGTGCCTGGTCCATGTCTGTTCCTTCCGATCCATTGCGTTGCCCGGCTCGCTTCCGCACCGGTGGTGATGCGGCGGGGGCCGTCGCCGCAGGAGGAACGGCCCCCGCCCGGATGAGGAGCCGCTAGCTCACCTCGAAGCCCTGCTCGTTGCCGTACTGGATGCAGCGCTGCCGCCACTGTTCGAGGATCTCGGCGAGCGAGCCCTTGCCCGTGGTGTAGAACGGCGAGGCGAGGTCGCCGTAGATCGAGCGCGCCCATTCGAAGAACGGCGGGTACTGCCAGCCGCTGCCGACGATCTCCGAGGCCTCGGCCAGCACGGCGCCGACCTTCTGGTCGCCGAAGTACTTGTTGGCCTTGCTCTGGAACGCCTCGTTCTCCAGCACCGACATGTTCGGCACGAAGGCGCCCGCCTCGACGCGGGACGAGAGACCGCCGCCGTGCGTGAAGTACTCGAGGAACTTGAAAGCCGCTTCCTTGTGCTCGGCCGCGGCCGGGATGCCGAAGGAGCTTCCGCCGTTGGCCGCCCCGACCTTGGCTCCCTGCTGCCACTGCGGCATCAGGGCCACCCTGAAGTCACCGCCGGCCTGCGGCGCGCGCTCGGGCAGCGTCGAGGTCAGCCAGCCTCCCATGGTCTGGGTGGCGAGGGTCCCGTCGTTGAGGGCGCGGTTCCAGTCGTCGGACCACCCCGTGATCTTGGTGTTGATCAGGCCCTCGTCGAGCATCTTCTGCCAGAAGGCCACGGCCTTGGTCGTGCCCGCGTCGGTGAAGTCGATGTGCACCTTGTTGCCGTCCACCTTGAACGGGCGACCGCCGGCCTGCCAGATGAGCGAGAGCAGGAAGAAGATGTCTCCCGTGTCCTGGGCGATGTAGTAGTCGTCGCCGAGCGCGCGGACCTTTCTGGCGGCCTCGTAGTACTCGTCCCACGTGGCCGGGGGCTCGTCGATGCCGGCCTTCTTGAGCGTGGCGTCGTTGTAGAACATCGCGGACGGCCCGTAGTCGGACGGCAGGGCGTAGACCTTGCCGTTGACCGTCACATCGCTCCACGCGGCCGGGACGTAGTCCTGCCTGAGCTTCTCGGCGCTGAGCTCCCCGAGATCGGCGAGCTTGCCAGGAACGGCGAAGTAGGGCACGGCGAAGTACTCGAACATCACGAGGTCAGGGACGCCGGAACCGGCCTGGATGGCGTTGTCGAGCGCCTTGTACTCGTCCTGGGACGAGCCCGCGTTGACCACCTCGACCTTGATGTTCGGGTTCGCGGCCTGGAATCCGGGGACGGCCCGCTCGACGGTGCCGTCCCAGCTCCAGACCGTGAGCTTCACCTGTCCGGTACCGCCGCCGGTGCCGGATGCACTGCCGCCGCCCGAGCATGCGGTCAGCGCGAGCATCGGCACGAGCACCGCGGAAAGGAGCCTGACCTTCTGGGAGAGCCGCATGGGCCTCTCCTCTCGTCCTGAGCTGGTTACGAAAATATTTCGCAACTTGTTCGTTGTTGCGAGGACATTAGGTGCCGCGTTCGTTCCGTGTCAACGGGTGAACACCTGGCGGCAACCCGGGGAACAGGGTTCGTGGTAGGTTCGAAACAATTTCGTAGCGCCTGGAGAGGAGCCCTGATGCGACGGCAAGGTCGTTCCGAGCGAGCCACCTTGGCGGATGTCGCCCGGCTGGCCGGTGTCTCGCCGACGACCGCATCGAAGGTCCTCAACGGGCGCAGCGATGTGGGGGCGAAGACGCGCGAGCTGGTCCTCGGAGTCATGGCCGAGATCGGCTACAAGCCGACGGCGGCGCGATACGAGCAGACACGGGATCGCACCCTGGTCACCGTGCTCGACATCGTCGAGTCCCGCTATGCCGGGACGGTGCTGCAGGGGATCCTCGTGGCCGCGACCTCGGCGCAGGCCGAGCTCCTCCTTCGCCTGCCGCCCGACGAACCGGTCAGCACGAGCCGCACGGCGGCCCGTGCCTGGCTGGAGGAGGAGAAGGCGTCCGGCGTGGTCGGCATCATCGCGCTCGCCGTCGCCGTGCCCGACCCGCTGCTCCTCGCCGCGGAGGACGTCGAGATGCCCGTCGTGACCATCGACCCGATCGACACGACCGAGTCACGCCTCGTCAGCATCGGCTCCACCAACTGGGCGGGCGGCCGCTCGGCGACCGAGCACGTCATCAGGTTCGGCCACCGCCGGATCGCCTGGATCGGCGGGCCGCTGGGCTCCGCCCCCTCGCTGGAACGCTTCCACGGCTACCAGGCCGCGCTCGACTCGGCCGGCATCGCGCCGGACCGCGCGCTGGTCCGCCACGAGGCGTTCTCCGTCGAGGCGGGGCAGCGCCACGGCCATGACCTCCTCTCGCTCGGCGAGCGGCCGACCGCGATCGTCGCGGGCAACGACGAGATCGCCGTCGGGGTCCTCGCGGCGGCCAAGGAGCTGGGCATCTCCGTCCCCGGCGAGCTGTCGGTCACCGGGTTCGACGACACGCCGCAGACCCAGTGGACGACGCCCCGGCTCACGTCCGTCCGGCAGCCTCTCGTCGGCATGGGCAGGATGGCCGTCGAGACCGTCCTCGGCATGGCGGACGGCGTGCAGCCCGCCTCCCGGCACCTCCAGCTCGCGACGACCCTGAGCGTCCGCGACTCGACGGGTCCCGCGCCGTCGTCCTGAGCACCCAGCAGCTCGATCGCCCTGCGAACCCGCAGCCCAGCAGTGGTGCACGCCGTTCCGGCGCCGCACGGGCACCGCACCGCCGGCGGCCCGACCCCGGTTCGCGCAATCCGGTCACTGTTCTACCGGATGTACGGGCCGACCGAAAAGGTCTTGTTTCTGCATTCGTGATCGCTTACCTTTGCGCTGCAAACGTAACCGATAACGATTGCAACGTGTGAGGACGGCATGGCCAATGGCGGCGCGCCGGTGACGATGAGTGATGTCGCGCGATTAGCGGGTGTCTCGACCGCGACCGTGTCGCGGGTGGTCAACGGGCGTTACGGCGTCAGTGCGAGCACCATCGAGCAGGTCCGTTCGGCCATCGAGCAGCTCGGTTACGAGTCGAGTCTGGTGGCGACCAGCCTGCGGCGCAGCCGCACCGACGTTCTGGGCCTGGTCACCCACAGTTTCCAGTCCTATACGGCTGAGGTGCTCAAGGGGGTGATGGACGCGCTGAGCCAGTCGGGCTTCGACCTGATCATCTACGCCAACAGCGATCTCTACGGGACCTATTCCGAGGGCTGGGAGCAGCGGCATCTGGCCCGCCTGGCGGGCACGCTCACGGACGGGTGCATCGTGGTCACCCCCTCGGGCGAGGTGCGGAGCGGCACGCCGGTCGTGGTCATCGATCCGGCGAGGGGCTCGACGGTGCCGTCGGTGACGGCGGACAACCTCACGGGTGCCACCACAGTGGTCGAGCACCTGCTCGGCCTGGGACATCGGCGCATCGGATTCATCGCGGGCCGGTCCAGCCTGGCGGCCGCATGGTCGCGCGAGGAGGGTTACTGGAAGGCGCTGGCCGAAGCCGGTGTTCCCGCCGATCCGGAGTTGATCGCACGAGGGGACTTCAATCCCGAGTCCGCGGCACCGCTCGCGCGTGCGCTGCTGGACAGGGCGGACCGACCGACGGCGATCTTCGCGGCGAGCGACGGAATGGCCCTGAAGACGCTGGAGGTCGCGAAGGACCTGGGGCTCGACGTCCCCGGCGACCTGTCGGTGGTCGGCTTCGACAACATTCCGGAGTCAGCGCTGGCCGAGCCGGGGCTGACCACGGTGGACCAGTCGATGTACTGGCTCGGATACGAGGCCGCGCGCATGCTGAAGTCGCTGGTGCGCGGCAATTGGGAGGGCCCGAGCCAGATCGTGCTCCCGACCCGCTTGGTGGTGCGCGGCTCCACCGCGGCACCGAGAACTCCCTGAGACCAGGACGCCACCCACGGGTACGGCGTCTCGACGCACCTGACGTTCGCGGCAACGAACATCAGGTGGGCACGCGAACCCATGACGGAAGGAGGTGCGGATACCAAACCCACAACAGATCCACCGCTGAATCAGGCCTGCCACTCGGGCATCAAACCGTGGTCAGGCCATTAAGGGAGTTTTGCATGCCTTCATTACTTTATCATGGCAGCTCACGCCCCCAGGGCGTGTGGCGACTCTCGGCGGCGATCGCCGCCGGAGTCATGCTGATCGCGGCAATGTTGGTCGCGCCGCGGCCGGCGGCGGCGGACACGCCGTGGCTGACCGTCTCCGAGGACGGCTACGCGTCGTTCAGCGTCCCGGTGAGCTACATCGAGGCCAATGCGGGCCAGGTGTCGCAGGTCGTCATCGAGGGGAACTTCGGCCCTTCTTCCACCTGGGCGGAGTTCGGGCTGACCCGCCGGGGCGACGTCTACTCGGGCGTCCTCGGCCCGCTCAAGGCGGGGCTGTACTACTACCAGGTCACGGGCGATGAGACCAAGGGTCTCAAGGACCCGACGAACGGCACCGGCGCGGCGTCCAAGCCTCTCTGGAGCACCTTCTTCGTGCCGGGCGAGCCGGCGCGCCTGCTGGCGGACGCGCCTCAGGGGCAGGGCGGCAAGGTCGAGACCCTGACCTACCCGACCAGGAACGAGGAGCGGTCGGCTCAGGTCTGGACGCCACCCGGCTACCCGGCCAAGGGCCCCAAGGCATACCCGGTGCTGTTCCTGCAGCCCGGCGACGGCGGGAGTGCCACCGACTGGCTCGACCTCGGCCGGGCCAAGCAGATCCTCGACAATCTGTCGCTCCGGAAGGCCATGGAGCCGATGGTGGTCGTGATCAGCGACGGTGACGGGACGAACGACGATCTTCGGAAGGCGGTCGCGGGCCGCTACCGCGTCCATCACGACCCGGCGTACCAGGCCATCGCCGGTGTGGCCGAGGGTGGGACGCGGGCGGTGCGGGCCGCTTTGACCCGGCCGGGTCAGTTCGCCTACGCCGGCTCGTTCTCGGGTCTCCAGGCGGACGGCGTCGGCCGGGCGGCCGCGAACGCGATCAACCGCCAGGTCAAGCTGCTGCGTCTGTACACGGGGAACGTGACGGATCCCGCCTACAACGCGACCTACCGCCTGACGAAGGCGCTGGACCGCGCCCGGATCGCGTACGAGTTCGACGGCGTCAACCCCGACGCGGGGGCGAACTGGAACGCCTGGCAGGAGAACCTGATCGATTTCGTGCCGAGGCTGTTCCGCAGGGTGTCGGATCACGGTCCGAGCGCCGGTCACGGGCGGTTGAAGGGCGAGTTCACCCCGCCGGCGCCCGGCACCACCCCGACGCCGTTCGTGACCGAGGACGGCTTCGTCACCTTCGAGACCACGACGGACTTCCAGAACGCTCAGCACGTCAAGGTGTGGGCGAACTGGGCCCCCAACGGGAGTTGGCTGCGCATCCCGCTGACTCGTGCGGGCGACCGGTGGCGGGCGACCGTGGGGCCGCTCGACCCGTGGTTCTACTACTACCGGGTGATGGTGGACCGGGTCGCGGTCAAGGACGCGTCGAACCCGACGAAGGTGACCACCGAGCCGACCTGGAGCACCTTCCTCATCCGTGGCGAGAAGGCGCGCCTGCTCACGGACGTTCCCGCCGGCCATGGCGGAAAGGTCGAGAGCATGACGTACCGGAGCGCCGTCGCGAACCAGGACCGGACCGCGCTGGTCTGGACCCCGCCCGGATACGACCCGGACCGCGCGCAGCCGTATCCCGTCTTCTACCTCCAGCACGGTGGCGGCCAGAGCTACACGGACTGGGTCGAGATGGGACGCGCCAAACAGATCCTCGACCACCAGTTCCTCGACGGGGACCTGGTGCCGATGGTGGTCGTGATGGGCAACGGCAACGTGCCCGACTTCAACAAGGAACTGCTGGAGAACCTCGCACCGGCGGCCCGGACCCGCTACAACATCTCCAGCGACCCGTCGCAGCAGGCCCTCGCCGGCCTGTCGATGGGAGGCGGGCAGACGTTCGGCGTGCTCAAGGCCTTCCCGGGGCAGTTCGCCTACGTCGGGGCGTTCTCCGCCGGGTTCGGCAGCCCCGCCGGCGTCGACGCGGGGGCGATCAACAGCGGCACGAAGCTGTTGCGCCTGTACGTCGGCGACCAGACGGACTTCGTCTACCCGTCCTTCATGACGTCCCTGACCACCTTGACCAACCTCGGTATCCGCTACGAGTTCGACGGGGTCACCCCCGGGCCGCACGGGTGGGACGTGTGGCAGAAGAACCTCATCGACCTGGCACCACGCCTGTTCAAGCGCTAGGCAGGCCCGTCCGCCCGGCCTTCGCCGCTGGACGCGGGGTTTGTTAGCGCTCACATGAGGATCGGCGCCAAGGACGGAGCGCGGGTCGCGTCACCCGTGCTCCGTCCCGGCCGATCACTCGTTTCGACGGCGACGCATGAACCCTCGTGCGCCGCGATCCCCAAGGGAAAATGCCAATGAACAAGAAATGGCTCTCCGCGGCGGCCAAGCTCGCCGCCGCGACCGTGCTCGCCGGCGTGCTCGCGGCCTGCTCCTCCGGCGGGGGAGGGGGCTCGAACACCGCGAGCGGCAGCGGCGCGAGCAACTGCACGAACACCATCCCCAAGAAGAACCTGCCGGTCGTGACGATGTGGGGCTGGTACCCCAACATGCAGTTCGTCGTCGACAACTTCAACAAGCAGAACGGCGAGGTGCAGGTCTGCTGGACCAACGTCGGCCAGGGCAGCGACGAGTACGACAAGTTCCAGACGGCCATCTCGGCGGGCACCGGCGCACCCGACGTGATCATGATCGAGATGGACCGGATCCCGACCTTCCAGATCCAGAAAGCGCTCGTCGACATCAAGAAGTACGGCTTCGACGCGGTCAAGGCCGACTACAGCGAGGGCGCGTGGAAGGACGTCTCGGTCGGTGACGCGGTCTACGGCGTGCCGGTCGACGGCGGTCCGATGGCGATGATCTACCGGAAGGACATCTTCAAGAAGTACGACATCACGCCGCCGAAGACGTGGGCCGAGTACGAGCAGGCGGCCCAGAAGATGAAGGACGCGGGCGGCCCGGTGTTCGGCGACTTCGCCGCGAACGTGTCGGCCCTCACCATGGCACTGCAGATCCAGAAGGGCGCGGCCCCGTTCACCTACGACCCGGCGCAGCAGAGCTCGATCGGCGTCAAGCTGAACGACCAGGCCTCCAAGGACGTGCTCGACTACTGGGGGCGCCTCGCGCAGAAGGGGCTGGTCGGGACGCAGGACCAGTTCACCCCGGAGTACATCTCCGGTGTGATCAACGGTAAGTACGCGACGTACATCTCGGCGGCCTGGGCGCCCGGCTACCTCACCGGCGCCGGCGTCGGCAAGGGCGAGGACACCGGCAAGTTCGCGGTGGCGCCGCTGCCGCAGTGGGATGCCGACAACCCGGTGCAGGTCAACTGGGGCGGGTCAGCCTTCTCCGTGACGAGCCAGGCGAAGAACCCCGAACTCGCGGCGAAGGTGGCGTACGGCCTCTACGCCGACAAGGAGTCGCTCACCCAAGGCTGGACCGACCAGATCATCTTCCCGCTGAACCTCAAGGCGCTCAACGACCCCGCATTCGTGGACCTGAAGGTCGCGTTCTTCGACGGCCAGCAGGCGAACAAGGAGGTCTACGTCCCCGCGGCGAACGCCTACAAGGGCGTCACCTACAGCCCGTTCGGCCAGTACTACTTCGACGCCATGACGAAGCAGGTCAGCGCGCTCATCGATGGCTCCGTCACCGGAGCGCAGGCCGCCGACCGGCTCCAGGAGGACGTGGCGAAGTACGCCAAAGAGCAAGGCTTCACCGTTCAGTGACGTCAAGGGTGGGCCGTCCTCGACCAGGGCGGCCCGCCTGCAATCCCCGGCATAGAGAGCTCGGAGTCCAGGTTGACCATCATGATCGAGAAGAGTGCACGACGCACCCAGGAGAAAACGCACAGGATCCGCGGCAAGGTGCGCCTTCGTGAGCATCTGATGGGGTGGCTCTTCGTCGGGCCATTCGGGATCGTCTTCCTGGCGTTGCTCATCGCGCCGCTCGCGTACGCGCTCTATCTCAGCCTCTTCCAGAAGAAGCTGATCGGCGGCACCAGCTTCGTCTTCCTCGACAACTACGTGAAGGCGTTCACCGACCCGAGCTTTCTCTCCGGGTCGTGGTTCGTCATCCGCTTCTCGCTGGTCTCCATCCCGCTGCAGATCATCGTCGCCCTCGCGCTGGCCCTGATCCTGGATGCCGTGACCTCCATGTTCACCCGCTTCTCCCGCCTCATGATCTTTCTTCCCTACGCGATTCCCACGGTCATCGGGGCCGTCATGTGGGGGTTCCTGTACAGCAAGAGCTTCGGGCCGCTCTCCGACATCTTCGGCTGGCTCGGCACCACCCCGCCCGATTTCCTCAGCAGCAACCTGATCTTCTATGGCCTGGTCAACGTCGTCACCTGGCAGTGGGCCGGTTACTACATGATCATCCTGTACGCGGCGCTCCAGGGCATTGATCCGGCCCTTTACGAGGCCGCCCGCATGGACGGCGCCGGCAAATGGCAGATCGCGCTTCGGATCAAGATCCCGCTGATCGCCCCCGCGCTGCTCCTGATCCTGGTCTTCTCGCTCATCGGCACCCTGCAGTTCTTCAACGAACCGCAGATTCTGCGATCCCTCGCGGCCGGCACGATCGGACCGGACTTCACCCCCAACATGTACGCGTACCAGCAGGCATTCGCACTCGCGAACTTCAACTACGGATCGGCGATCTCCTTCGCGCTCGGCGGGATCGTCTTCGTCGGCGTCTACGCCTTCCTGTTCTTCACCCGCCAGCGGAGGAGCTTCCTGTGACAAGTGACCGCGCCAAACTCGGCGCCCGCCGCCGGCCGCAACGCCACCTCCCCCTGCAGGTGCTCGTCGGCTTCCTGGTCGTGTACTTCCTCGTGCCGTTCTGGTGGGTCATCGTCAACAGCTCCAAGGACGCCCCCGGCCTGTTCGGCGGTGGCAACACCCTGTGGTTCGCCGAGCGGATCGACTACTTCGGCAACCTCCAGCAACTGTTCACCTATGACAACGGGATCTACGGCAGGTGGATCCTCAACTCCACGCTGTACGCATTCGCGGGCGGCGTCGGCGCCACGGTCCTGGCCGTCATGGCCGGCTACGGATTCGCCAAATACCGATTCGCCGCCAGGCGCTTCAGCTTCTCGCTCGTGCTCGGCGCGTTGATGGTGCCGGCGACCGCCCTGGTGATCCCCACCTTCATGATGTTCTCCGAGTTCGGCCTGACCAACACGATCTGGGCGGTGATCCTCCCGTCGCTGCTCAACCCGTTCGGCGTCTACCTGATGCACGTGTACGCGCGGGACGCCGTGCCCGACGAGATCCTGGACGCGGCGCGGGCCGACGGCGCGGGTGAGATACGAACCTTCCTCCAGGTCGCATTCCCCCTGATGCGACCGGCGGTGGTCACGGTGCTGCTCCTGTCCGCCGTGGCGTCCTGGAACAACTACTTCCTGCCGCTCGCCATGCTCTCCGACAACCGCCTCTTCCCCGTCACCGTCGGACTCGGCCTCTGGCAGGGCATCGCCTCGGCGAACAACGCGGGCAGCACCTCCCTCTGGAGCCTCATCATCTTGGGCGCGCTCGTGTCGGTCATCCCCCTCGTCATCGCCTTCTTCACGCTGCAGCGGCACTGGCGGGGAGGGTTGTCCGTCGGTGGCCTGAGGTAGGCCGGCGCCGGTCCTCCAGGCCATCGACCTGTGCCGGTCACACGGTGACGACGACTTTTCCTCGGGCGTGCCCCTGCCGTACGTAACCGATGGCCGCAGGGGTTTCGTGCAGGGGGAAGGTCCGGTCCAGGACGGGCGTCACCGTGCCGGATTCGATGAGTTCGGTGAGAGCGAGCAGGTCGCGTGCGTTCTCCGAGCTGACGAGCGTGACCAGCTTCTGGCGGACGAGCCGCGACAGCAGGGGCGCCCGCAGCATGCGGGCGGCGCCGCCGATCCATCGTCCGTCCGCTTCGGCCCCGACGATGACGAGGGTGCCGCGCGGGGTGAGGGCGCGCCGCAGGTGTGTCAGCGACCGGTTCCCTCCCATGTCGAGGATGACGTCGTAGCGCCGGCCGGCGTCGCTGATGCCGTTGAGCGTGTAGTCGATGACGTGGTCGGCGCCGAGGGAGCGGACCAGGCCCGCTTTCGCCGTGCTGCACACGCCGGTGACGTCGGCTCCGAAGGCCTTGGCGATCTGCACGGCGAAGGTGCCGACGCCTCCGGAGGCGCCGATGATCAGCACGTTGTGGCCGGGCCGCACGTCCGCGCTGTCGCGGACGGCCTGGAGCGCGGACAGGGCCGAGACGGGGATGGCGGCCGCCTGCTCGGCGGTGAGGTTCTTCGGCCGGAGGGCGAGCTTGTCCTGTGGGGCGCGGGCGTATTCGGCGAAGGCTCCCTCGCCGATGCCGAACACCTCGTCGCCGGGCCGTAGCCCGGTGACGTCCTTGCCGACCGCCACGACGCGCCCGGCCAGGTCCAGGCCGCGGACGCGGGTCTTGGGGGCACGCACTCCGAAGCCCGCCAGGCGGATCACGTAGGGCAGGCCGGTGACGAGATGCCAGGTGCCCGGGTCCACGCCGGCGGCCTGCACCCGGACCAGGACCTCATCGTCCCCGATGGTGGGCCGGTCGACGTCGGCCAGGCGCAGGACGCGGTCGGCCGGGCCGTACGTGTCCTGCACGATCGCCTTCATGGTCGTCGTCTCGCCGGTCGGCGGGCGGGCGTACGTCGGTGTGACGGCGGTCTTGCGAGTGGTGGTCATGGTTGTCGTCCTTGTCAGGTGTAGTTACGAGCGGGATGGCCGGGTTCGGCCGGTGACGAGCCGTGTGCGAAGTCGGTGGAGCTGTGGCATGAGGCCGTGGATGACGAGCTGGGCGTGCTGGACGGTGTCCGCGATCCCACCGAGCACCGCGATCGGCTGGTCGCGGACCTCGTACCCATGGAGGTGGGGGAGTGCAGGAGATCCGCCATACCCGTCCACCTCCTGGCGCCCGGCGGCCCCGCCGCCGATGACCGCTACGTCGTATTCGTCCATGACAGTCAGCGTGCGCGCCCGCGGATGCGGCAACAACATTCGTTGCCATTTACGGGAAATGCCCGTGGAATGAGCGGGTGGACGACTCCTCGGCGATCACGGCGGCACTCGACCTGGTAGGGCCGCGCCTGAAGCGGATCCGCACCCAGCGAGGTGTCACCCTGACCGATCTGTCGGAGCGCACCGGCATCTCCAAGAGCACGCTGTCCCGGTTGGAGAACGGCCAGCGTCGTCCCAGCCTCGAACTGCTCCTCCCACTCGCCCAGACCTACCGCATACCGCTGGACGACCTCGTCGGCGCCCCGGAGGTGGCCGACCCCCGGATCCGGCTCAAGCCGCGACAGCTGAACGGCCGCACCGTGATTCCGCTCGTTCGGCAGCCGAACGGCATCCAGGCATGGAAAATCATCATTCCCGCCGACCAGTCAACACCGAACCCGCGAGTTCACGACGGGTACGAATGGCTGTACGTCATGTCCGGTCGTATGCGCCTCATCATCGGCGACCAGGACTTCGTCCTCGGGACAGGCGAAGCAACCGAATTCGACACCCAACTGCCGCACTGGTTCGGCAGCACCGGTGAGGGCCCCGCGGAAGTCCTGAGCATCTTCGGCCGGCCAGGCGAACGCATGCACCTCCACACCACGCCGGACAAACAGTAAGTCACCGCGCGTTCGGATGGTCGTTGTGCTGCGAGGTGCGGCCGTGTTGGACGCTCATCGGACCGACGTCGTAGCCGGCGTCGGTCCGATGAGCACGTCCGGGTCCCCGCCGCCCCACGTCCAGCGGTGCCGCTCACGACGTGCGGCTGATCTCCGGCGCGACGACGAACGAATACGGCCGGCACGCCCGCCGTACAACGCGCCGTGCCCGCGCCGGACCTCCGGCGAGTGCACCGGCCCCGGCTCGCACGACGACGTCATGGGTCCAACGCGTAGGACCGGTCGATCAGCTCCGTCATCGCCTGCTGGAAATCACGGCGTCGTTGCTCGCTCCAGCCCTCTGTCAGCTGGTCGAAGACCCGCTCCTGCCAGTCATGGGCTTGATCCAGCATGGTACGGCCGGACGCGGTGAGTGTCGCCCGGCGCTGGCGCCCGTCTCTGTCCGGTGCATGCATGGTCAGGTACCCGGCCTCGGTTGCGCTCTTGACCAGACGCGATGCGCCGCTCTGGTCGATGCCGATCTCCGTGGCCACGGCATTGACCGTTGCCGCGACCCCCCGTTGGGTCAGCGCGTGGACGGCCTCGACGACGAGCACGAGCCGGCCTCGTTCGGCCAGTTCGGGGTTGCCGGCCTGTGGCCTTCGTGACCAGTACCGGACAAACGCGAAGAGGCCCTGTCCAGGCCCGGGAGTGGTCACTCGGTGGCCGCCATCTCGCGGCAGATGTAGGCCAGCTCCAGCGCCTGCCTCAGATTGGGCAGCCGGAGGGCGGCCGTCACCTTTCCATCGGCTACCCGGAACACCGTCGCCACTCGAGTTGGCGTCTTGCTCTCGGGCCAGGTGGCATCCTCCTCCACGATCATGAGGCGTTCACTGATCGGATGCCACGACTGCGGGCGCAACGTGATCCCAGAGCGTTCCACCCACTCCGCGAACTGCCCAGGTGTGATCGGTCCGGCGCCCTTGGGGCCCAGGACGACGATCGGGTTGCCGACCGCCCTTGCTGAACGCTCCAGGTCGCGTTCGTTCACGCTCGCATGCCACTCGTTGATGGCTGCTTCCAGTATCGACTGCATAGGAGAAGTATATGCGAAACGCATATACTTCTGGAGGTCGGCGGCGCGGTTGCGGGTGTAGTGAAGGCGAGCGCCTCCCTCTTGACGTTGATGCCGGCGTGGAGGACCTGGGAGCGGCAGGAGTGACAACCGCCGCGCTCATCCCTTCCCCGGGTGAATGCCCCCAATTCGCCGGGAGCGGGGACGCCGCCGCGGCGCCGGCCGCTCCCGGCCAACCTCACGCTCGCTCGATGAGGAAGGTGCCCGTGCCGTCGGCCATGCCCATGCCGATGAAGATGTGCTCGGTCTCGCCGTTGCTCTGCGGGCCCTGGCACATGCGCCACAACCCCCGGGCGTTGCTGGTCACGCCCTCAAGCCGGATCTCCTCGCTGCTTGACGCGTCGTAGAAGGCCAGCAGCCGGTCCTGGGTCATGATCCGGTAGAGGTTGGAGTCGCGGACGAAGCCGGGCGGCACGGCGAGTGGGGCGATCACCCGTGGCGGCTCGCTCGCCTTCGCCTGCCTGCCGGCCTCGGCCTGCCGCTCGGCCCGTTCACGGGCCGCGACGCCGTCGCAGCCCAGCTGGATCTGCGCCAGCCGCATCAGGCTGTTCGGCGGCACGGCGTCCTCGCAACGGATCGCGCCCTCCTCCATCACTGTGTACGTCGGTGTACGTCCCGCCAGGACGCTCGACCCACTTCAGGGCGTACGCGCCGCCGCCCTGGTCCACCCGGTCGCAGTTGATGCTCGGTGGAGGCCGTGATCTTCTTGACCGTCCGGTTCACGAACGACTCCACCCTGCCGAGCGTGCCGATGTTGAAGCCGGCGAGGATCTGCGTGATCGTGCCCACCTCGACGGTGATCGTGGTCGAGGTCTCCAGCGTGAGCGTCTGGGAGCCGGTCGTGCCGGCGGTGACGAAGAAGGCCTTGAAGTGTGTGACGGTGGGCTCGATCCGTGCGCTCTTCACGATGCGGTAGCGGCGCCTGATCTGCCGATTCTCGGCGGTCGGCCAGGTCGGTGGGGGTTGGGCGGTCCGGTTTCGGCTCGCGCTGCGGACAACTGGATGAACGCGGCCCGCTCGCCGCGCAGGACCAGTGCCTTCCACGGATCGTCCGGCAGGGGAATGAGCGTGTACTCACCCCCCCGCCACTGAGCCACGCCTGGGCCCACCCCCACCGCCTCCCGAAGCTCCAGGTCCGAGAAATCGAATGCGCCCGAGCGCCCAGCAGTGTCGTGTCCGATGTTGGACAGGGGTCATACCTGGTGGATGTCCGCGGGGCGGCAGACGATGCGAAGCAGACGGCTGCAGGAGCAGCCGTCTGCTGCCGGTGAAACACGATGAGCAGCGATCGTGACGCGGCAGGCTGCCCTAGCGCTGTTCAAGGGATGTCTCATGACAGGAACACGCCCCGCCCTGCCCAACGCCACCACGCCGGAGTTCCAGGCCGAGGCGCTCGCCGAAGCCAACGCCTACCGGGCCAAGCACCACGCGCCACCGATGGTGATGGACCCGGAACTCAACGCCTACGCGTTGGAGCGGGCCTCCTCCCGCTCCGAACAGGAGATGCTCAAGGCCGGTCACACTGGCCTGCGCGCGCAGACGGGCGAGAACATCTTCTGGGGCGGCGACGCTGAAGCCCTTCCCGGATCGACCGCGGTCAAGAAGTGGTACGACGAGATCGCCGCCTACGACTTCGCCGCCGCCCGGTTCTCCTCCGGCGCCGGCCACTTCACGCAGTTGGTCTGGAAGGCCAGCACCAAGGTCGGCATCGCGCGGGTCGCGGGGCAGCCGGGTGAATACTTCGAGACGTACATCGTGTTCGTCTTCGAGGAGCGCGGAAACATGGAAGGCGCTTTCGCCGACAACGTCCTGCCCGCCTGAGTCGAGGCCCGCACCAGCGACGGCAAGGTCTCGATCCACGAGCTTACGAAGGCTCGCGGTCCGATAGCCAAACCGTGCGAACGGGACGCTCACGGTGCACGGCGCTCGCGATGGATGCCATCCGCCGCGAGCGCCGTCCGCGTCGGCCCGTCGCCGTTCACGAGCCGTCAGCGCATCCTGGCCGATGCGGCTCTTCCATGGGCGGCACCAAGGCTGCGACACCCCGAGCGCCCGGCAGGAGGTGGCACGGTCGATGCCGTGCTCGGTCTTCTGGGAGCTGGTGAAGGCCGCCACGCCTACCGGCCCATCGCCTCTTCGACCCACAAGACCACAGAGCGCTTGAGCACTGTGGGACGGTCATCGGCGCGGTGCTGGTGGTCAGGCGGGTGGTTCGATCCCCAGGGCGTGCCGGAAGACGCCGCGCGGATCCCAGCGGGCCTTGGCCTGCTGGAGGCGGGGGTAGTTGTCCTTGTAGTACAGCGTGCGCCCCGGTACGCCGGAGGTGTTCCATTCCGGGTCGACCAGGTCGACGTCGGGATAGTTGATGTAGGAGCCGTCGTTCACCTCGTTGGGCACCGGCACGCCTCCGGTGCGGGCGTACACGTCGCGGTAGAAGGCGCGGACCCAGGAGAGGTTGGCCGCGTCGTCGGCCGCGTCGCTCCAGGTCGTGTAGTAGACCGCCTTCATGACCACGTCGCGCTGCGCGACCGCGGTGGCCTCCGGCGCCACCGCGCGCACCTGGCCGCCGTAGCCGATGAGCAGCATGCCGGAGCTCGCGTGCCCGGCGGAGTCGGTCAGGTTGCGGTGGACGGTGGCGAGCTGCTCATCGGTCAGCGAGCGGCGCAGGTACGCGGCCTTGTTCTTGTACCGGCGGGCGGTCGCGTCGCCGGCCTCGCCCGTGCCCGGCCAGGTCATCCTGTGCAGCCACGGCATGGTCCGCCGGGTGTTGACCAACGGTTCGACGCCGGTGCCGGCGGTCACCGCGGACACGAACTCGGTCACGAGGTCGTCCGCGCCGGGCAGGCCCGCGTCGATCTGCACGGCCAGCGAGAAGTACCCGGCGCCGCGGTGCGACAGGAGGAAGACCGCGTACAGGCCGGCGGACCGCGAGCCGGGTGCGCTGTTGTGCTCGTGC
The DNA here is from genome assembly GCF_052246675.1 of Nonomuraea sp. KM90. NCBI lineage: Bacteria > Bacillati > Actinomycetota > Actinomycetes > Streptosporangiales > Streptosporangiaceae > Nonomuraea > Nonomuraea sp. KM90. The sequence continues at coordinate 13,866 of NZ_JBQQCB010000108.1, read as the reverse complement.
CAGGTGCCGAAGTTGCGTACCAGCCTGGTGAAGGCCTGCTCGGTCATGCCCTCCCAGGACCAGGCCAGCACGCACTCGAGCATCTGCGCCGGCGAGGCCGGCAGCAGCTTGGCCGGGTCAGTGCCGGTGGTGCCGGGCGAGCGCAGCCAGTACTTGGTGACCACCCCGAAATTGCCGCCGCCACCGCCGGTGTGCGCCCACCACAGGTCGCGGTGCGGATCGTCCTGCTCGCGGGTGGCGACCACCGCGCGGGCGGTGCCGTCCCGGTCGACCACCACGACCTCCACGCCGTACAGGTGGTCCACCACCGAGCCGTACCGGCGCGACAGCGCCCCGTACCCGCCGCCCGCGAAGTGCCCGCCGGCGCCCACCGCCGGGCAGCTGCCCCCGGGGATGGTCACTCCCCAGCCTTTGAACAGCGTCCGGTACACCTGCCCGAGCGTGGCTCCCGGCTGCACCGCGAACGCCCTCCTGCCGGCGTCGTAGCCGACCGCGTCCATGGCGGACAGGTCGAGCAGCGTGCGCACCGCCGGGTCGGCGGTGAAGTTCTCGAAGCAGTGGCCGCCGCTGCGCACCGCGACCCGCCGCCCCGCGCGCGCCGCCTCCGTCACCGTACGCACCACCTGATCGGTCGAGCCGACCACGCGGATCTCGTCCGGCCGCCCCGCGAAGCGGAAGTTGTTGCCGCGCAGCAGGCTGTCGTACCGCGGGTCGCCCGGACGGATCCGCACCGGCCCGAACACCTCCGGCCCGGCGTCCGCGTCCGCCGAGCCGGTCACCCCTGTCCCCAGCGTGCCGCCCGCCACGGCGGCCCCCGCACCGGCGAGCAGCCGCCGACGACTCACCTGGTTGCTCCCTGACTGACCCATCCGCCGTCCTTCCTGCGCCGGTTCACTGCCTGACCGGTTGTCCTCACCGTCCCAGCACCGCGACCGGGTGCACATCAGCCGATCTCCTGGTACGGCGGCTGAATCGCGCCCCCACCGGACGGCTGACCCGGACCCACCGATCGGCTGACCGTCCGGCGATCACTGAGGCGGAAGGCAGCGCTTCGGAGTCGGTGAGAGCGAGCCGGTCGCTGAGGTGACCAAGGAACTCGAGGAGATGGCAGGCTCCCGGCGAACCGCTTTCTCATGCCCGTGAACTCCCGGTGCGGGAAGATCGGTCGTCACCTTGTACGGTCGGTGGTGGCGATTCTCTCGGTGATGCGCCGGCGTGGGACGGGCGCCGATGAGTTTCCGACACCACCGGAGTCAGTACCAGCGACACATCGACTACGAGTGGAGGACGACATGGCGCTGGATCTCTTCGCCGGCATCCCCGTCACCGACTACGCCGCCGCGTTGCCATGGTACGAGCGACTCCTCGGCAGGCAGCCCTCGTTCCTGCCGAACGACATCGAGGCGGTGTGGGAGGTGGCCGAGAGCCGGTACGTCTACATCGTGCAGGATCCGGAACGGGCAGGGAACGCCCTGGTGCTGTGGTTCGTCGAAGACCTGGACGACTGGGTCGCCGAGATCGCCCGGCGGGGCATCGAGCCTGACAAGCGCGAGACGTACGAAGGCGGCGTGACCAAGGTGACCTACCGGGATCCGGAAGGCAATGAGATCAGCTTCGGCGGTAGCGTCATGTGACGCCACTTCGAACGCCGACCGGTGCGCCTGCCGATCAGCGCATCCGTTCATGCCCTGGCCTGGCGCGCTGCCGCATGCCGTGAACCGGCGCTGACCGTCGCCGCTCCGTGATGGGACCAGCCGGGATCCATGTCGCGATATGGCGTTAGTCTTCTACTCGCGCCGCTGCCCGCGTCGCGCGTAGAGGTTCGACAGGAGCAGGACGGAAGCATGTCGGGAGAGATTTCGCCCACCGGGAAGCGCTCCGGCTCCAGTTCGCCGCCCGAGCTGAGAGCTTCTCATGCGGACCGGGACCGGGTGGTGGATGTGCTGCGCATCGCGGCGGGGGACGGCCTGCTGACCGCGGAGGAGTTGGACGAGCGCCTGGAAGCCGCCCTGTCGGCGCGGACCCTGAGCGAACTGACCGTGCTCACCGCTGACCTGCCGCCCGTACCGGCTACGGTCGGGGCGACCGGAGCAGAGGTCAAGGACATCGTTCGGATCGAACGAGTCCACAGCGGCGCGGTCGAGCGCGTGGGGCGCTGGGTGGTGCCGCGGAGGATGGAGCTGGCGGTGACGTTCTGCGAGGTGACGCTCGACTTCACCGACGCAGTGATCACGCACGACACCTTGCGGATCGACGTGGACATGACGGGCAAGACGCTGACGCTGGTCACGAGGCCGGGCATCGTGGTCGATACCGATGGTCTGCAGATGGTTCACAGCAGGGTCACGTACCGGCAGAGTTCGACGGATCCTGATACGCCGGTCATTCTGCGAGTGGAGCTGGTCGGTCAGAAGGTCCACGGCCGCGTGGTGGTGCGGCCCCCGCGTCGTACGTTCGGGCAGTGGCTGCTGCGCAGGCCCGCGTCCCGTTCCGCAGGCGACTGACTCCATCGTTGTGAACGGTCGGCGGGGCGGCCACTGAGGTCTCCCATGCCGGCCCGGCCCGGTCCGGCGCACGCCGGCGCCGGGGTCGCGACCGGGTCCGGCATCGGCGTGGCGGCCCGGCCTTCAAGCGGCACGCCGGGCCCATCTCCCTCTGATCTGCGGAAGGGTGCCTGACGACGGGCTCGCCGATGCCGTCGGATCGCTCGTCACCTTGGACGCGGTCGGGGTGAGTACGTCCTCCGATTTCTTTCTGTGGTGGTGTCGAAGGGCGGCGAGCGCGTTCGTAGCCAAGATGAGAGGCCGGCAACGGGCCGGTCGCCACTCGAAGGAGCCACGATCATGAAGCTCACCACCGTCACGATGGTCACCGTCGACGGAGTGATGCAGGGACTCGGCGCGCCGGACGAGGACCGCAGGGGCGGATTCGAGCGCGGCGGATGGGTCGCGCCGCTGTTCGACGACGAGGCCATGACGTCTCTCAACGAGGTCTACCAGCGCGCCGACGCGTTCCTGTTCGGCCGGCGGACCTACGAGATCTTCGCCGGCTCCTGGGGCGTCAGGCCCGACCCGAGCGCCGACCCCATCGCGGAGGCGTTGAACACGCGGCCCAAGTACGTGGCATCGACCACGCTCACCGACCCGCGGTGGGCGAACACGACCGTCCTCTCCGGTGACGTCGCGGCGGCCGTCGGTGAGCTGAAAGCCGAGCAGGAAGGGGAGCTGCAGGTGCACGGCAGCGGAGCCCTGATCCGGTGGCTGCTGGAGAACCGGCTCGTCGACGAGATCACCCTGTTCGTCTGCCCCGTGGTCGTCGGCCAGGGCATGCGGCTGTTCCCCGACACCGGCCCGGACACCGCGCTCGACCTGGTCGACTCCCGGACCACCCCGCGCGGTGTGATGATCCAGGTCTACCGGCCCACCGGCCGCCCGGAGTACGCGACGGCCACGGCGACCTGAAGGACACCTTGCTTCCCATGACCTCGTCAGAGCGATCATCTGCCGAACTTGGCAAAGACATATGTAACCCTTCCGCCGCTTCTCACCAAGCAGGGGTGTGAATCGACGAACGGTGCTCCGCAAACAGGCATCGATTGCCACGGATCCGGTGGCCTTCGAGGCCTTCTACCGGCGGCATGTTGATGCAGTCACCCGATTCCTCAGCCGTCGCGTCGACGACCCGCACGACGTCGCCGACCTGGTGGCCGAGGTGTTCGTGGCGGTGCTCGACTCAGGCCGCACGTACCGGGCCGAGCTGGGCACCGAGATCGCGTGGCTCTACGGGATCGCCCGCAAGACGATCTCCGCCGAGCGACGCCGGGCCTTCAAGCGGCACCGGTTGACCGATCGGGTGAGCGGGCGGCGCCCGCTGGACACCGACGACGTCGCCAGGCTTGAGGAGCGCATCGACGCGGAGCGGCACGCCAGGCAGGCCCTCGAGGCCATGGCCGGGTTGCCGGACGGTGAGCGCGCCGTGCTGGAGCTGGTCGTCCTCGACCGGCTCACGGTCGCGGAAGCCGCGCTCGCCCTCGGCATCCGGCCGGGGGCCGCCAAGGTACGTCTGCATCGCGCTCGCCGGGCATTGCGGAGCCTGCCCTTCGTCATGGATGGAGCATCAGGATGAGATACGAGGAGCACCTGCTGATGGACCTCAAGGCCGAGATCACCTTCCGGGCTGAACGGCGCCGCCGCATCGCCCGCAGGCTGTACGCCGGGGGCGCGGTAGCCGCGCTGGCCGCCGCGGCGGCGTTCGCGGCCCCGTGGCTGACGGGGACGGAGTCACCCGCGTACGCCGTGAGCAAGAACGCCGACGGCACGGTCGGGGTCGAGATCCACGAGTTCACGGATGCCGACCGGCTGGAGGAGGACCTGCGGGAAGCAGGCGTCAGAGCGGACATCACGTACCTCGAGACCGGCAAGCAGTGCCAGAAGAACAGAGGAAGGAGCGTCCTGCCTGCGGACGGGCTCGTCACCATGCGGGAGGGCGGGCTGGACATCAACCCTCGGCTCATCGGTAAGGACAGGACGTTGGTGTTGGAGTTCGCCGGCGAACAGGACGATGAGAAGGAGCCCCCCGTAACCGGAAAGGTGTCCTGGAAGCTCGCCACACTGCTGGTCTCCGGCGCCGTCGGCCCGTGCGTCGTCATCGACGACCCACAGTGGGACGACGACGGCGGCGACACGTCAGGACGGCCGCCCGCGGGGAGCTGAGCGCTTCCGAATTGTCGCGTGTCGTGATTCAGCGCATGCTTCGCGTTGGTGGTCCGTACCCTCGCCGTTCGCAACTCCAGCTCGGGGAGTGAAGGTTCAGCGATCGGCATGATCTTGGTGGGAAAATGCGGTAGCCCTACAGCGACCACGATCACCCGGAGGATGCTCGGCAATGCCGCACAACGGTTCGTCCCTGTCCGAAGTGACCCAGAATCTCGGAACAGCGGCCGCGGAGCTGGCCGAGGACGCGCTCAACCATGCGGTGTCGAGCGCGCAGGGTTCGGCCGGAGGGTTCCCGCCGTTCACCATCGTTCTTCAGCGGGACGGGGCACGGGAACTCAACCGTTTCATCGCCGCTCCCGATCTTACGGTGGCTCGATCCTCGCTGGCGGCCGTCGATCCGGCCGCCGTATGCGTCACGCTGGCCTGGGACGGCTATCTGACGAGTGACGGCCGGCGGACGGAGGCGGCGTTCATCGAGGCGTACGAGCTGGGGAGGCCCGCGGGGGTCGGGCGCTGACCGCCTTGATCGCATGGCCGGCCCCACGGAATGCGGACCGGAGACAGCCCGCTAACGGCTGTCCGCAGTGACGCGGACGGGCAGCGAGGTCAGGCCGTGCATGAGCATGCCGGGACGCCATTCGAGCCGGTCCGCGGGCACCGCGAGCTCGATCGCGGGGAACCGCCGCAGCAGGTGGCTGAAGGCGACCTCGCCTTCCACGCGGGCCAGCGGCGCGCCCAGGCAGTAGTGGATGCCGTGGCCGAAGGCCAGATGCGGGCTCGGCGCCCTGCCGATGTCGAGCCGGTCCGGCTGCTCGTACTGGGCGGAGTCGCGGTTGGCGGACAGCAGGGAGACCAGGATCAGCTCACCGGCGGGGATGTCCGTGCCGCCGATGGTCACGGGCCCGGTGGTGAAGCGGAGGGTGGAGGTGCTCAGCGGCCCGTCATAGCGCAGGAACTCCTCGACCGCGCCGGGGATCAGCGTGGGGTCGGCGCGCAGCAGGGCGAGCTGGTCGGGATGGGTGAGCAGCGCACGCATGCCGTTGCCGATCAGGTGGACCGTGGTCTCGTGGCCGGCCACGAGCAGCAGCCAGGCGGTGTCGACGAGCTCGGCCTGGCTCATCCTGCCGCCTTCGTCGTGCACCCGCACCATGGCGCTGATGAGGTCGTCGGCCGCCGGGTCCGCCCGCTTGGCCGCGCACAGGTCGCCCAGGTACGCCAGCGTCTCCTCGGCGGCCGCGACCACCTCCCGCGGATCGCGGGCGGAGCCTTCGATCGTGGTGCTGGACAGGCGGATCATCTTCGGCCAGTCGGCCTCCGGCACGCCGAGCAGCTCGCCGACCACCATGGCGGGCAGTGCCACGGCGTAGTCCTTGAGCAGATCGAACTCGGGCTCCAGCAGGTCGAGCAGCCCGGAGCTGATCTCCTCGATCCGCGGGCGCAGGGCCCGGATCCGCCCCGCGGTGAAGGCCTTGACGACGATGCGGCGCAGTCGTTCGTGATCAGGAGGGTCGGAGAACAGCATGTTGTCGGGGGTGACCGCGGCGGCCCCGCTGCTGTCGCCGCCCGCCAGCTCGTTCGCCTTGATCACCTCCGGGTTGGCGGTGAAGTCCTTGCTGATGCGCGGGTCGGTCATCGCGGCCTTGACGTCCTCGTAGCGAGTGACCAGCCACACCTTGACCCCCTGGGGCGTGGCCGTCAGCGTGACCGGAGCCTCGCGGCGCAGCCTGGCGTAGGCCGCGTGCGGGTCTCGCAGGTAGTCCTGATCGAACACGGTGTTGATCACAGCGCCTCCTCGGTCGGGCTCCCCGTACGAGTCAACCGGGTGATCGCCGATCTGTCACCAGCCCGAGCCGGTGTCAGACCGGGGCCTGGAAGGCGTGCATGGTTCCGTGCCCCACGCCACGGGTGAGATGACCGAGGGTGAGCAGCAGCACCACCGCCGTCTGCGGCGCGAGCGCTGGGCTCATACCGTCAACCTGCTAGGAGGCGGCAGGGTGATGGTCGGTGAGGCGGTCGAGGGCGGCGGCGGTGGTCTCGTCGGAGGCGAGGTAGACGACCAGCCGCTGCTCGTCGGGGTCGGGCAGCTCCAGGCTCTCGTACGCCAGCCGCAGCTCTCCCACCGCCGGGTGCGCCCACCGCTCGACGCCGGAGCGCGTGGGCAGCGCGGCCGAACCCTCGAACCGGTCGCGGAAGCGGGCGGCGGCGATGATCGTCAGCTCCTCGGCCAGCAGCGCCGCGTGCGGGTCGCCGAGCGCGGCCGCGGCCCGCAGCGCGGCGGCCCGCTCGCCGGCGACCGCGTCCCAGTCCGGGTGGGCATCGTGCGCCCGCGGGTCGGTGAACACGTACCGGATGAGGTTCGGCGGGTCGGCCTCCAGCAGCCCGGTCGGGCCGGCGAGCCGCGCGAACCCGGCCGTCCACGCGAGCAGGTCGCCGGGCGGGTTGGCGACCAGCGCCGGGGCGGGCTCGAGCCGGTCCAGCAGCGCCTGCACGGTCGTACGCACCGTCCGGACCCGCGTCGCGGCGGCACCGTCGCACACGCCGCCGCCGGCGGTCTTCGCCAGGCGGTACAGGTGGATCCGCTCGTCTCGGGACAGACCCAATGTCTCCGAGAGCGCGGCGAGCACCTGGGTGGACGGGCTGCGGTCGCGCCCCTGCTCCAGCCGGGTGAGGTAATCCACGCTGACGCCGGCGAGCGTGGCCAGCTCGGCCCGGCGCAGCCCGGGCGTGCGGCGCCGGTTCCCGTTCGGGAGCCCGACCGCGGCCGGCGGGACCGCCTCGCGGTGCGCGCGCAGGAACGCGCCCAGCTCTGTCTCCGTCATCAACCGCGATTGTATTCACGGCGAGCCTGGCCCTGCCAGGGCTAGGAAAACGGCAGCCTGGCCCGGACACGCCCAGTGCCGGGATGCTCGCAGCATGAGCGCATTCCTGAAGCGGGGCCGCTGCGCGGGCTCCTCGGGCGGCCGTCGGCCCGGACGGTGCGCCGCACGTCCCTCCGGTCGGAAGGTGCTTCGCGGCCCCGATCATGAGGCGCTCGTCATCGGTGGCCACGCCGGCACCAACCTGGCGGCGAGCAAGAGTCCATGCCCCGACCGAGACAGAACCCAAGGAGGAGGCCCATGATCCAGATCGCGATCATTCTGGGCAGCACCCGCCCCGGGCGCCGCGTGGAGGACGTGGCCCGGTGGGTCGCCGAGGCCGCCGGCCGGCACCCTGCCGTCAAGGCGGGGGAGGCCGGCCTCGAACTCGTCGACATAGCCGACTACGGGCTGCCGTTGCTGGACGAGCCCGCGCCCGCGGTCATCGGCGCCTACCAGAAGGCGCACACCAAGCGGTGGGCGGCCACGATCGGCAGGTTCGACGGGTTCGTGTTCGTCACCCCGGAGTACAACAGCGCCGTCCCCGCCGCGCTGAAGAACGCCATCGACTACCTGTACGCGGAATGGAACGACAAGGCAGCCGGGATCGTCAGCTACGGGGTCTACGGCGGGACCCGCGCCGCCGAACAACTACGGCAGACCATGGGCGAGATCAAAGTCGCCGACGTACACGCCCAGGTCGCGATCAACCCGTACTTCGACTTCGACTTCACCGACTCCCGGGCCGGCGTCTGCGCCCCCGGCGAACGCCAGGAAACCGCCCTGATCTCCATGCTGGACGAAGTCCTCGCATGGTCCCGTGCCCTCCGAGTGCTGCGGGCACCCACCGCGAGCGCCGGTCCCCGGCCCGGGCCGGCGTGATCCGCCCGCTACCCCACAGAGGAAGGGACCCAGGATGAAAGTAGAGGTGTACGGCGACATCGCGTGCCCGTGGTGCCGCCTCGGCACGCACCAGTTCCACCGCGCGGTGGCCGCGGCCGGTGCTGAGCCGGACGTCGAGCTCGTCCATCGTCCGTACCAGCTCCTTCCCGACGCGTCCGAGGAGCCCCGGCCACTGATGGACACGGTGGTCGAGATGTTCGGTCCGGACCAGGCCGAGGCGATGGTCACGGAGATGGCACGGGTCGGTGCCGGCGAAGGGATCGAGTACCGGTTCGACCGTGCGATGGCGGTCAACACCTTGACCGCGCACCGGCTGCTGTGGCTCGCCCTGCGCGAGCGCGGCGCCGCGGTGCAGGCCGCGCTGGCGACCGCCCTCTTCGACGCGTACTTCCGCGACGGCGTGAACGTCGCCGACCACGCGCGGCTCACCGAGCTGGCCGAGCGGGCCGGCCTGGACGGCGACCGGGTGCGGGACTTTCTCGCCACCGAGGAGGGGGTCGCCGAGGTACGTGAGCAGGTGGCCGCGGCACGGCGGGACGGCGTCACCACCGTGCCGAGGTTCGTCTTCGAGGACGGCGCGCTGATCGTCGGTGTGACCAGCACCGAGGCGCTCGGCGACGCGCTCCGGCAGGCTCGCGGCCGGTGACGCGCACACCGTCCCGGACGCCACCGGTGCCACGTCGCGCCGTCCCCCGGCGGCCAGGCCTGCGTGCCCGCAGAGGCCGGCAAACCAGGACGGTTCAGGCTAGAAGGCCTCGAGTGGGGTCCATCTCTGCTGTGGCTGGCCGTTGCACGTCCAGAGCTGAATGCGGCCGCCGTTGCGGATCTCCTGTGCCTTCGCGTCCAGGCACAGGCTGCGGTTCTGCCCGTTCTGCCGGCTCAGCGAGGGGCCCTCGTACCACCGCTGCCACGACGAGTAGTTGCAGGTCCACAGCTGGACGGTGCCGCCGTTGCGGATCTGCTGGCCGTGCGCCTCCAGGCAGAAGTTGAGGTTCCGGCCGTTCCGCATCACGCCGTTGGCCTCGACGTACCAGATCTGCTGGGGCTGGCCGTTGCAGGTCCACAGCTGGATCTTGCCGCCGTTGCGCATCTGGTCGGCGGCCGCGTCGAGGCACATGAACTGCCCCGCGCTCACCTGGAACGTGACGGGGCCGAGGGCTTGGCCCGCCATCACGGGCGCGGTGCTGACCTGCAGCGCGCCCACCACGGACAGGACAGTCAGCGCCGCGAGTGTGGCGATCCGCCGGCTCGCTCGTCTGACCATGGTTCCCCCGATACGGTCGGTGCTTCTGGTACGAGATCGCATGTCGTGACCTTTCCGTAGGTCGGTTCGGAGAGGGACGGTCAGCCCGGAAGCCGGGCCGGCGCCGCGTCAGGCCGATGCGTCGCTCGCTCGACGTTGGCGAGCGGTCCTGCCTGCACGACCTGTTATAGGGGGGCAGGGGTTGTCCGACACCCCTTCGCAGCATGGCCTGACAACTCTGAACAACTGAACAACGATGCGCCTGGGGCGGAAACGGTGTGCCGGTGCCCAGTAGGTAGCCGACCGGGGCGCCACGAATTTGACGGCGTTTCGGCTCTGACGGCGTTTCAGCTCTGACGGGCGTTTCAGCGTGGAAGCACCCAGCCCGGCGTCCACGTCCCGGCGGCGTCGTGGCCGGCCGCGGCGGTGGCGAGGTGGGCGCGGAGGGTGGCCAGCGCTGGGTGGGGGTTGTCGCGGCGCCACAGCAGGGAGTGCGGGTAGACGGGCGTCGGGTCGGTCACCGGGATGCGGCGCAGGCCGTGGCCGGTGGGCCAGACCAGGCGGGTCTCCCTGCCCATGAAAGTGGCCAGGGCCGGGGTGTCGGCGATGGTGTCGAGGAGCGCGTCGGAGCCGAAGTTGGGGCCCGTCGCCTCGATGGTGAGGCCGAACTCGGCGACGAGATCGTCGTAGTAGGCGGCCCACTCGGTGCCGGGGACGATGCCGGGCATCCAGATCCGGTGCCCGGCGAGCTGAGCGACGGTCACCGACCGGGCTCCGGCCAGCGCGTGGGCGGGCCCGGTGAGGAGCTGGAGCGCCTCGTCGAGCACCCGGACGGACTCGACGTCCTCGGGCAGGGCCCGGCCGGGCACGCCGACGGCGCGGAAGGACACGTCGATCGCACCGGACCGGATGGCGGCGACGGCCGTCTCGACATCGAACAGCATCACCACGTCGAGCTCGATCTCGGGGTGCGCGCGGTGGAAGGCGCGCATCAGGCCGGAGGCCGCGCTGCGCGAGGCGATCACGTCGACGCGCAGCGGACGGCTGCCGGGGAGCACGGACGCGACCGCGCGCTCGGCGACGCGCAGCAGCTCGCGCGCGTGGGGCAGGAACGCCTGCCCGTCGATGGTGAGCCGGGCCCCGCGCGCCGTGCGGGTGAACAGCCGCACGGCGAGGTCCTTCTCCAGCCCGGCGATGCGCTTGGAGACGGCCTGCTGGGTGATCGACAGATCCGCGGCGGCGTCCTGGAACTGGCCGGTGTCCACGACGGCGACGAACGTACGCACAGCATCGAGATCCACACCGACCGACCTTAGGGCACAACTCTGAGTTGTGCACCGTCGGCCGGTCGGTTGTTTGACCGGCCTGTCGGCTGCGCGCTTTGATCTCCCAAGTCAACGGCTGGTTGTTTCGTAGAGATGGCGGGGTGCGCTTTGGGAAGGTCGCTGGGGCGGCGGTTCAGGTGGCTCTGGGCCGCGTACGCGGTCAGCACATTCGGCACATGGCTCGCGTTCGACGCGTTCGCCCTGATCGCGATTCTCGCGCTGGACGCGGGGCCCACCGAGGTGTCGGTTCTGGCCGCCGCGGGGCTCGCGGTCGGGGCGGTGGTCGCGGTGCCGCTCGGGCCGTGGGTGGAGTTCCGGCGCAAACGGCCGGTGATGATCGCGATGGACCTGATCCGGTTCGCGGCGCTGATGAGCGTTCCCGCCGCCCACGTGCTCGGCTGGTTGAGCTTCGCCCACCTCCTGGTCGTGGCGGTCGTTGTCGGCGCGGCCGACATCGCCTTCACCGCTGCGGGCGGAGCATGTCTGAAGGCGCTCGTACGGCCGGAGGACCTGCTCGTCGCGAACGGCCGGTTCGAGGCCACGACCTGGACCGCCACCGCGCTCGGGCCGCCGCTCGGCACCGCCGCGATCGGGCTGGTGGGCCCGGTGACGAGCGTGGCGGCCAACGCGGTCAGCTTCCTCCTCTCGGCCGTGGGGATCCGCGCCATCGGCGGCCGGGAGCCACGTCCGGCGCGAACCGCCACACCGTCCCGTTTCGTAGCCGGAGACCTGCTGGAGGGATGGCGGTACATCCTCGCCAGCCCGGCGCTGCGCCCGCTGTTCTTCAACACTGTCCTGGTCAGCGGCCTGATCATGGCAGCCTCGCCGTTGCTCGCCGTCCTCATGCTCGGCGACCTCGGGTTCGCGCCCTGGCAGTACGGCCTCGCCTTCGGCGTCCCCTGCATCGGCGGCCTGATCGGCTCGCGGCTGGCCCGCCCGCTCCTCGCCCGGTTCGGGCGGCACAAGGTCATGCTCACCGCCGGGACGCTGCGCGCGTGCTGGTCACTCGGTCTGGCCTTTGTCCATCCTGGCCCCACCGGGCTCTTCCTCGTCATCGCCGTCGAACTCGGGCTGATCACCTGCATGGGCGTGTTCAACCCGGTTCTCGCTACCTACCGGCTCGAACAGCTCCCGCCGGACCGGGTCGCCCGCACGCTGGCTGCCTGGTCGATCACCAGTAAGGCGACCATCGCGGCCATGACCGGCGTGTGGGGCCTGCTGGCCGGGCTCACCGGTCCCCGCACCGCGATCGCGATCGCCGGTGTCCTCCTCCTGGCGACCTCGCTCCTCCTCCCTCGACACGACCGTACGTCCCGACCCGAGAACGCCGACCAGGCGCCGCCGGAAAGGCAACCACTCGCATGAGCACCGCCCCCGCGCTCGATCCCGCGCACACCGCCCTGCTCGTCATGGACTTTCAGCCCGCGATCCTCGCGCTGCTCCCCGAAGGCGACAGGGATGCCCTGCTGGGACGCATGGAAAAGGTCATCTCCGACGTTCGGGCCCGAGGCGGCACCGTCGCCTATGTCCGGGTCGGCTTCACCGAGGCCGACTGGGCCCCGATCCCGGCCACCAACAGGTCGTTCGCACCGATCGCCCAGCACCGTCTCATGCACCACGCGGACCCTGACACCGCTGTCCACGAACGTCTCGCTCCCCAGGACGGCGACATCCTCGTACGTAAGACCCGTTACGGCGGCCTGTCCACCACCGACCCGACCGCGACCACCGGGTCCACGTCCTGGCCGACGGCGTCGCCGACCCTGACCCCGAAACGCACGACGTCCTGCTCCACCAGGTCCTTCCCACACGCGCCCACATCCTCGACACCGCCGGGTTGCACACCCTCCTGCGGGCTGACTGACGCCGGCCGGCGGCTCCCGAGGACGTCACCGGCCCCGACGCGTTGCCCCAGGGATTGGCGCGGACGAGAGGGAACACCCCTCACCGTCGAGGACGGCATGGCGGCCTCCAGGCGGAACGTTCAGGCCTGGGACGGCGGCGCGGCGAGCTCGGCCAGGTGGTGCAGCGAGTTGATGAGATGCTCGGGGCCGAACGGCGGGAACTGGATGTACTCCCGTCTGAACTGCGGCACCGCCGACCAGTCGTAGGTGAGCGTGACCCCGGTCTCGGACGGACCGAGCGGTGCGAGGTCGTACCGCCAGATCCAGCCGCCGAACTCCAGCCCGCCGTCGTCCTTCTCGTACCCTGTCAGCCAGCCGATGGCGCGCGGCGGGTCGAGCACCTGGACCTTGTTGACCACCTGGTAGCCACGCTCTGGATGGTTGTCGTGATACATGTCCATCCGGAAGATCTGCCCCACCTCGGTGAGCGGCGCCTGGTTGACGGCTTCCTGAACCCAGCCGGTGCCATCGATCGCCGCATGGGTCGTCGGGTCCGCCAGCACCGCGAACACCCTTGTGACGGGCACGGCGACGGTCAGGGTGGCGCTCACGCTCTCCTGGTCCACGGTGTGCACGCTCCTTGTCATCTCGTCTCCGGCCTCGCCCACCTGCGGGCGGATCCCCTCGCCGTTCGGAGGTTCCGCCTGGTGGCCGGGCATCGCGGTGATCGGGTCGTTCGTGATGGTGGTGAGCTTCATGATCTCGATTCCTTTCTCGTCGTCCGGTTCGACCGGACCGCCGCACTCGCACGAGAGGGAGCAGGCTTCCCGGGGTCCGATCAGGTGTCCGGGGTCAGGCGTGCCCGTCGTGTCCGCAGGAAGGTTCGTTCGGTGTCGTTGGTGGCCAGGGTGATGGCCTCGTCGTAGGCGGCGATGGCATCGGCGGTGCGGCCGAGGCGGGCCAGCAGGTCCGAGCGGGTGG